>VXPS01000171.1:0-10760 GCA_009839425.1 Chloroflexota bacterium
AACCCCCCCATCCCCCTACTTCTCGTGGGCTCGTATTTTTGTAAACTACACAGGGCTAAAACCGGCATCAGATTCGTGAACACGATCACGCCCAGCGCGATCAGAAGCACGCCGCCGCTGGCGCCCGCAACCTGAAGCGCCCGTCCATAGCGCCGCAGCAGCACGCGCGTCCAGCCGGAGAACACGCCCGCCAGCACGAACGGCAACATGATCCCCAGCGAATAGGCGGTGAGGAGCACGGCACCGGACGCGGCGGAGGCCGTGGTGGCCGCCAGCACCAGAATCGCTCCCAGGATCGGCCCGACGCAGGGAATCCAGCCCACCGCAAACGTGCCGCCCACGATCAGCGAACCGGCGTAGCGCAGGCGGCGGGCGAACCGGTCGTCCACCGTGAATCCCCGCTCCAGGATCGGAACGCGGAGCAGACCGAGCGTCATCAGGCCAAAGCCGATGATCAGAAGCCCCCCGATTCGGTTGAGCCAGACCGCCTGGTCTCCCGCAAAGCTGGACAGCGCACCAAGCGACGACCCGAGCACGACGAACACGGCCGTAAACCCCAGGGCGAAGAGGGCAACGTTCAAGACGGTGGCGGCCTGCAGCCGCCGGGGGCTGGCGGTGCGCGGATCGGTCAGCGTGAACCCGGCCAGGTAGGCGAGGTACGCCGGCACCAGCGCCAGCGTGCAGGGAGCAATGAATGAGGCGATCCCGGCTACGAACGCCAGGCCGACATTGAGCGTCTGATCCACGCTACACGCCCATCACCCGCGGGCCGAAACCTACGTGAGCGAGATGGCGTAGATGGCCAACCCGGGTTCGGCAATCGTGAATTGCAGTTCGCCAACGCTCTCCGCGCCGTTACGAAGGATGTCGTACAGACGGAACTGGTCCACGAGCAGGTGCGTCTGGCCGTCGGGGCCGGTCTGTACGTCGCCACCCTGGCGGTCAGTTGGAATCGGCTCGCCATCCACCGTGACAACTACTCGAACGGGCCCGTCGCCGGAGGTGCCGAAGCTCGCGGACACGTTTTGGGCGTGGAACGGAACGCTGACGCGCGCCGTCTGCTCGGCCTGGGGCAGCGCCAACGCGGCATTCGGAACCCAGTGCCAGCGTCCGTCCAGATAGAGACGCTCGGCATTGTGCTCAACGTTGTCGGTGAACACGCGCGCCCCATCCTCGGGCGTTCCGACCGGGTTGCCGAGGTAGGACCCGAAGGCGAAGCCGCTGCCGGCGAAGAGCGACCGAGGTCCGGTCGACGGTGAGGGCGTCACCTTGTGCGGAATGGATGCGCTTGAGAGCGGGATGTGTGAGAGCTCCGTTCCACCTTCGGCCAGCAGCGCGCGGATTGCCTTCTCGGTCTCCTGATAGGCGCCCTCGCCGATGCGGTGGTAGCGAATCTGCCCCTCCTGATCGATCAGGAACTTATGCGGCCAGAAGCGGTTGTTGTAGGCGCGCCAGGTCTTGTAGCCGTTGTCCATCGCGACCGGCCAGATCACCCCGCGCGACGGGAGCGACTCGCGCACGTTCGCTTCCTCGTACTCGTGCCTGAACTCGGGCGTATGCACGCCGACGATCACCAACCCGTGCGGCGCGTAGGCGTCGTGCCAGGCGCGGACGTGGGGCAGCGTGCGGACGCAGTTGATGCAGCCGAAGGTCCAGAAGTCGATGAGAACCGGACGCCCGCGCAGTCCATCCATTGTCAGAACTTCGCTGTTGAGCCACGCGGTGATTCCAGCGAATTCGGGCGCGGTACCAATGACCGGCAACTCGGGTAGTTGGCCGACGACCACTTGCGGCGTGGGATCCGGTGTGGGCGCACTAGTGACGGGTGCCGGCGCGCTGGTTGCCACGGTGGGCGAACTGGTCGCCGCCGTCGGTGCGCTGGTGGCCGGCGCTGACGCTACCGGTGCGGGTGAAGGCGTGCTGGTGGCTGGCGTGCGAGGTGTGGCCGCGACGGTCGCCGCCGCGACCGCCAGGGGAGGCGCGGGGGTCTCGGCAGCTGGAGCTGGTGTCTGGGCCTGGTCGGCGCCCGGCAGCCCAACGCCAACCGTAGGGTCCGGCGGCGATACCACGATCTCGATTAGCGCGATAGCGCCGATCACCGCGACAACCACGAGGGCCAGCGCCGCGTAGCGCTGCCGGCTCGTCACTGGGTCAGCCTTGCCAGGCCAATGCTTCGTTCCGACGCGCGAACGGGACTACGACATCTCATGGATCACGCCGCCCGATTCCGTTTCTGGCCGCGCACCATCAAACCGTCTCGCCCCAGTCCCTGACCCGCCGTCTGGACGTTGTCCGGGTCGCGGTAGCCGAATCGCACGAGACGACGCCACTGGTCCGTTCGATTGGGCGCCGAGCCGTGGATCGTGAGGTAGCTGAAGAACACCACGTCCCCCGCGTCAGCCGGAACCGACACGGCGTCCTCAAGTCGGTACTGGTCCGTAGGCAAATGTGGGCTCGATTCGGGGCCTCGGATGTGCTGGAGCGGCCCCAGCTTGTGGCTCCCTTCAAGAAATTGTAGGCAGCCGTTCTCTTCGTTTGCCGTATCGATATGCACAATCGCGTCCACGTACGCCGGACCCTCGTGCTCGTAGAACGGGTGGTCCTGGTGCATGGGAAACGGGGTTCCCATGTCCGGCGCCTTGGCGTGCAGGGTGGTGTGGTGCAGTTCCACATGCGGGCCGATCAGGTCGGATACGGCGCCGGTGAGCCGGTCGTTCACCACCGCTCGCGCGAATGCCTCGGAGTAGTTCTGGAGCTCGTGCATGGCCGTGAGGCGAGCGCGTTCATCCTCTTCGGCGGTCATGTAGGCCTTGCGCCAGGGGCCGCGCCAGCCCGGGGTCTGCTGGGCCCACTCCAGCATCAGGCGCTCGAGTTCAACTGACTGGAACTCGACCTCGTCGGGAGAAAAGACTTCTTGAAGCCGCAGATACCCGCGCTCGTTATAGAACGCGACCTGATCTTCAGTAAGCGTGTGCAAGGCCATGCGCCCTACTCCTATTGGCCCGCCGTCCAATTATATCGAGGCGCGGTTTGGGGCCGTCTCGGTACCATGAACTGCGCGCTTCGCCGCAAGGGGACGGAATGTCGCCAGTTCGGCAGCAGATTCTGATCTTGCATCTCCAGTCCGGCGACCTGGGTTCGCCGACCGTCGCCTGGGCGCTCTACGACGGCGCGCTGCCGGCGGACGCGGTGCAAATGCAGACGGGCAGCGAATACGAGGTTCCGTACGAGTCAGTGCTGGCGGCCATGCGCGATGGCTGGCGCGTGTTCCAGGCCAGCCCCCAGCCGGAGCGGAGCGCGGCCACGGGTACCGGCCAGCTGGCGAACGAGTTCTGGCTGGAACGAAACGTCGAAGTCGAGGGGTAGTCGTAGCCGGCGCGGTATGAGCGCCGGAACGGAAGGGGCCAAGGGATGGCGATCGCAGAGACCGAGGTCGTACCGCAGACCGAGCTCCTGGACGTGGAGCAGATGGCGCGATTCGTGATCGACGGCTTCATCGAATTCGATGACCTCGTGCCGGACGAATTGAGCGAGGCCGTCCATGCCGACGAGCTGGCGTCGGTCGGCGAGGACGGCCCCATTCCCGAGGTGCGCTGGCACATTACCGACAACCCGCACGGCTTCTACGAACGGTCCGCGGCCGTGCGCGCCGTGCACAACCTCCCGCGCGTCAAGGCCGTGCTTCAGAGCCTGCTGGGCCCTGGTCATGTGGCCAGCCACTCGGCCCTGCACTGCACCGGGCCCCGCCAGGAAACGGCCCAGCAGTGGCACGTGGACGCCGGCGGACGGCGTCAGGTTCGGCTCCCGGGTGTCCATCCCTGGTCGTTCGACATCCTCACCGCCTATTTCGCCCACGACACCCCGCATGAAATGGGCCCCACGCTGGTGCTCCCCGGCTCGCACATGCGCTCCGTGCTTGGCCCGGACGTGGCCCGCTACAAGAACATCGCGGGTCAGAAGCGCCTGTCAGGCAAGGCCGGGCGCATCGTCTTCATGCACGAAGCCCTCTGGCACTGCGCCCAGACCAACGAGATCGATCAGTGGCGATTCATGTTCAAGATTCGCTACAACCCGCGGGTCCCGCAGCGCGGCATCTTTAACGCCGACGGCTGGGACAGCGAGGAAATTCGGCGTTTCTTCCGCATGAACAAGGGCGCACACAATCTCACAGGCGAAGCCTCAGCGGTCGCCCAGGAACGCGCCGACTGGTGGCGATACCTCTGCGGCGCCGACGAACTGGCCGACCCCAGCGGGACCGGGGCGCACGGGGACTACGCCTAGACCAGGAGCCTAGCCGCTCACATCGACGATGATCGTGTGGTGACCCGTCGCGCCATCGGGATCTGAGCGCTGGATGACGGCCGTCTGCGGTTCGCCCGTCGTGTCGGTGGCACGGACGGCGATGACGTGCCTGCCTGGTGTGGCGTCCCAGGGCAGAACCCACTGGCGCCAGGTGTCCTTGGAAATCGCCTCGCCCAGCTGAGCTTCCTGCCAACCGGCGTCATTGACGTTAACTTCGACCCTGGTGATGCCTCGGTCCTGCGCCCAGGCCACGCCTGCGATGGGCTGGAGGCCCGGCTGCAGCGTGCGGCCATTGACCGGAACGTCGATCCGTGACTGCGTCTTGATCGGCCCTTCCTTGGACCAGCCGCGCGGAATCCAGTAGCCGTCGAATTCCTCCCACCGGTTGACCACGATCGCGTCCAGCCATTTCGTGGCTGAGACGTAGCCGTAGAGACCCGCCACGACGATCCGGGCCGGAAAGCCGTGCTTGGGGGGCAACGGTTCATCATTCATGCCCACGGCCACCAGTGCCTGGCGCCCGTCGTAGACGGTGTCCACCGGGAAGCCCGCGGTGAAGCCATCCACGGACATGCCGACGATCTGGCTGGCGTCCGGCTGCAAGCCAGCTCGGTCCAGCAGTTCCGTGAGCGGCACGCCCAGCCACTTGGCGTTATCCACCAGGTCGCCGCCAACCTCGTTGGAGACGCAGCAGAGGGTGACGTGGCGCTCGACGCGCGAGAGGTCGAGCAGCTCGTCGTACGTCAGTTGGTAGGGCCGGTCCACCAGTCCCTCGATCTTGAGGGTCCAGGTCGACAGGTCGACCTGGGGAATGCTGAGGGCGGTGTCGATGCGATAGAAGTCCTCGTTGGGGGTAACGATGGGTCCGATACCCGCGGCATCGACCATGGCGGCCGCGGGCACCGGCTTCGCGGCGTCGCGCGGCTTGGGCAATATCACGTCCAGACGGCTGGACGCGATAGTGTGCGCTCGCTCCAGGAGCACGCGGCCGCTGGCCGCGGTTCCGACCGCAAGGACCGCAAATGCCCCGGCCATCCGCATAAAGGAGCGGCGGCCGAGCCCCATCAGCCGCGGGTCGCGAACGGGCTGTGGCATTTCCTGCGCTTGCACAACCTTCAGCAGCATTGCCAGCGTCCACATGCCGGCGGAGGTGGCCAGGAGGGCGCCGATCAGGGCCAGCACGGGCGAGAGCTGCGGCTCGGCGATCCCGGCCACGGCGGCCACGATCCCGAACACCGCAAAACCAAGTTGTGGGATCCAGAACTTCCGCATCCCGGCCACGCCGACCACCGCGCCCAGACCAAGACCGATTACGACGATCGATATCAGCAGCGCCAGCTTGTCGTTGGTGCCGAATACGGCAATCGCGAAGTCCTTGGCGAACTTCGGGGAGAGGTCAATGACCCCCGAGCCCACCGCGATGATGAGCGATGGACCGCCTGAAATCAGTGCGGCGAAGATCTCGGTGATCCCAAATGACACGCCGGCGGCAATCAGGCCGGCCAGCGCAGGTCGCGCCTCGCGCCTCAGCACGGGGCCTAGTCCCTTACGAGCGTCGTACATGCTTGCGCTCCCCCTTGAGCCCTCGCACTCAGGATACGCGCCCCGCACCCGGCGAGTTAGTGGGTTTTCCTGCTTTGGGTGGCTCTTAGCCTCGAAGTCGACGCGCCAACGGCCCAGCCGTGCGGTAGGCGCGGGATGCCGCGTCCAATTCGCGCCGGGCCTCGTCGTCGAGTTCGATCATTGCGGCGTCGGCATTGGATTCCGCCTGGCCGGCCGTGCGCGCGCCCACGATGGGTAGCACCGCCGAGTCACGCAGCGTCCAGGCCACGGCGACTTGGCCGGCCGTAGCCCCGACGGAATCCCCAATCCGTCGCAGGCTCTCCAGGAGTGGCATCACCGTTTCCGGCGTCTTGGCCCGCAGCAGGCGCCGCAGTGGACGCTGGCGCGGCTGGCGGCCACCGGGACCGTATTTGCCGCTGAGGAGACCCTGGGCCAGGGGGCTGTAGGCGATCAGCGTGATTTCCAGTTCTTGGCATGCGTCAAGGACCCCGTTTACTTCGGGTGCACGGCGCAGGAGGCTGTACGACACCTGGTTCGAAACCAGCGGCACGCCGGCGTCGGCCAGCACTGCGTGGGCCCGCCGCATCTGGGGTTCGGTGAAGTTGCTGACACCAACGTAGGCAACGCGGCCGTCGTGGACGGCTCGAGCCAGACGGTCTAACAGGCGGCGGTGCGGGATGAAGCTGTACGGCCAATGCACCTGGTAGTGGTCGATCCGGTCCACACCGAGGCGCCTGAGGCTGCCGTCGATGGCGTGGTCCACCGATCGCACGCGCCAGCGCGTGGGCGAGGGCATGTACTTGGTTGCGACCACAGCCGGCCGGGAGTCGCCGGCGCGCAGCTTGCCGATCACCCGTTCCGACTTGCCGAAGCCGTAGAGCTCGGCGGTGTCCAGGAAGTTGGCGCCACGCTCGATTGTCGCGTGGTACGTGGCGTCGATGTCGGTGGGTTCCTGGCCGTCGTGATCGTCCCAGTAACGCCGGTCGCCCCACTGCCAGGTGCCGACGCCGACGGAGCCGGCTTCGAGGTCCGAGGCGCCAATGCGACGACGCGGGATTCGGTCGTCAGTCATGCGGGTTCGGCAACGGTCTCAGGCTTCTTACGGTTGGGCGACCCCGAGAGGACTCGAACCTCCGGCCTTGTGGTCCGCAACCACACGCTCTGTCCAACTGAGCTACGGGGTCAGGGAAATCAGTCTAGCAACGGGCCCGCGCGGCGGGACTACGACGCCTGATCTGCCGGCGCGGGCGCAGCAGGGGTCGGCGACGGCGGCGGCGGAAGCCGCAGGCCCACGCCCAGGCGTTCCAGGATCGGCGCGGCGGCCACGAAGATGACGGCATCGGCGGCGATGTGGAGGACGATAGCCGGGGCGACGGATTCGAAGTGCGCCGCAGAGATCCCGAACAGCAGGCCGCCCAGCGTGCCCAGCACCAGGAACGAGCGCGGGAACTGCCGGTCCAGCCCGTGGTGCAGGCCGAAGACCAGGGAGGTCACGACGATCGACCAGGGCATCCCGATCAGGTTGGCCAGGCCGAACATGGCCGCGCCGCGGAAGAACAGTTCTTCGGCGACCGGATTCAGGACCAGGAAGAACGGCAGGTTCAGCAGAAGTGCCGAGCGGTCCCCCGCCACCCGCACCGGCCAGAGCCAGCGGCGATAGGTCAGCGTGACCAGCACTACGGCGATCGACCAGAGGCCGATGAGGAGCCAGTCCAGCAGCCCCAGGCCCAGTTGGAGCCCGATGGCCGACGGGTCGATGCCGGCAATCGCAATCCAGATCAGTGGGGCCCCGATCAGTAAGGCGACGCGGGTTGGCACGTCCCAGCGCATCCAGCGCCAGGCCTCCCGCCAGGTGTAGCGCGGGAGCCGCGCCCGGCCGGAAGACGGCTGTCCTGCCCCGCTAGCCGCGGAAGGCCTCCGCACCGGCCAGCCGTTCGCCATATTGGCGCTCGTAGTAGGCCTGGAACTCGCCGTCCAGGATTGGCGCCCACCAGTCCTGCGCCTGCATGTACCAGTCCACCGTCGCGTCCATGGCGGCCGCGAAGTCGTACTGGCGCGACCAGCCCAGCGACTGGAGCTTGGTGCTGTCCAGCGCGTAGTTCCAGTCGTGCCCGGTCCGGTCCTCGACGAAGTGGATCAGGTCCTGGGGCGCCCCGACGCGCTCGCAGATGCGCCGCGCCACGCTCAGGTTGTCGCGGTTGTTGCCGGCCGCGACGTTGTAGATCTCGCCGGGCTCGCCTCGTTCCAGTACCGCCAGAATGGCGCCGGCGTGGTCCTCCACGTACAGCCGGTCCCGCTGCTGCTCGCCGCGGCCGTATAGCGGTAGCGGCTGACCGCGCATGGCGTTGATGGTGAACAGCGGCACGGCCTTCTCGGGGTGCTGCCAGGGGCCGATGGTGTTGACGCCGCGGGTGATGCAGAGGGGGAACCGGTGGGTCTGCCAGCAGGCCAGCACCATCAGGTCGCCGGCGGCCTTGGTGGCGGAATAGGGATTGCGGGGGGCCGGCGGGTCGGTCTCGCGGAAGGCCGCGCCGCGCGTCTCGCCGTAGACCTCGTCGGTGCTCACGTGCACGGCCTTGGCCACCCCCGCCTGCCGCGCCGCCTCGAATAGCAGGTAGGTGCCGGTGACGTTGGTGCGAAGGAACGGCTCGGCGTCGAGCAGCGAGCGGTCCACGTGGGTCTCGGCGGCGAAGTTGACCAGCCAGGAGGCGCCGTCCAGCGCGGCCTGCGCGGTCTCCGTCTCGGCGATGTCGCCCACGATCAGGTCACAGCCGGCGCCTTCCAGTCGCCGACGGTCGCCCGCGTAGGTCAAGGCGTCGAGGACGCGCACTTCCCAGTCGGGGCGCACGGCCCGCACGTGATGCACGAAATTGGCGCCAATAAACCCGGCGCCGCCGGTAACCAACAGGATGGGACGCGCGGACATGCGAGACCTCGGGGGGCGAGATTTCAGTCTAGCAACGGCCCCTTTCGCGCCGATGTGACGACTGCTGCCTAGACTGGACCGTCGCGCGCCAGGTCAGGGTCGGAGGTCGCATGCACATTGCGCTTGTGATGGAGGCCGACGAGCAGGGGCACCGGGCGTTTTTCCTGCAAGCCCTGCGCGATTTGGACCTGGTGGACTCAGTCACCATCGTGGACGAATCCGGGGGGACCTTCGCGGAAGCGCAGGACACGCTCGGCCCGAAGTTGCTGGGTACGCATCACGAGCTGTCCGAAGGGCTGGCCGAGGCCGCGCCCGATCTGGCCATCGTTTCGCTGATCGCGGCCAATGCGCCGCCCGCTGTCCGTCGCTGTCTCGATGCGGGATGCCACGTGATGGTGGAGAAGCCCGCCTGCACGCATCCGGACCAGTTCGCGGAACTGGTCGACCTTGCCGAGTCGAACGATCGCCACCTGATCGTCCCGCTGGCTCGCCGCCTCAGTCCCTGGGTGCAGGACGCCCGCCGCATCTTCGCCAGCGGCGCCCTCGGCCGGGCCTATGCGCTGCGCGGGGCGGTGATCGCCGATCAGACGCGCATCTGGCCCGCGCACGGCCAGCGCGACTGGACCTTCAAGCGCTCGCTGGCCGGCGGCGGGCACCTGGTCTGGCTGGGCATCCACTGGCTCGACATGATGACCTACATCACCGAATCCCCGGTGGTGGAAGTCCAGGCCATGACGGGCGTCGTGGGCGGCGCACCCATCGACGTCGAAGACCTGGCGCTGGTCAACCTGCGCTTCGCCAACGGCGCGTACGGCTCGCTGGTTTCCGGCTACCTGCTGGACAAGCCCTACCAGATGGACCTGAGCCTCTGGGGATCCGAGGGCTGGCTGCGCTTCGGCGAGTCCGATCGGCACATTCTGGAGTGGCATACCAACTCGTCGGACCATGCCGACATGTCTGATCGCCGAATTGCCTACAGCGGCCCATCCTTTCGGAACTACACCCCGTGGATCGAACGCACCCTGCGAGCCTGCCTGGGCGAGCCGCCGCCCATCACCGGCACCGAGGCCCTGGCGGCGCTCCGCGTGGTGCACGCCGCCTACGAGTCGGCTGACAGCGGGCGGATGGTTCGGCTCTAGGCGGTGTCCCAGCGGCGGGGGCTGATCCCGGGGGCGTTGGTTCGGGGATCGATGGGCGGCATGCCGGGCTGGTCGTGAGTGGCTCGCTGGTTGCGGTCGCGG
Source organism: Chloroflexota bacterium (assembly GCA_009839425.1). Taxonomy (GTDB): domain Bacteria; phylum Chloroflexota; class UBA11872; order UBA11872; family UBA11872; genus UBA11872. The sequence continues at coordinate 10,033 of VXPS01000171.1, forward strand.
CAGAGCTCGCGCACCTGTGGCGCCAGGCTTGCCAGCACTTCGTCCGGCCAGGGGTCCAGATCCTGCACGGTTGGGCCGCACCAGGCAGGCCGGTAGGAGAGCGCAATCATCTCGCGCGCCCGGCTGCCGGTGTTTGGGCCGTTGGCGTGGAAGAGTGCCAGGTTGATGACGACCGCCGTGCCGGCGGGCGCGGTGATCACCACCTCGTCGGGATGCGAGGGATAGCGCTTGTATGGGTTGGCATCCGGGTGCATGGACAGGTGCGAACGCGGAATCACCCGCAGCGGCGCAACGTCCGGCGTCAAATCGTCCAGGTAATACAGCACCCGCACCTGCCGCGGCGCGCTGAAGGCGTAGCCCCAGTCGCTGGTGCCATAGGGGTGCGAGTCGGTGTGCAGGTTCATCCCGGGGTGGCCGGGCGCCGAGATGGCGTAATGCGCGTGCATGAACACCAGGTCCGGCCCCAGCGCCGCCCGTAAAAACTCGATCACCGGCGGGTGCGCGATCAGCTCCGTCACCGCCCCGCCCGCGAACTGCACGTCCGACTGCGTGCGCTGGTGTTGGCTGTAATGCACCGGCGTAGGGTCCCAGGCCTCCGCCTGCGCCTTGAGCCGCGCGACGGTCTCCGCATCCAGCGTGGCCGGCAGCGCGACGTAGCCCTCGACCTCGAGGCTGCGGATTCGATTTCCGGTACTCAGCGCGGCCCAGTCGGGCTTGCTGGTTGGAGG
>VXPS01000171.1:10770-32150 GCA_009839425.1 Chloroflexota bacterium
GCTACAGGCGGGCGGGGCTGCCCAGCGTAGGTGCTCCGAGGATCCCAGGCTGCGCGCAGCCTGGGCCACATGCGGAGCCGCTCTCAATTCACCGCGTCGTCAATCCGCTTCAGCCGCTGGTGGTGGCCAGCGTCGCCGACACCATTGCTTCCGCGTGGGGTCGTCAGCGAACCGCCCCTACTCTCTAGTCATGGGTGTCAAGTCGCGGTGTCCTACATCGGGATGTTCTTCACCAGGCCAATCACCTGGCCCTCGGGGTCGGCGAAGATCCCGATTACCACGTCTTCCATTACCTCCATCTCCGGCATGATCACACTGCCGCCCATGCTCGCGGCTTTATCCAGGTACTCGGTCACGTCGTCCACGCCCACGTAGAACGTGACCCTGGTCGGCGGCTCGACATCCCCCATGCCCATGATGCCGCCGCCGATGCCCGGTCCTTCGCTGGGCGCGCTGACCACCCCGTAGCCCATGGGGTTGGCGACGCTGATCTCCCAATCGAAGAGATCGCCGTAGAACTTCTGCATCGCCGGCCCGTCCTTGGCGTTGATTTCCCAGTGCACCACGCTATTCGCCATCTGCATGCTCCTATTCCGCGAGCTCACGGTCCGATGCGGCCCGTGTGGCCGGCTTGCGCACGTGCGCCGCTCCGCGCGGAAACGCCCATCCTAAAGGGCCAACACGCGCCAGCGGTCGACACGACGAGCCCCATGCGGGCCGCACATCGGTTGGCTTACCCATTCAGCAGGTGAACCCGCGGCGTCGGAATGGGACGACCCTTGTGTGGCCGTTCGTGGTGCCTGCCCCGTTGATCACTACGGCGTCTCTGGGGCGGCCCGGCTTCCCTCTCTGGACGGAGACCCTTGCACGTCGCCTCTCGTGCTCGAAGGTGCTGCGGCTCCTGGTCCCTCGTCCCGGCGAGAGGGCTTGGGGTGAGGGGGCTTCTGGGCTATGCCACCCGGGTTACGCAAGGGCCGCCCTACACGGGAATGACGCAGAGGGAGGAGCGGTCGTCCTCGGCGAGAAGGTCTTCCATTCCACTGTCCAGGGTCGCCAGCTGCCCGCCGCGCTGCATGGCGGTCATCAGCAGGATGGCGTCCGTGATCTGGCGATACCCCTGTAGACGCGCGGCAACGGATTCCGGCAATCGCATGATGGGCTGGTCCACGGGCCAGAAGTCGTGGACCCCCAACCGCGTCAGGCTATCCAGGACGGCGATGGCGTCCTGAGGAGTGACGGCTCGCCCCACCACGGACTGGTTGCAGGAGACGCGGACGAATCCTGCCTCGGTGAATGGGCACGTCGCCCAGCCATCCGGTCCCAGCTGGTCGAACCAAGCTCTCGCAGCGTCGTGATGCACGTGGTTCGGCCAGGCCAGGGCTATCAGGACGTTGACGTCCAGCAGCGCGGTCACGGCCAGTCGCGCATCGCCCGGTACACGTCCTCGCTGGTGATGGGCTCGGCATCGGGAGACACGGCGAACAGGCTGCCGTCTCCGCTGTCCGAGGTGGCGGCTGCATTCCTGAACCCGCGCCGCGCCAACTCGGACAGGGCGCTGCCCAGACTGACTCGATTCCGCTCGGCCAGTGCCCGAGCCACGGCGAGGACATCGTCGTCTATGGTTACGGTCGTTCGCATATCGACATCATCGCATCACGACATCAGCTTGCCCAGCGTAGGCGCTCCGCCGGTCCGAGGCTGCGCGCAGCCTGGGCCATTTGGCTGGAAAGCTCCAAGGTTCACCCGTTCATTCTTGGCTGATCAGCGAGCCTGGGCCTCCTGGAGTCGGGTGATCATGCGTAGCATCCCCTCAGTGCGATCCTCATTCGTGTTGGATCGCGCCACGCTGGCTTGGGCCATGATCTCGGCAGCATCCACGCGCCGGATGGTGCTGTCCTGAAGCTCGCGCATGGACTCAATCGCCCTGGCGTTCTCGTCAACTTGCCATTGCAAGTCGTAAATCTGCAGGGTGTGGGCTGCGGTAAGAACGATTAGGAACACGGTGCCAAGCGTGGCAGCAATCTGAATCGCCAGACGCTTCGACGGTGACCAATTCTGCGCTGTGGTTGATAGCACCGCGCTAGCGCCTCGATAGAGCAGCACGATCAGTGTGATACCACCAATGAGCATGAGCGCAAATACCCAGAGCGTCGTCAGTCCGTCGAGCAGCATGGAGCGAACCCTTTACAGCAAGCGGCCCCGAAGCAACCGCTGGACGAGCGACCGGTTTGCACGCGAGCTAGCCCGCGACCGATCGGAGGCCGCCGGGTTGTACGTTGCTTGCGTGGTGGCCGCACACACGGGGCGGACCGAGTTTTGACACCGGCCACACCTGTTCCGCATAGTGCCAGCGCCGTGGGCGGACGGCCTCTGTCCGCGGCCTATCCTGGAATGGACGGGCCTTTCTGCACGGAGGACCGAGCATGTCCAGCGAGAGGGATGCTGGTCAGAAGGACTTCAGCCTTCTCGTGCGGTCGCTGGTTGGCCATGTGTCCGGCGACGAAGGCGTGGAGACCCCGACGCCAACGGATGCCGAACGAGCCGCTATCGCCCGTCGGGGCGGACAGGCTGAGCGGGCCTAGCCGCGGGCATACGTGCCAGTTCGAGTCCGTGAGGCGATTCGTCGCGTGGAACGCAAGGGTTGGAGGCACGACCGGACGAACGGAAGTCACCGGCAATACGTGCACGCCACGCGGCCTGGCACCGTGACGATTGCCGGAAAACTCTCTGACGAACTCCATCCAAAAACATGGGCCAGCATCAAGCGTCAGGCTGGCCTCTAAGGGGACCGACATGCGCTACCGAATTGAAATCGAGCGGGGGTCGCAGAACTTCTCGGCGTACTCCCCTGATGTCGACGGCTGTGTTGCGACCGGAGCTACGGAGGATGAGTGCCGTCAGAACATGGCCGATGCCCTGGCATTCCACTTCGACGGGATGCTTCGACAAGGTCTTCCACTTCCCCAGCCGCGCCCTTCGACCGACCTCGCTGGTGACTCGGTCGAGGTCTCATTGCACGCGGTCCCGGTGCCTTTCACGACGTAAGTGAATCGGGTCAGGCTGCGCAGCTCGGGCCACATGCGGCCAGCGGTTCGGCGCTCAGTGCACGTTGTTGTTGCGGGCGGGTGGTGTTGCCCAACGTGGGTGCTCCGAGGATCCCAGGCTGCGCGCAGCCTGGGCCACATGGCGGCCCGGGACCACATAGCCTCGCCGCGATTAGAATGCTGACGAAATAGCTTGACCGCCGGGGCTCGCGGCCCTGGGGCAGACCGGGAAGAGTAGGCGCCATGACGAACAACCAGTACTGGTGGCCGGAGCAGTTGAGCCTGAAGGCGCTCCGCCAGAATTCTTCCCTTTCGGATCCGATGGGCGACGGCTTCGACTACGGCGAGGCGGTCGAGTCGCTCGATGTTGAAGAGTTGAAGCGCGACATCGAAGCGGTCATGACCACCTCGCAGGACTGGTGGCCGGCGGACTACGGCCACTACGGCCCGCTCTTCATCCGCATGACCTGGCACGCCGCCGGCACCTACCGCATCAGCGACGGACGCGGCGGCGGGGGCTCGGGCCACCAGCGGTTTGCGCCGCTCAACAGCTGGCCCGACAACGCCAACCTGGACAAGGCGCGGCGCCTGCTGTGGCCGATCAAGCAGAAGTACGGCCGCAGCCTGTCCTGGGCCGACCTGCTGATCTTTACCGGCAACTGCGCCCTGGAATCGATGGGTTTCAAGACCTTCGGGTTCGCCTTCGGGCGACCGGACGTCTGGGAAGCCGACGACACCGACTGGGGGGCCGAAGGCGAGTGGCTGGGCGACGAGCGCCACGATGCCGAGGGCGAGATCGAGGGGCCGTACGGCGCCGACCACATGGGCCTGATCTACGTGAATCCCGAGGGGCCCAACGGCAACCCGGACCCGGCCCTGGCGGCGCGCTACATCCGCCAGACGTTCAAGCGCATGGCGATGAACGACGAGGAAACGGTCGCGCTGATCGCCGGTGGACACACCTTCGGCAAGGCGCACGGCGCGGGCGCCGAGGCGCACGTCGGTCCCGACCCGGAGGGCGCCGACATCCATGAGCAGGGCCTGGGCTGGACCAGCGACTACGCCAGCGGCAAGGCCAACGACACCATTACCAGCGGCCTCGAGGGCGCGTGGACCGACAACCCGGTCAAGTGGGACAACAACTTCCTCGAGAACCTGTACGAGCACGAGTGGGAGCTGACCAAGAGCCCCGCCGGCAAGTCGCAGTACCAGCCGGAGAACGCGGCCGCCGCGGCCACCGTGATCGACGCGCACGACCCCGCCGTGAAGCACGCGCCGATGATGCTGACGACGGACCTCTCGCTGCGGATGGACCCGGCCTACGCCGAGATTTCGACCCGCTTCCTGAACGATCCGGCGGAGCTCGAAGACGCCTTCGCCAGAGCCTGGTTCAAGCTGCTGCACCGCGACCTGGGACCGCGCAGCCGCTACCGCGGCCCGCTGGTGCCGGACGAGGCCCTGCTCTGGCAGGACCCCGTCCCCGCCGTCGACCACGAGTTGATCGACGCGTCGGACATCGCCGACCTCAAGGCGCGAGTCCTCGCCTCCGGCCTGTCCGCATCCCAGCTGGTTTCGACGGCCTGGGCTTCGGCGGCCTCGTTCCGCGGCACCGACAAGCGCGGCGGCGCCAACGGAGCGCGCGTGCGCCTGGCGCCGCAGAAGGACTGGGAGGTCAACGACCCGGCCCAGCTCGCCGGCGTGCTGGAGACGCTGGAGGGCATCCAGGCTGAGTTCAACGGTTCGCAGTCCGGCGGGACGCGCGTTTCGCTGGCCGACCTGATCGTGCTGGCCGGATGCGCCGGAATCGAGCAGGCCGCGCGCGACGCCGGCCACGACGTGCAAGTTCCGTTTGCTCCCGGGCGCACGGACGCCACGGAGGATTGGACCGACGCGGAGTCGTTCGCCGTCCTCGAACCCGCGGCGGACGGCTTCCGCAACTTCCTGAAGAACGGCCAGGACGGCAACGCCGAGGAACTGCTGGTGGAGCGGGCCTACATGCTGACGCTGACGGCTCCCGAGATGACGGCGCTGGTCGGCGGCCTGCGCGCCCTTGGCGCCAACAGCGGGCAGTCCCAGCACGGCGTACTGACCGACCGGCCGGGCGCGCTGAGTAACGACTTCTTCGTGAACCTGCTGGACCCGAACACCGTCTGGCAGGCGTCCGGCGATGCCTTCGAAGGCCGCGACCAGGCGAGCGGCGAGGTCAAGTGGACCGGAACCCGAGTGGACCTGGCCTTCGGCTCGAACTCCGAGCTCCGTGCGCTCGCGGAGGTCTATGGCTCGGACGATGGGCAGGAAGCGTTCGTGAGCGACTTCGTGGCCGCCTGGGACAAGGTGATGAACCTCGATCGCTTCGACCTGAAGTGATCGCCAGGTAGGCGCTGACAGGGGTCTGGCCTAAGCCGGACCTCTGGCGCGCCGCTCCCATGCCCTCGTCACCTCCCGACTGGCTCAACGCGCACGGCGACGCCACGCCGGTCATCGACCCTGAGTCGCACGTCCGCGAGTACGCCGAGCGCCGCGGCCGCGATCCGAACGAAAACTGCCCGCCGCTGGTTATCGGCGGGTTCATCAACCTCATGGTCGAGCCGCTGGCCGAGGCCGTGGGCGCCGCCGAGTCCGACGTTCGGCTTGGCTTGCAGGGTCCGAAGACCATCGACCGTTCCAAACGCGCCGAGGAAGCCGACTCCCTGCGCCCCGGCCTGCAAATCGGCGAACTGGACGGCCACCCCATCGGCGTGGCGCGCATCCCAGTCGGCGCTGCTCGCTCGGTCATGACCCTGGAAGAGCTGATGGCGCTGGGCGCGCGCACGTTCCTGATCGCCGGCGCCACCGGCGCCCTCAAGCCGGGGATCGACGTGGGCGACTACGTAATCGCCACCAGCGGCCTGCGCGAAGAGGGCGCCTCGTATCACTATCGGCCGCCCGACCACCCGGCCCGCGCCGACGGACCGGCCGCCCGCGCGCTGATCGAGGCCGCCACGAGCAGCGAGCACGCCTGCCACGCTGGCCGCGTCTGGAGCACCGACGCCCCCTACCGCGAGTTCACCGGCAAGGTCCAACGCTACGGTCAGGACGGTGTGCTGAGCGTGGACATGGAGGCCTCGGCCCTGATGATCGTCACGGAGTTTCGAGGCGCGGACCTGGGCATGATCCTGACGGTCAGCGACCTCGTCTACCGCCGCGACTGGCCCAACATCTTCGGCACCGACGAGTACCGGGCGAACTGCGCGGACATGGCCGACGTCATCGTCCGAGCCGCTCGCAAACTGCTTGCCGGCACCGGCTAACCCGGACTACTTGATGGCCGGGTCGCTACCCGACTGGCTGAATCACTACGGCGACTCCACGCCGGTGATCGACCCTGAATCGCACATGCGCGAGCTCGCCGGCCGCGGGGGCGGCGATGCCCGGGCGCTCTGCCCGGCGCTGGTGATGGGCGGGTTCATCGATCCGATGGTCGCCCCGATCGCGGAGGCCACGGGGGCCGTCGATTCCAACCTGAAACCGAACCTGCGTATCGGCCAGTTGGATGGTCACCGAGTGGGCGTGGCGAATGTCCCCGTCGGCGCGTCCCACGCCACGACATTGCTGGAAGAACTGATCGGCCTGGGCGCGCGGACGTTCCTGATTGCCGGCGCCACCGGCGCCCTGCGGCCGGGAATCGACGTCGGCGACTACGTGATCGCGACCAGCGCGCTCCGCGAAGAAGGCACCTCGTACCACTACCGGCCGCCCGACCACCCGGCCCGCGCCGACGGTCCGGCCACCCGCGCCCTGATCGAGGCCGCGCAATCCAGCGAGCGCCCGGCCCACCCCGGCCGCGTCTGGACCACCGATGCCCCTTACCGCGAGTCCACCGGCAAGGTCCGCCGCTACGCCCGGGACGGCGTCCTCAGCGTGGACATGGAGGCCTCGGCCCTCATGATCGTCAGCGAGTTCCGCAGCGCCGACCTGGGGATCATTCTCACCGTCAGCGACCTCGTCTACCGCCGCGACTGGCCCAACATCTTCGGCACCGACGAATACCGGGCAAACTGTGCCGACATGGCGAGCATCGTCGTACGCGCCGCCCGCGCGCTGCTTGCCGGGAAGGACACGACCGATGGCTGACGCGCCCCGCATCAACCGCTGCATCGAGCTCCGCGAGTCCGGCGAGCCGCTCTACTACACCGGCATGTCGGAACGCCTGACCTACGAGGCCGGACGCGACATGGTCGATACCTTTGCCGACTTCATCCTGGTCGAGTTCGAGCACCACGGGCTGGACACCCGCGGGCTGGTGGACTTCATGCAGGGGCTGCGCGACGCGGGGCCCACCCCCAGCGGTCACCGCACGCCGACCGTCCTCTGCACGCTGCCGGTCAACGGCCTTTCCGAAGACGTCGTGCAGGCCAACGACTGGCAGATTCGGCACATCCTGGCGGCCGGCGTGCACGGCCTGGTGCTCTGTCACGCGCGAACCCCGGAGGCGGTGCGCGCCTTTGTGGAAGCCGTCCGGTATCCGCACGCGACGCTGGGCGTCGGTGAGGGCCTGGGCGAGGGCACCCGCGGCATGGGCGGCCAGGGAGTCGCGGCGGATATCTGGGGACTGGATCCCATGGACTACATCCGTAAGGCCGATCCCTGGCCCCTGAACCCCGAGGGCGAACTGATCCTGGGCCTCAAGATCGAGGACCGCCAGGGTATGGAGCGAGCATTCGACATCACCGCCGTCCCCGGTCTGTTCTTCAGCGAATGGGGTCCCGGCGACATGGGCGTCTCCCACGGCCACTCCGACTGGCACGATCCGCCCTATTCGCCGGAGATGGACCACGCGCGGAACACCATCCAGGCAGCCTGCGAAGCGGAGGGGCTGGCCTTTCTGTGTAGCTGGGCCGACCCGAACATGGACGACGATGCCCGCATCCGCCACCTGTTGCGGAACGTGGGCGCGCACATCGTCAGCGGCGGCGAGGAGATGGCGCGCATCGGAAGGCAGATCACCGGCCGGCCGACACCCTGACCTGCCGCGCGGCGTCCGGTCGATAGTGGCAAGCTGAACGCCTGACCACCACAACGAGGCACACGCCATGAGAGTTGGATTCATTGGCCTGGGCGCCATGGGCCTGCCGATGGCCCGCAACCTGCGATCGGCCGGATTTGACGTCGTCGTGCATAACCGCAGCCGCGGCAAGGTGGACGACTTCGTGGCCGCCGGCGGCGAGGCCGCCAGCACCCCCGCGGAGATGGCGGCGAGCGTGGACGTCGTTTGCGCCTGCCTGCCGATCCCGCCGGTCTGTGAGGACGTCTTTCTCGGGTCCGACGGCGTCATCGAAGGCGCCAGCGAGGGCCAGCTCTGGATCGACTTCAGCACCAACGGCCCCGACACCTCCCAGCGCATCAGCGACGCGGCCGCCGGCAAGGGCTGCGGCTACCTGGACGCACCAATCAGCGGGGGCGTCTGGGGCGCGGAGGCCGGCACCCTGGCCATCATGGTGGGCGGTGACGCCGCCGACTTCGAGCGCGGCGGACCCGTATTCGACGCCGTCGGCGCCAACATCCGCCACTTCGGGGCGTCCGGCAGCGGCAGCGTGGTCAAGCTCTGCAACAACCTGATCGGCGCCGCCACCAACGCCGTGATCTCCGAGGCCTACGTGGCCGCCGTCAAATACGGCATCGACCCGGCCGCCATGTACGAAACCCTGCAGAGCGCCACCGCCGCCAGCCCTGGCCACGAGCGCATGGTCAAAGACAGCGTACTGGCGCGGAACTTCGATGCCATGTTCGCGCTGGACCTGCACGCCAAGGACCAGCAGCTGGCGGCCGACCTGGGCAAGCTGACCGGCGTGCGCCTGGCCGTGACCAGCACCGTCAACGAGCTGTACAAGGAAGCCCAGGCGCGCGGCTACGGCGGCCAGAACACCTCCGCCATCATCCGCCCGCTGGAAGACCTGCACGGCGTGACGGTGGAGCCGGCGTCGTAGCGAACCCGCCTTGTCCGACATCGCGACCGTGGCCGGGAGCCTCGGTGCGCCCTCGCTTCAGCCAGTAAGGAGCCCCCGGTGGCCGACGTGATCAAAGTTTTGGGCATCTCAGGCAGCCTGCGACGCAGCTCGTTCAATACCGGTTTGCTGCGCGCGGCCGCCTCGGTGCTGCCGCCGGGCATGGAGATGACGACCTTCCCGCTGCATGACCTCCCGCTGTTCAACGCGGACGTCGAGGACCTTGGGACCCCCGATCCGGTCGCCGCCCTGCGCAGCGCCATCGAACAAGCCGACGGGCTGTTGTTCGCGACGCCCGAGTACAACTACTCGATTACGGGCGTGCTGAAGAACGCCTTCGACTGGGCCTCGCGCGGTCCGTCGCCGCTGGACGGCAAGCCTGCCGCCATCATGGGCGTGGGCGGCCGGCAGGGGACGGTGCGCGCCCAGATGCACATGCGCCAGATCGCCCTGCACAACAGCATGCGCGTGATGATCGACCCCGAGTTGCAACTGGTGCGGTCACGCCGGCGCCAGGATCACGACGGCAACGTGACGGACGACGATCTGCTGGTACGGATGCGCGAGTTCATGGCGGCGTTCGACGAGTGGATCCGCCACTGCCGCACCGACCCCACGCTGCGGTTCGCCTGAGCGCCCGCGAGTCAAGCCCTCTGACCCTCAGCCCTCGAATGACCCGACTTACACTTACCGCGGCCAACGACCTGGCCGCCTGACTGGAGCGCTGCATGCCGCCCGCAACCCCCATCACTGTCGCCCACGGCGACGGGATCGGCCCCGAGATCATGCCCATCGTCCTGGAGATCCTGGACAAGGCGGGCGCGCAGCTTGCGATCGAGACCATCGACATCGGCGAGCAGGTCTACCTGCGCGGGAACCCGGCCGGCATCGACGACGCGGCCTGGGAGTCCATCCGCCGCACCCGCGTATTCCTGAAGGCCCCCATCACCACGCCGCAGGGCCGCGGGTACCAGAGCCTCAACGTCGCCACCCGCATAGCGCTGGGTCTCTACGCCAACGTCCGGCCCGCCTCAACGTTCCACCCCTACGTGGAGACCAAGCACCATCCCGACATGGACGTCGTGCTGGTTCGCGAAAACGAAGAAGACCTCTACGCCGGCATCGAACACCGGCAGACGGCCGACGTCATGCAGTCGCTCAAGCTCATCACCCGGCCGGGCTCCGAGCGCGTCATCCGGTTCGCCTTCGAATACGCCCGCACGCACGGCCGGTCCAAGGTCACCGCCTTCGCCAAGGACAACATCATGAAGCTGTCGGACGGCCTCTTCCACGAGGTCTTTGACGAGGTGGCGGCGGACTATCCGGACCTGGAGAACGAGTACTGGATCGTCGACATCGGCGCCGCCAAGCTGGCCGACACCCCCGAGATGTTCGACGTGGTGGTGCTGCCCAATCTCTACGGCGACATCCTGTCGGATGTGGCTGCCCAGATCGCCGGCTCGGTGGGCCTGGGCGGGGCGGCCAACATCGGCGACAGCGCCGCCATGTTCGAGGCGGTTCACGGGTCGGCCCCGCGGCGCGCCGGCCAGAACCTGGCCAACCCATCCGGGGTTTTGACCGCCGCCGTCCTCATGCTGGATCACATCGGCCAGCCCGACGTGGCCGCTCGGGTGTACAACGCCTGGCTGCGAACGCTCGAAGACGGCGTCCACACCTACGACATCCACAGTGAAGCTCACAGCACGGCCAAGGTCGGTACCCGCGAGTTCGGCCAGGCAGTGGCCGACCGCCTGGGCGAAATGCCCAGAACCCTGCGTCCCGCCGCCTTCGGCGTCGGCGGCCCCATGCCCGTCATCGAGGCCAGCGAGCGCGAGACGCAACCCGTCAAGCAGACCGTGGGCGTGGATGTGTTCCTGGACTGGAGCGACGGCACGGCGGCTGATCTGGCGCAGCGGCTGCAGGCGATTGCCGGCAACGGACTCGCACTGAAGATGATCAGCAACCGTGGCGCAATCGTCTGGCCGCAGGCCATGGCGGGCGGGCTGCTGGTGGACCACTGGCGCGCACGCTTCATGGGCGCCAACGGCGCGGCCGTGGCCCACGCTGAGATCGTCGACCTGCTGGGTCGCATCGGCGGCGCCGGCCTCGACTTCATCAAGACCGAAAACCTCTGCACGTTCGACGGCAGGCCGGCGTACTCGCAGGCTTGAGAGAAGGAAGCCGCCATGACTGATTCCAACCAGACCCCGCGCGTCGGCATCGTGATGGGCAGCACCACCGACTGGGACGTGATGCAGCGCACCACCGGCGTCCTGCGCGACTTTGGCGTGCCGTACGAAGTACGCGTGCTCTCCGCCCACCGCACGCCAGACGAGACCGCCGTGTGGGCGCGCACCGCCGAGGACCGGGGCATGCGCGTCCTCATCGCCGCCGCGGGCGGCGCGGCTCACCTGGCCGGCGTCGTGGCCGCGCACACCGTCCTTCCTGTCTTGGGCGTGCCCATGCAGGCCTGGTCGCTGGACGGCCTGGACTCGCTGCTGGCCATGGCCCAGATGCCCCGCGGCATTCCGGTCGCCACGCTCGCCATCGGCAGCGCCGGCGCCGTCAACGCCGCCCTGCTGGCCGTCGAGATCCTGGCGCTGGGCGATCCCGAGCTTCGCCAGAAGCTGATCGACTTTCGAGCGCAGCAGGCCGAAGAGATCCTGGGGTCGTCGCTGGAGTAGACCGGACGATCTGGCTGCCCGCCAATTCGACACCGCCGCAGACGCTGAACATACTCAAGCGCCCGGCCGCCCGCGGGAGTTCAATATGGACCGGCAGCTCGCCATCGAAGGCGGCCCGCCCGCCGTAACCGCGCCCATCGATGACCGCTGGGAGCCTGTCACCGAGCGCGAGCGCACCCTGGTCAACGACGCGCTCGAAGCCGGCTCGGCCGTTTACGACGAGATCGAGAAGTTCGAGGCCGAGTTCCGCGAGTTCGTCGGTACCCAATTCGCCCTGGCCGTCTGCAACGGCACCGCCGCCCTGCATTCGGCCATGTTCGCGGCCGGCGCGTCGCTCGGGCGCGAAGTCATCGTGCCGTCCGTCACCTGGCACGCCTCCATCTCGCCGGCCCTGCACTGCGGGGCCTCGCCGGTGTTCGCCGACGCCGATCCCGAGACCTTCTGCATCGACCCGGCGGACGTGCGCCGCAAGCTCACCGACCGCACCTGTGCCATCGTCGCCACCCACGTGTACGGCAATCCGGCCGACCTGGACGCGCTGCTGGACATCGTGGACGGCACCGACATCACGCTGATCGAGGACGCCTCCCACGCGCACGGGGCCACCTGGCGCGGCCGGCAGGTCGGGTCCGTTGGCCACATCGGCTGCTTCAGCATGCAGGCCAGCAAGCCGATCAGCGGCGTGGAAGCCGGCGTCGCGACGACGAACGATCCGAACCTCTACGACCGCATGGCCGCTCTCGGCCACTACGGTCGCGTCAACCAGCTACTCCAGACCGACGCCCTTCGCGACCTCGGCCGCATCGGCCTGGGCGTCAAGTACCGCGCAAACCCGCTGGGCATCGCCCTGGCCCGCGCCGGGCTGGAGCGGCTGCCCGAACTCAACGAGCGCCGGGCGCGCTGGTTCGCCCGCCTCGACGCGCTGCTGGACGATGTCCCCGGCGTCTACCCCCAGCGCCCCTACCCCCAGGCCGAACGCGGCGGCTACCTGCTCTACACCGCGCGCATCGATCCCGACGAGATTGGCGCCCCAATCCAGGCCATCCTGGACGCGCTGGCCGCCGAGGGCGTCGGCATCCATCCCGACCGGCCCTCGGCGCTCTACGGCGCCATGCACCTGCAGCCGCTGTTCGGCGACTTCCCGTTCGAGGGCCTCGGCGGCCCCTGGGGCGACCTGCCCGCGGACGTTCGGCCGCCTTTCGGCCCGGGCTCCCTGCCGGTCAGCGAACGCCTCAACGCCACCTGCGTCTGGCTGCCCACGCCGGTCGATCCCTCCGAAGCCTGGGTCGAGCAAGTGGCCGGGGCCTTTGAGAAGGTGATGTCTCAGGGCGGGCGCCTTCGAAGCCTGGCCCGGAAAGGCTCGTGACGCCGGGCACGCCCACCACGCTTCCCTATCGGGTTCGCGGCGGCAACGAACCGGGCAGGCTCGACGTCACGTTTCACCCGGCCGAAGGACCAAGCGTCAGTGGCCCAGATTTGCGACTCACGGCCGGCGCTGTCGGCACCTGGGAGATTCGACTAGCAGTCGAAGCTGCTGTGGCCACCGGCGGCGGCTTCTTCTTCGAGCGCTACGGATTCCTGCTGTCACACAGCATCCAGGACAGCCGCCCGCGCGGACGCGACTACGTCACGCTTCACGCCAGCACCGGTGCACGCGTCCGCCTCGAACTCAATGAGCTCAACCAGGCGAACTCGCCGCCCGTTGCCCGCATCGTCGTCGAACGTGGAACCCTGATCCCGGGCGACGAGCTGTGCCTCGTTGTCGGCGACACAAGCCGCGGCGGTCCCGGCAGCGAGGTGTACGACGTCGCCTGCCATGGACGGCTCGTTGCCTCCGTTGACCGCAGCGGCAGCCTGGCCTATCGCCAGTTGCGGAACGGCGAGGCTCGCATCCAGGTGGTATCGGATCCCGAACCAGCGCTGCTGCGCCTGCTGGGCCCGTCCATCGCCCGACCCGGCGAACCGTTCGCCCTGCACCTGGTCGTCTACGACCGCAATCACAACGTCTGCACCCAATACCGGGGAACGGTGGAACTCCGAGCGGACGCCTCGCCATTGGACGGCTTGCCGCCTGAAGTCACGCTTGGACCCGACGACCAGGGCCTCGCCATCATCGCGGACGTCGCGGCCCGGCAGCCTGGCCTGATCCGAATCGAGGCGCGCGACCGCGAGCACGGGCTGTCCACGTTCAGCAACCCGCTGCTCGTCCAGTCCAACCCCGAGACACTCCTGCTCTGGGGCGATCTGCATTCCCACAGCTGGGGCGACGTCAGCATGGGTCTCATGGACGATCCCACGCCGATCCTTCACCCCGCGGGTCGCCACGCCCAGGCCCGCGGCCAGGCCCGCCTGGACTTCGCCGCCCCCGGCCCCATGGCCCCGCCCGAGCAGACCCACCGTCCGGCCGTCTGGGAGGCCCACCAGACCGCCTACCGCGCCAACGACGAGCCGGGAACGTACGTCCCTTATCTAGCCGGCGAAGCCCACCCGCGTGTCGGCGGCGACCGGAACGTCATCTTCCGGGACTGGGAGGAGCGCCACGCGCCCGCCTGGGCCGAAATGGATGACCTGGTGGAAGCCTATGGCGACCGCGACGACGTCGTGCTCGAAGCCCACGTCGGTGGCGGCCCGGCCGATTGGGACGCTTACCCCACGGCCCGCGAGCCGGTGGTCGAGGTCGCCAGCGGGCACGGCTCCGCCGAATGGCTGCTCCAACGCGCCCTGCGCCACGACCACCGTCCCGCCGTGATCGCCTCCGGCGACACCCACCTGCCCCTGCTCGCCGCGCCCATGTCGGTGCACCTTTATCGCGGCCGCTTCGGCAACGACCTGAACATCCGCGACTGCGCCATCGGCTGCGGGCCCGTGGCCGCCGTTCGCGCCGCCCAGTGCGAGCGCCACGCCATCTGGGACGCTGTCCTTAGCCGACGCACCTGCGCGACCACCGGCGCCCGCATCATCCTGGACGTGACTGCCGACGGCCATCCGGCCGGTAGCGAATTTGAAAGCGACGAAACGCCCCGCATCACCATCACCGCCCACGCCTGCGCCCCGATCGAGCGGATCGACCTGGTCCGCAACGACCGCACCCTCGCCAACTGGCGCCCCAACACCCTGGACGCCACACATGAGTTGGAGGATTCGACGCCTCTACCCGAGGCCGCTTACTACGTCCGCCTCCGTCAGACCAACGGCGAATACGCCTGGAGCACGCCCATCTGGATAGCCTGCCGTGCCGGCAGCCCCGACGCCGACCGTGGTCTTCCGGCCTGGAACCAGCACGAACCGATGGACCTGGCCACGGTCCGGCCCAATGACGCCGAACCCTACGAGCGTCAGTTGATCGACTATCTGGCAGCCAACGAAGACCCGAGCCTTTTCCACGACCTGGCGCCGATCCGCATCGTGAACGAGGTCCCCGGACGCGCCGCCCTCTTCTACGCCTTCCTCGGCCGGGACCGCGAACCTATCTCGATCCGCTGGTACTACGACTTCCCCATGCCCCGCCTGCGTCTCGACTGGGGCTGGTGCGACTTCGGCGCCAGGGACGGCGGCTAGCGGCCACCGCCGACGCTCCGGGTGGCCTATATTCGTTCATGCTTCTCGGGCGGAGAGGTAACGCATGAAGCGTCTCGTTCTGGCCATTGTTGGCGTTGTCGCTCTCCTTGGAATCACGGCCGCGTCCGCGTTGGCCGAGTGGCCGACCACCTGCGTCGAACTCAACGATCTCCTGGAAGCCGGCCGCGGCAACGACCACAACATCGGCATCTACCAGCGCGTCCACGGCGACAACGCGGAAGCCGCCTGCCGGGCCGACCACGGCAGCGACGGTTTCGTCTTCGGCGGACGGCGCTTCATGACCCCGTCCCGGGACGACCCCGCCGCCTACACCCAGGCCTTCGTCGAGCGCGCCATTGACCGCTACAACAACGAAGGCCTCCAGGCGACCCTTGACTACTACAACTCGCCCGAGAGCATCGACGGTTCCTGGTACATCTTCATCCAGGACGAATCCACCGCGATCGTCGCCCATGCGGCGCGTCCCGAGCGCCTGGGTTTGACGAGCGATGACCAGGTGGACATCCGAGGATTCCACTACGGAGCTGAATTCGCCACGGTGCCGGAGGGCGAAGGTCGCTGGGTCAGTTACTGGTTCGTGAACCCTACGACCGGCGAGCCGGAGCAGAAGCACTCCTGGATCGTGCGGCACGACGGTCGGCTCTTCGGCTCCGGCTGGTATGAGGCAGCATCGTCCAGAGACAACCCCGCCGCCTACACCCAGGCCTTCGTCGAGCGCGCCATCGACCGCTACAACAACGAAGGCCTCCAGGCGACCCTTGACTACTACAACTCGCCCGAGAGCATCGACGGGCAGTGGTACGTCTTCATCGCCGATTCCGACATCCTCCTCGCCAACGCCGCCGTCCCGTCCATCGTCGGAACGGCAAACCTGGATACGCGCGGGGCCGACGGCTACCCGATTGGTCAGCACCTGGTGGCGGTGGCCACCGAGCAGGGCGCGTGGGCGGACTACTACTGGGTGAATCCCGAGTCCGGCGAAACCCAGACCAAGCACTCCTGGATCGTCGTGCATGACGACCTTTACTTCGGATCCGGCTGGTACGAGCCCGGCCCGTCCAAGGACCAGCCGGACACCTACACCCGGGCCTTTGTTCAGCGGGGGATCACCCTCTACGACGACGTGGGTCTCGACGCCGTGCTCGACTACTACAACACCGAGCAGAGCCTCGACGGCGCCTGGTACCTCTTCGTCTTCGACGAGAACGACGTGCTCCGCACGCACGCGGCCACGCCCTCACTCGTTGGCCTTCCGGCTCGGGACGTCACGGGCCCGGACCTCTTCCCCACCGGCCTCCAGGTCGTGGCCGACGCGACGCCGGATGGCGCCTGGACCAGTTACTCGTGGGTCAATCCCGCGACCGGCGAAACCCAGACCAAGCACTCCTGGGTCGTCCGGCGCGACGGCCTGGTCTTTGGCTCCGGCTGGTACGAACCCGGCCCGTCAAAGACCGACCCGGCCGGTTACGCCCAGGCCCTTGTGCAGCGGGCCGTCCATCTCCACGCCTCGCTCGGCACCGAGGAAACCCTTGCCTACTACAACACGCCGGAAAGCGCGGATGGACCCTGGTACGTCTTCGTCCTGGAAGACCGCGCCGACGTGCTCTACTCGATTGCCAACGCCAACCGCCCGGACATCGTCGGCAAAACCCGCGAACGCATTGACGCCACCGGCTTCAACTACGGCGAGGCCTTCGCTGCCGTAACCGAGGAGAGCGGCGGCGCCTGGGTGAGCTACCTGTTCACCCACCCGCAGACGCGCCAGGACGCACGCAAGCACTCCTGGGTGGTTCGGGTCGGCGATCTGATCTTCGGCGTGGGCTGGTACGAAGGGATCTAGCGAACGGCTTCATCACGCCGCTGGCCTGGCCGTCGCGACGCAGGCGGGCGTGGTGGGTACCGGCGCGGCCCCTGCCAGGCGCCTAGGGCCGCGTTTCTGGGCTGCCGGGATGCCGTAGGGTAAGCACGGCTTGGCTTACCCGAAGCGTGAACTCATGGCGAACCCCGAAGCAGTCTTTCAGCGACATTGGGACGCGGTCCAGTCCGGCGATTTTGACGCCATTGCCGCCGACTATGCAGCCGACGCCCGGCTCATGCAGCCCAACCAGGTGCACATCGGTCACGCCGGCTGTCGTGCTTTCTTCGACGCGCTCTTCGCCGACCTCGCCGGATTCGCGGCGCGCCAGGAGTCCGTCACGGTCAACGGCGATGCCGTTCTCCTTACCTGGTCGGGTACCCACGAGGACGGGCGAACCGCCCAGGGCGTGGACACCTTCGTCATCAGTGACGACTTGATCCACGTCCAGACCCTCGTCTACGAGATCCGTTAGACCGGGCTGCGTCGCGATCAACGGGGCAGGGCTAAACTCAAGCCCTTCCCGATCGCGTCCAGGGAGCAAGCCGTGACCGTCGACGACACGCAACGTGCGCGGGTGCGGTCTGAACTGCCCGAGGTCGAGTGGATCGAAGACCCGGTTCTGGCCGCCAAAGTCGTCGAGGCCTGGGCCCTGGCCCTTTCCCAGAGTTCCTTCTCGGCGATCGCTGAAATCCGCGGCTCCGGCAACCCCGACACCCCGCCGCTTGAGGACGGCACCCAGACCGACCACATCCGCGGCGTCACCCGCCTGGCGGTATCCATTGCAGACGAGCTGGGGAGTCTTTTCCCAGGCCTGGAGTACGACCGCGATCTGCTGGTTGCCGCCGCCCTCTGCCACGACGTCGGCAAGCCCTGGGAGTTCGATCCGGAAAACCAGGCGCGCTGGGCCGCCGAGCGCGGCCGCACCGGCTGGCCCTCCATCCGACATCCCGGCTACGGCGTCCACATCTGCCTGACGGTTGGTCTGCCCGAGGAAGTCGCCCACGTGGCCGGCGGCCACTCCGGCGAAGGCGAACTCCTCCAGCGCAGCCTCATCAACCAGATCGTCCACCAGGCCGACTACGCCTTCTGGCGCGTCTTGCAGGCCGGCGGACAACTGGTCGAGGACTAAGGCGCCGGCGTCGCCGGCCGAATCTCCAGCCGCTCGTCGTCGTTCCGCACCGCTTCGCCGGCCAGGCCGCCGATGTCGTCGCCGCTCAGGTCAAACGTAAAGCGCCCAGCCGCATCGCTGCCGGGATAGCGTGCCTCCGCGTCAAAAACTCCGATACGCACGTCGGTTCCGCGTACCCGCAGCCCGGCGTCGCCGCCACCGCGCGTGTAGGTCACCGGGCCGTCGGCCTGAATCTCGTTCTCAACCGTCGCGTCGGGGTCCAGCAGCAACACGTACCCATCGAAGGTGATTCGCAGCTCGACGCGTTCGCCTTCAATCACACGCTGCACGGTGGCGGTGCCCCGGCTGCCGTCGAAGACCCGCGTGCCCTCCAGCTCGGCCACGCGCGGTCGCAATTCCTGCTCGATGACCCTCGAGACAAACGTCCGCATCAGCCGTGCCGCTCGTTCCTCGGGCGCTGGCGTTGGCCCAGCCGGCGCCGGGTCTAGCTCCGCCTCGTCCACATCGATCACAAGCACGACGATGGCTGCCGCGATCAGGGCCGAAGCCAGCCCCAGCAATAGTTGGTTTCGGCTCACCCCGCCGCGCCCGGCGCCAACTCCGCGACCAGCGCCTGCACGCGCTTCGCAATGTCGTCCCGAACGCGCCGCACCGTCTCGATCGGCTGACCGGACGGATCGTCCACCGGCCAGTCCCGATACTCCGTCCCAGGAACCAGCGGGCACGTATCGCCGCAACCCATCGTGATACACACGTCAGCCGCGGCCAGGTCGTCGGTCGTCAAACGCGACGGCGACGCGTCGCCGATGTCAATGCCGATCTCGCGCATGGCCTGAACCGCCAGCGGATTGACGCGTTCGCCCGGGGCGGTGCCAGCCGACATGACGTGAAGCAGGCTGCCGCCGGCGGCTCGCAGTAGGCCCGCGGCCATCTGGCTGCGTCCGGCGTTATGCACGCAGACGAATATCACGGATGACGTGGGCGGGTCGCTTTGGCGGGATGGGGTCACGGATTCACCCATGACACGTAGTCGTGGACTCCGCCATCATAGGCGCGCCGCGAAACCATCGAACCCGGACGGCAACGTCCAACCTGATCGTCGGGATCTAGTAGTGGACCACCACCCGCGTCCCGTGGTCGCAGAAGTCCCAGGCCCACTGGGAATCGTGCAGCCGCAGATTCACGCAACCCGCGCTGCGCGCCGTGCCGAACTCGCTGTGCCAGTAGGCGTAGTGGAACCCGATCCAGCTATCCGTGAAGTACTGGATGTGCAACACGTCGTTCAGGTCGTAAACGGCGTTGGTACTGCCGTTGGAGATCATGCGCGCGCGTGGAACGCGCACGAACACGCGATAACGGCCGGCGGGCGTGAAGTCCGGATAGATGCCGGTTGAGGTGGCCGCCATCCGCACCGGCTCGTCTCCGTCAAAGAACGTCACCACCTGCCGCGTCAGGTCCACCGTGGCGTGACGATCGGCCAGGGGCCCGTACGCCGGGTCCAGCGCCGCCAGGTCCACGATCGGTGCATGTCGGGCGCGCGTCACCGGCTCGGTTGGCAATCGCAACCGCTCCGCTTCCATCAGACCCAGCCGCAGGTCGGTCACGCGGCCGCCGCTCTCGGACAGCACCGCCCGCTCGAACACCTGCCAGAGCCCGCCGTCGCCCACCACCGCCGGCGCCAGTGGATACCCGAACCGGAAAACCCCACCGTTCTCGCGGTGAAACGGCCACACGGCCGGATGCACGCCGTGACCCGTTTGGGGGAAGAAGTGGGCGAACTGCTCCTCGGGCTGCGGTGCGGACGAACGACTGACGTAGGGTCGTCCCAGGTTTACCGGCACGACCCCTAGCGGATCGCGCGAGGTCGGCGCCAGTACCAGCGCGCCTCGTTCGAAGTACTGCATGCGGCGGTTGCCGACATCTAGTTGCTCGGTTATCGGCCAGCCAAGTCCCTCGTCACGCCCGTATTGCAGCCACCAGGCCAGAAATGGCCCACCCACGTGATGGCCGGTCTCGCGCAGATAGATGGCCGGTACCGGGACGTCTGGAGTCGCCGGATCGGCTCGCACCACGCCGGCCCCGGCGCCCGCGACTGCGCCAATCGCAACCGAAAGGCGACCAAGAAACGCCCGTCGTGAACTGCGGTTGTTCGCGCTAAACGCTTGGCGTGATATGGCTCCACGCTCCCCGGCGGCCAGACCTCGCCCACCGGCCTTCCCGGCGAGGTCGCAACGCCACTCGCCTCTATGTTAGGGCATCCGCGCCGTGCGGCAATCCCCGGCTAGTCGAACCTGTAGCCGTACACGCTGGCCCGCGCCGCGGTGACGTGCAGCCGCACGCGACGGCCACGAAGAGACGACAGCGCGTTGCCCGATGTCCACCGAACCGGCGCCTCTATGGCATCGGATTCGATCGGGACAGCGTCGTCGTGGCCGAAGCCTTCGAGCGCCCCGCGATACTCACCCAGTAGGGCCACCCGCACGTCCCCGAACTCTGCGTCTACGTTCAGGCACAAGCGATCGCCCGTCACCTCCGCCGGCTCGGTGACGAACTCCCCGCCGTCCTGCCCCGCCGTGAGTGCCGCCCAGCGGTCGCGCCCGAACTCCAGCAGGCCAATGCTGCAGCGCGCCGGCCGCATCCGGTGGCGCCGTCCCGCGTGCGCCGTCCCGCGCCCCGCAAACGGCACCAGCATCCGGTCCCCCACGACCAACGGGTCGTTGCTGGACGGGAACACCCACATGTCATCCCATGCGCCCTCGGTTCCGCGGTCCAGCCACGGCGTCCGTTCCAGCCGCTGCCAGTGGTCCCCATCGCGGCTCACGACCAGCTCCGTGTGCAGGCGCTCCACGAACCGGTCGTAGAACTCCAGGTATCCCAGGTAGCCGTTCCCGGCCGTCATCGGGTACATGCTGTAAAACTCGGTGTCCGGCGGGTCCGCGTCGTCCGGCCGCATCAACATCTCGGGACCCGACCAGTCGCGCAGGTCCGGGCTGCGCCAGCGCTCCGCGCTGCGGATTCGAGGGATCGGTGGGTCTGCCCCAGACTCACGGGGGGGGGGGGGGGGGGGGGGGGGGGGGGGGGGGGCGGGCGCGGGGGGGGGGG
>VXPS01000029.1 GCA_009839425.1 Chloroflexota bacterium
GGTCTGGTGCGTCCTGTGGGGGGAGGTCGGAGTATTGCGTAGGCCACCGGACGCTCCGGCGGCGCGAGAACGCCGGAAGGTAAGGGGAAGGGGGGAAAGCACAACCCCGCCGGATCCTCCTGATTGGCATCCGTGCGGAATCGCGGCAGGCACCCCCCCGCGGGAAGCCAGCAAGGACGATCCGGCGAATAAACCTGGGGAGTGCCGTTCAGTCGCGGATCACCCGCACCACCTTGCCGTTTTCGTCCATGACGACCACCGGCAGCCGTAGGATCCCGTCGGTCAGTTCAAACGCTTCCGCAACCGGCACGTCCGCCGCGTCGCCCCCCGCGCTTCCCGTCCCGGGCAACCTGTACTCGTCCGCCTTCGTCAGGTCCACCGCGTGCCCGAGGTCCGCGAGCGCCTGAAGCGTGATCGCGCTGATCACGTCGGCGGCCGACGACATGATCTCCTCGCCGAACACGTTGCGCCGCCAATGGACGCCGTGGCTGTCCATCGGAACGCCCGGACCGTCGTACGCCGAGCCCCCGGCCGCCTTGAACGCCTCGACCGCGAGTGGCCCCGTGAAGTGCCACTCGCGCGGCGGCCCACTTTCCACTAGGAACTTTCTGGTGGACCGAGGGAACAGCCCGAGAACGTGCCCCATCTCGTGCTGGGCGACCCTCTGAAGGTAGCCCGGACTCCATCGGGTGGCGCCGGTCTCGTAGCTGGCGCCGCCGTAGAAGGCCAGCCCCGATGCTTCGCGTACGCCACGCTTCCACGCGTGGGTGATCGAGTTTCCGGGTGTCCACACCGAATGGAACACCAGATCGTCGACAACCCCGGCCATGCGAGGGCCGTGCTCGCCAAGCGTGTCCATGTACCCTTCGATCGGCACGTCCGGCAGGTCGCCGACCACCACCTCCTCCCAGCGGTCGGCCGCCCGCCGCATCGCCGCCTTCTGCTGTTCGGTGAACCCGGGGTCGAAGATCAGGTTGATGTTGAACCGGGTCGGGTCGACCGCGGGCGCCACCTGCACCGCGACTCGTTGGCTGGTCGCCAGACCCTCGGGATCGGACGCCGTCACCACGAGCGCCGCCTCGCCCTCGCCCAAGGGTTCCATCCACAGCACTCCGCCCTCGATCCGCCCCCCCACCACTCCGCCGTCGCGCGTCTCGACCGCGAAGGCCAGCGAGTCGCCGTCGGGGTCTGAGAAGTAGGGTTCCATGGGCAGCGGTTGGGGAGCGCCGCCCGCTTGAAGCCAGTACGTCGGCACCGCCTCTCGGTACACCGGTGAGCGGTTATCCGACGCGGCGAATAGGACCATCTGCGACCCCGGCACCACTTCGAGACCGTAGTAGCGGGGCGGTAGCCCCGGCGGCTGGCCGAAGCTGACATGCACTGCTCCCGTGCCGCTTGCAGGCGAACCGATCACGACCGGTGCGCTAACGGTGTCGCCCGCCGCGACCTCAAACCATGCTTGGTACGGCGTGCCGCCTTGCACCGAGACGGGTATCCGGATTTCGAACGGCGCGCCGTCCGGCACCCGCATCGCGACCCGCGCCGGCCCCGGAGCGAGCGCGTCGGTTGCATCCGTGCGCGTGAATTCCACCGCGACCGGGAACGGCGAGCCGGGGTTGTCAAGGCCAAGGAATCGCTCGAAGCGGTTCTTGCCCGCGAAGGTGCCCGGCGGCAGCGCATCGAGATTGTTGCTCGCCACGTTCAAGTACTCAAGCTTCTCCAGAGGGTCGAATACCCCGGGTGTCAGCCGGGACAGCCCGAGTCCGCCCACGTGTAGCTCCCTCAGGGCCACCAACCGGTCGAACACGCCCGGTGGCAGGTCGTACAGCGGATTGGTGCTGATGTCCAAGACCTCCAACCGCTCCAAGTCGTCGAACACCCCTGACCGCAGCTGTGACAGGTTTGTGGCCCACAGGTTCAAGCTGCGCAATTCCGACATGCCGTCGAAGATACCGGGCGGCAGGTCGCCCAGCTCGTTGCGACCAACCCAGCCCCCCCACAGAGTCAGGATCCTGAGGTTTGTCAGGCCCGCGAAGATGTCGGGCGGAAGCTCGGACAGCCGGTTCTTGTGCAGGTACAGGCTTTCCAGCGAATCGAGGTCTTTGAAGATCCCCGGCGGCACCGCCGCCAGTTCGTTGTCGCTCAGCCTCAAGGATAGCAACCGTGTCAGGCCCCCAAACGCCCCCGGTGGCAGTGACACCAATTGGTTGTCGCTCAGATTCAAGCCCAGCAACTGCGCCAAGGGGTCAAAGACGCTTGGCGGCAACGCCGTGAGCCGATTGTGATGCAGCCACAGGTTCTGCAAGTTCCCTAAGCCCGCGAAGATGTCGGGCGGCAGCTCCGTAAGCCGATTGTAAAGCAGCAACAGGCTCGTCAAGTTCCCGAGCCCCGCGAAGATGTCGGACGGCAGTGCCGCCAACTGGTTCCGGTCCAATTTGAGCGACTGGAGACTCGAAAGCCCGGCGAAGTCGCCGCTCCTCAGGCTGGTGATGCCGCGCATACCTAGATCAAGGCGTCCGATTGCCGCCAGATGCTCATCCGTCACGCCCGCGCAGTCCGCCGCCCCCGTTCGCCTCACCAACTCTTCGGCCACCTCCGGCGTCCGCGCGCACACCCCCACATCCGGCAGCGCCAGCGCCGTGATCTCCGCGCGCACACCCCCGGCCACCGACGCGACCAACGTCTGGGAGCCCGGCACGCCCCCCAACGTCCACTCCGTCCACGCCATCCCGGCGCTGTCGCTCAGCGCTTCCGCCGGGTCGGCCGTGCCGCCGTGAGCCGATGCGTCGAACCGCACCGTCGTTGCCACCGATACCGGCGTGCCGCCAGCATCGAGAAGCCGCACCGCCACCGGCCGCCATAGCGGTATCCCGACGACCGCCTCCTGCCCGTCCCCGACCGTCTCCAGGCTTGCTGCGGCCTGCTCCACGCGCACAGGCGTCTGGCTCCACTGCCTGCCGCGCTCCACCAGCAGCCCCGCCGAGCCGTTGCCGCGCGCCGTCACCGTCCCATCCGCGTCCACGGTGAACACAGTCGTGTCCCGGCTGCTCCACCGCACGGCGTCCGCTCCCGGCCCGCCGCCGCCCCGCACCGAGAACGCGAACCGCTGCCCGATGTGCGTGAGGGTCACGGAATCCGGCACGATCTGGAGCGACGGCTCCGGCTCGACCACCGGATCCGAATCGCAGGATCCCAGCGCGGCCAAGAGCAGCGCAGAGGCGACAACCGGCAACGTCAGCCGACGTTCCCGGACTCGGTCCAATGCAGACGGAAGAGAGGAAGGATCCGATGGATCTCCGCTCGCGTCCGTTGCGCGGATTTTCGTTCGCATTGTCCTTCCCAATCGGGCTTCGATCACCAATCCCTCGTGCTCAAAGATGCCCAACCTCCGGCTCATCGGGCAAACGCGCCTCGGACTCCGATGTTCCCGGTGGCGAACGACACGCGACGCAGGCCCTGCTTCGGACTTTTGCGTGCCGCTGGCGGCGGCGGGGAACGTACCGCGGATCGTAAAGGACCATGTCGGACAGCGTGGGAATCCGAACCGCTTCCCACAGGTTGACTTGCCCGCGCAAGGTTGATCACCGTTTCGGGCATGGGTACACCGGATCGGCATTTCAGCCCCGCGGCTGGCGAAGGGGCCGCCCACCTGAAGGAACGCGCCAAGGCGCTAGAGCCCTTCGGCTGGACGGGACACCGCGCCGAGTGGATCGCGCTCGCCTGCTGCCACGGCGGCGTGTTCACCCGCGTGCAGTGGACGAGCTTCCTCGGGTCCCACCATGAAAAGGTGGGCCGCGCCGTCCGCA
>VXPS01000083.1 GCA_009839425.1 Chloroflexota bacterium
CCACTCCAGGTCGTGCCGCCACTGCCCGGGGCCGGCGCCCTGGGCGCCTGCGAGATCGCCCCCCCCGTTCCCCTGGCCCGTTTACGTCCGCGGGCGCGCGGCCCCGGCCGCGAGCGACAGCGTCACATGGCTCCCCGGCGACTCGGCATGGTCGTCCGTTCCCGTGATCTCTATGGCGGCGGTGTGGTCGCCCGCGTTCACGAGGCGCAGCCAGCTCGGGAGGTCCGGGTTGCTGGCCGGATTGAAGAAGACCACCCGGTGGCGGTTGCCCGCCGCCGGCACGGTGTCGAGCATGGAGGTCAGGAAGCCGTCGGAGGTGGTCCTGATGTAGGTCAGCACCTCGATCTCGAGATCGCTCTCGAGCGAGAGCCGCCACGCGCCGTCGCCCGAGCCGACGCCGGCGCTCAGGCCCTTGGCGGCGTTGCCCATTTCAAGGTCTTCCGAGTTGAAAGGGGCAGTCTGGTGCGCGTCCAGCGACAGCGTGATCGGCCCAAACTCGGCGCCGCCGTCGTCGAAGGCGTGGATCTCCACTTCGCCCGCCTCATCGCCGTGATTGATCACGCGGACGAAACCTTGCCGGCCGAAGGCGTCGTCGTCCGCCGGGAAGAGCGGCACCATGTGATGCCCGTGGTCGTCCGAGTTCGCCGGGACGGTCGAGAGGTTGGCCAGGTGGCCGGTCGGGCTGCGCAGCAGGCTCATCACGGTGACTGGCTCGTGCGAGCGCACGGTCAGTTGCCACTTCCCGGCGCCGTCCCCCAGCATGCCTTCCAAGTCTTCGCCCCCCGCTTCGAGTTCCTGCGCCGAGACGGTGCGGGCCGCCCCCGCCGCAACGGACATCTCGACGGAACCGGCGGACTCGTGGCCGTGGTCGTCGACCCCCGACACCGTGACCTCCGTGGAGTGGTCGCCGGCGTTGATCACGCGCAGCAGGCTCACCTGGTTCGTGTTGGAGCCCGGGTTGAAGATCGAGACCCGGTAGGCATGGTCCGCATCTTCGTCATCGTGCGAGTGGCCATGCCCGTCGTCGGAGTCCTCGTCGTCGTGGTGGTCGTCCCCCGCGAGCGGGGGCGCCGGGTCGTGCATCGAGGTGACAAAGCCGCTTTGCAGCAGGCGGATGTACGACAGCACCTCGACATCCAGGTCGCTCGACAACGTCAGCCGCCAATCCCCCT
Organism: Chloroflexota bacterium; assembly: GCA_009839425.1. Classification (GTDB taxonomy): domain Bacteria; phylum Chloroflexota; class UBA11872; order UBA11872; family UBA11872; genus UBA11872. Next base: position 1,173 of record VXPS01000083.1, read on the forward strand.
GGCCGGGACCGGTCCCGGTGCTCCATCCCTTGTCCGGATCGCCGTTCTCGAGATGCGTCGAGTTGAAGTGCACGGTCTCGTTCGCCCCGACCGCGAGCATCAGCGGCCCGAAGCTGTCCCCGGCATCGTCGATGGCGTCGATGCGTACTTCGCCCGCTTCGTCGGAGTGATTGATGACGCGCACGAAACCCTGCAGGACGCCGTCCGCGTCGGAGGGGAACAGCGGCACGGTGTGGACTGCCTCTGTCGCGGCGGCCGATGCGCCGGTCGCGGCCACGGCGATCGCTGCCAGGGCCTTCCACACCGCGGATGCGTAACGAAGTCTCACGTCATTCCTGGCGGGCGCGTCGAACATTGCGTACTCCTGAGCCGTCACGGCGCGTTACGACGCTTCCGATGGTAGCCCGACCGTGGTAAGACATCGACGGAAAAGCACGGAAGTGAACGCGTGGCTGGATTCGTAGGGTGGGCCGGCCTGGCTGGCATCGCCGCCGGTGCGTGCCTGCTCTGCCTCCCGGTCCACGCCACCGAAGACGGCGAACGGATCGCCGAGCGCCAGTGCGCCGAGTGCCACGGCCCCGGAGGCCGCAGCGAACGGCCGGACACCCCCTCCATCGGCGGCTTCTCCGAGTTCGCCATCATGGATCTCCTGGACAGCTACCGCCTGGGTTTCCGGCAGGCGCGCACGGTCACCCTCGACGACGGCTCCGAGACCGACATGGCGACGATCGTCGATGCGCTGTCCGAACGGGAAATCGAGGCGGTGGCGCTCTACTACGCGGACCAGGAGTGGATACCCCACGAGCAGCCCTTCGACGCGAATCTCGCGCGGCGCGGTGCCCGCATCCACTCGGTGAAATGCGGCAAGTGCCACCCGCGCGGCGGCAGCGTGCCCGAGGCCGACCACGCCCTCCTCGCGGGCCAGTGGCGCGACTACCTCGCGGGCGAGTTCCGGGACTTCGACAGCGGCGCGCGCCGCATGGCCGACCGGATGTATCAGCGCTACGACAAGCAGTCGCCGGCCGACAAGGCGGCCCTGCTGGAGTTCTACGTCAGCGCGGGCCGCTAGTAGCCGCGCCCTGACGGGACAAGCTCGTCCCATGTGGCCGTTCAGGGGTGCGTACTCGGCGGCTTGGCAGGGGGCGCTCGCTCGTCAGTCGGCGGAGATGCCCCGCGCGCGGCATCCGCGTTGCGAAGCCCTAGCAAACGGCGTGGGACGTGACGGGCGACCTGCTCACAACGCCTGTCGACCTGATGGGGAGGCGACTCTCGTCGTTCGCCTTTGCCAGCACGGGCGCCTGCGGGAAGGCGTCGGGGAGCGAATCGGTTACCTCGGAGACCGCCCCGAGCACCCGCTCGCTGTCGAGGCCGCAGCAACGGACGTGCGCACGCCATTGCGCGGGACCGATCTTGTGGGCATGGCGCTGCTCCCCGACCCGCAGGATGAGTGTCTTGTCGTAACGCGGGCCGACACTGCTTGAGAAGTCGTAGGCGGGCGCCAGGCCCACATGCCCCTCCTCAAGGATGAAACCCCAGATTGCCGAAGTGCAGGTCGGAGAAGGCAAGTCGGAAACATGTCAAGCAAGTCCTTGTGTATGACGCGGAGAGTAGACAATGAGGGTCGAGGTAGAACGATAAAGAACAGTGTAGAAGTCAGTTTGGCGAACCTCCGTACACCTAGCATCGAGGACCAGGCGTATTTCTTTCATGCTGACCTCGAGGTCGTTCACGGCGCCATCAAACTGGGAGGATAGGTGTATCTCCACAGGATTTGCGTGGAGGCTGGGCCGCACCTGAAGTGCTACCTAGGATCCTGAGTACGACAAGCTCAAGGCTGTCCCTTCACCTTCTCCAGTTGGCTGAAGATCTAACGGCCCCTGCGCAAGACGAAACCACTCCGTGACCAATCGCTCACGGCAAGACGAGAAGCTGATTGACGATCTCATTTGATGAGGAGGCCCTATATGGCGCAAGGCGAAGGAGGCGGAAGCAGAGAAACTCGGGATCGTGGAAGGGGCAACAGTTGAGTTTTGAGTGAGGAGGTCCAAAGAGACCGTCTCCGAGGTCGGCGCGGACGGGGACTATTCGCCAGATGGTTACCTGGTTGCGATTTGGTTTGAGGGAACGAAAGAGCACACGGGGAGCTCTCCCTACACGTCCTTGAAGCTGGTCTAAAGCCGACCCGTTTGCATTCGAGAACCCAATGCCGGCTGCGTTGATTTAACTTCCAATGTAGCTGTCGTTTGGATGTTTGTGTTCCAAGGGCAGCCTTGGTTAGCTAGTTGACGGTAGTGGCATTACTTCACCCTGCGCTCTCCGGCGTTGGCCGTAGCGGCTCGGTCAGCGGGTGGTGTGAACGTCGCGCTCCTCTGGCAGGATGTAGTCTGGCTCGCTGAAGTCGAAGCCGGCGGTCATGCTGGAGGTCGGCAGGAGCCATCCGTACTCTGCACCGCCCATGAGTTCGTACGGGCCCGCCGGTGTGTCGACGTAGGCGAAGACGTGGATGGGGCCCACGGTAACGACGTAGCGGCGGTGGGGCCCCGGGTCGCCCCCGGCCCGGCCCCCCCCCCCACCACCCCCCCCCGGCGCGGCGGCTGGGGGGGTGGGTAGCAGCGGCGGTGGTCGGCCCAAGGT
>VXPS01000019.1 GCA_009839425.1 Chloroflexota bacterium
ACCTCGAGAGAATCCTCGACGCCGCCTAATCGTCGTCCCTGACCGCTCGCACCATGTAGATCAGCCCTGCCGCGCCGGTCATCTTCCGCAGCCCCACCGACTCCCGCCGCCGTCGCTCGCGATATCCCGCGTTCTCGTAGAACGCAATCGCCGCCGTATTGCCGATCAACACTTCCAGCCCGATCGTTAAGGCTCCTGCATCCCGTGCTCCCCTATGCGCGTGCCGAAGCAACTCGGATCCGATGCCTCGCCGTTGCTGCTCCTCCGCCACCGCCAGGTTCCACACGCTATAGCTGTTCCGAACGAACGCCGGCTCCGCCGACACCATGTGCCGCATCCGCCACGACAACGCGAACGACCCCAGCACCCCATAGACCCGCCACGTCGCCAGCGATGCACGCAGCGACTGCCAGGGATCCATTCGATCCGCCGCGTGCGCAATCACCCCGACGACCCTTTCGTTCTCGCATGCCACAAAGTGATGGTCCGAGCCGCCCCAGCACGCGAACATTCCCGCAAAGCGCTCCCGCGTCCGTTCAATACGCCCGCCGCCCCAGATAGGCGCTGCCAGCGGCCCTGCCGCGTCCGCCATCAGATCGCCCACCACGCCCGCATCACTGGCCGTGGCCGGCCGAATCGAGAAACCCGGGGCTCTGCCTACGTCCCTGCCAGCGATGCCCACACCGGATAGTGGTCCGAAGCCAGCGACTCGCGCGTTTCGGCCTCGTTCACGCTCAGGTCCGGCGTCACGAAGATGTAGTCGATTCGCTCCTCCGGCGCCGTGGCCGGCCACGTCAGCGGCCCATCGGGGATCACGTCCACAAACCCGGCGTTTGCCAGCGTTCGAATCGCCACCGAGTCGGGCTCCGCATTCAGATCGCCCAGCAGGATCGTCCGCGGCGAGGTCCCCCAGTCCTCCAACACCCGCACAACCTGCGCCGCCCGCACCGTATTCCCGTCATCCTCATGATCCAGGTGCGTATGCAAGATCGTGATCGGGGCACCCGTCGTCTGAATGCCTATGCGCTGAAAACCGCGCGGCACCCGCCCCTCGCTATTGAAGTGCGTATTTGCCACCCCAAACACCGGCAGCCGCGTCAGCACTGCGTTCCCCCACAGGTCCCCCAGGTTCGCCCCGTAGTACGCCGGCGTGTCCAGCCGCAGCGACAGCCAGGCCAGGGTGTCCACGGCGCCTGAAATCACCCATCCGCGCCCAACCTCCTGCAATCCCACGATGTCCGTCGGCCGCTTCTCGATCTCCTGGGCCACCGCTTCCAGGTCAAACCGACCGGTCGCCCCAAACCCCTGCCGGATGTTGTAGGTCATCACGTTCAGGTTGGCCCCGGCCGCTACCGGCGCCGAATCGGACGACGGCGCGCCCGAAACCAGTCCCACGACGAACGGCGGCAGAAACAGCAACGGCGCCCAGAATGGAATCAGCCGCTTCCCTTGCAGCTGATGACGGCTCAACGACGACCCCAGCGCCAGCACCACAGTCGCCCCAACGGCCCCGGGCAACACCCACGGCGGCGCGTAGAACGAGTAGAAGATGAACAGCAACGCCACCAGCAGCACCCCGCCCACCGTCACGTTGATAACCGACCAGGCCGATGTCCGTGGCTTCCGGTCCTCCGGAAACAGCGCCGTCGCGACCACCGGCAGCCCCAGCCCCACCAGCGCCAGTCCGGGGAACGTGCTACCTGGCGCCGAGCCGGCCAGCCAGGCCCCCGCCGCCATCACCAGCGAAGCCGCCGCCACGTGAACCAGACTCATTCCTCGGCCGGACTTCGCCGAAGCCGACGACCACGCCAGCCCCGCCGTCGCGGCGGCTGCCACCCAGATCAACGCCGCCCGCAAGTCCAATCCGCTCGGCGCCGCCGTCTGGCCGAAGTTCCCGCTGAATGCCATGAACACCATCAGGGCGGATCCAAGACCAAGCAGCGGAATGGCCCGCAGCGGGCCGCCAAACTCGGCCGTCCGCCCCGCCGCCCGCCAGCCGCCGCCCAACGCCAGCAACGCCAGCAGCGCTACGATCCCCGCCGCCCACGGCGAGTCGCTGAACGGCGCGTCCACCGTCCGGAACACGCCCCGAATCGCCACGTCCGCCGTAAACGCCAGCGCCAGTCCTTGCCCGGCCGCGCGACCCACGCTTGCCACCCACAGCGCCAGCACCCACCCGAACGCGACGGTCCCTATGCCGCCAATCCACATGTCCGCCGTCGGCGACCCCGAGACCTGTCCTGCCACGGCCAGCCCCGCCAGCAAGACAATCGAAAGGCGCCGCGCGTGACCAATTCCAAGAAACCGAGCCAGCGGTCCCGCCAGTCCCCACAGGATCACCCCGCCAAACACGATCGCTGCCAGGAACACCCGGTCCGAGGTCTCGCCCACCACCCAGAACATGTGGCTGGTAAACACCCGGAACGCCTGCAAGCCCAGCACCACGGCCGCCGCAACCGACAACGTCCCCACATCCGGCCGCCGCACCATGATTGTCGTCATGGACTACTCGCCGCTCGTCTGCCCACCCGCGTTCGCGGCGCGAGCGCTTACGCCAAGCACGCCCAGGAATCCTTCCGAGTCCACATGGTCGAAGTCCCCGACGCCCTCCATGCTGGACGCGTCACTATAGAGCGAATGCGGCGCGTCCTCGGCGCCAGCGAACTGCGCGTGACCCCGGTACACGTCCACGTGCACCGTGCCCGTCACCAGCCGCGTGAACTCGCCAATGGCCCGCCGCAGCGCCGTGCTAGCCAGGTCATACCAGTAGCCCTCGTAGATCTGCCGACCCAGCGCCGCCGATAGCGAATCGAACACCGGCCGCGCCCGACGGTCCAGGATCAGCTGCAACAGGTACTCGTATGCGCTCCCCAGCAATTCCATGCCCGGGGCCTCGTACACCCCGCGCGACTTAATTCCGACGAACCGGTTCTCCACCGTGTGCAACCCGATTCCGACCCCGTTCGCCCCACCAATTGCGTTCGCCCGCTCGAACACTTCAAGCAGCGAAATCTCCTCCCCGTCCATCGCCACCGGCACGCCCGCCTCGAACCGGAACGACACCCGCGTCGACTCGTCCGGCGCATCCTGCGGATACACCCCCATCTCCGGCTCCACGAACTGAGCGTGCGTGCTCAACTCTTCCAGCAGACCGGCCTCGTGCGTCAACCCCAGCAGGTTCGCGTCCGTCGAATACGGCTTATCCAGCGTTGCGCGGATCGGAATCTCCTCGGCCTCGCAATACGCGATCATTTCGCGCCGCCCCGGAAACTGCTCCAGGAAACTCGGGTCGCGCCACGGCGCATACACGTGCACCCCCGGCGCCAGCATGTTCGTCGCCAGTTGAAACCGGACCTGGTCGTTACCCCGCCCGGTTGCCCCGTGGCTCAGCACCGTCAACCCGCGCGCCGTCAACTCCGGCACGATCGCCGCCACGGTCGCGTACCGCGCGATACCGGTCGTATTCCAGTACCCGCCCTCGTACTTCGCCTGCGCCTGGATCACCTCCAGCCCGGCCTGCGCCAGCGCTTCGCGGGCATCCACGATCACCGCTTCCTGCGCCCCGGCCACCCGCATGCGCACGGCCACGTCGTTGATATCGTCCTCGTCCGGCTGCCCCAGGTCGGCCGTCAGCCCGACGACCCCAACGCCTTCCTCCACCAGCCAGCGCGTCGCCGTGCAGCTATCCAGCCCGCCCGACACCGCAGCCCCAATCGTCGTCCCCGCCAGGTCCTCAATCCGCACAAAGCCCCTCCCGCCGGCAAATCCTGCGCGAGCCTACCCCTTC
>VXPS01000011.1 GCA_009839425.1 Chloroflexota bacterium
TAATGCTACGGCTCCCACCCATAACTACTCGCGTAATTAGGTCGGCAGGTTCAGTTGTTTATAAGATCCAGGACAAAGACCGCGAACAACGGAAAACGGTCGGCCATCCGGTAGATCGCGAAGGTCCACGGCTGGTAATAGACGAAGTCACGGGCCGAGCGAACGTGCCGCCAGCCGCGAGCCTCAAGTCGCTCCCGAATTCCGGTGGCGTTGAGTCGCCGCACCGCGTTTCCGGCCGGTTCAACGTCGGCCGCCAAGCCCACCGCCAGGGCCAGCCGGGTGAGGGCTGCGGAGGCAGGCTCCATCACAACCAGTTCGTGCTTTGCCACACGCGCCATCTCGTCCAAGGCGCAATATGGATCGTCCAGGTGGTGTAGCCCGTCGTGGACGAGCGCCATGTTGAAACTCTGGTCGCTGAACGGAAGTCGAGCTGCGTCGCCTCGAACTAGAGTCGCAGCGAATCCGTGCCGCTGGGCGCGGATTCGGGCTCGCGCCAGCGCTTGAGGCGAGATGTCGAGGATCGTTGGCCGGACACCTAGTTGTGCGAGCCATTCGGCGTCCATGCCTGATCCGCCGCAGACGCACAGGGCGTCGGTCGACGTTACGTGCCCGAGTAGTCGGAGCGCGCGATGGAACTTGCTCTCGATGAGCAGGCGGACCGGCCGCGGATAGTGGTAAGGCCGTTCGATCTCGCTCTCGGCGTCCAGCGACGCATAGAACTCGATCTGCCGTGCGCGCGATTGCAATGCGGTCTCCAGGACGTTTGTTTGGCCGCTGCGTTTGCGCCCCGCCCTGGCAGCCGCGCGCGGCTGTCAGGCCTACATCCTACGAGGCTGGCCGGCCGTTGTGGAAACGCTTAGGTGAGCTGGACCGCGAGTCCAGATCTAAGCGTGGAGGCCGACGAGGCCGCGCTGGACGGCGATGCGCTCGCAGAGGGCGTAGGCCCAGGCTCCCGCGGCCACACTCGCGAGGGAAATGGCGGCGACTAGTAGAAACTCAATCTGGATGGGAAAGAGCGACGGCGTTCCGATAGTTGTGGAGCGGAGCAGGTCGACGATGTAGGTGTAGGGGTTGACGTAGGCGATCCAGCGGACGCTCCAGGGCAGGATGGCGATTGGGTAGGTGGCGCCGGCCATGACCATGGCGAGCGCGCTAAGGACCTCGGGCAAACGAGCGCGGCGGGCCACCAAGCCGACGCCGGCGAGCGCCAGGCCGATTCCCCAGAATGCGATCAAGGCAAGAAGGAGTGCCACCATCGCAGGCAGCGTGATGGCAAACGTCTCGCCGCCGAACAGCAGGCTGGCGACCAGCAGGATGAGCAGCCCGCGTAGAGCCGCAAGGCCTACGCTGACTATCGTGGCGCCAGCCAGCGCCGTCCAGCGCGGCGCCTCGGCAACCCAGAGATGCGCGAGCGTCCCAAGCCGGTTGGTTTTCTCCAGGAATTGGACACCGCCCCACAGAGCGTCGGTGGCGACATTGAGAGCGGCGAAGCCCGCAACGGCATAGGCCAGGAAACTCTGGCCGCCCCCACTGGCCTCGAAGCCAGCATCGCCAAACGCCATGCCGCTCAGTGCGAGTGGAACGAAGAAAAGAAATGCCCAGCCAGCCTGGTAAACCCAAAGAGCCTTGAAACGGGCGGTCTCCAGCCACTGCACACGCGCATTGGCGATGATTGCCCGCGCTGACCACGCCACTTCAGAACCTAGAGACACCACCTACATCCACTCCAGCTCGCCCTTGGATCGGGCCGCGGCATCCATCGCCTTCAGCAAGACGAGTCCGGCCGCCCCGTAGACCAGGGCCATCACGAGCAGTACGACGCAGGAACGCATGGCGTCCGCGACATCGCCAAAGACGAGAGCCTGACGTAGACCATGGAGCAGCCAGGTAGGCGGCAGGAGCCTGGAAGCCCACTGTGCCCAATTCGGAAGCACGGCTATGGGGTAGGCGATGCCGGCGAGAATTCCGGTTCCAACCACGAAAAGCGACACGAGGTAGTGAGCCTCGCGGTAGCGAAGCGTCACGGCTGCCAGTGGGAGGGCGAGACCAAGCATCGCGAGAGCGCCGCATAGCAGCACAGCCAGGGCAGGTCCGAGGTTAAGTTCTAGTGGAAACCTAAAGAGAGTCCAGGCAAGACCGAACGCCGCGACTGCCATGACCGCCGGCGCCAGCGCGTGCCCCAGTGCGCCGCCACAGGTCAAGACCGCACGCGAAACGGCCGAAGTCCAAAGGGTTGGCAGTGTGCCGAGGTTCCTGTTGAGGCGCAGATCGAAGGAGAGCGCCGACAGCATCCAGCCTGCATAGAGAAAGGCGATTGCGCCTGTCACCGCGTAGGCGATGTACGCGTCTGTTCCGGCGAGGTCTGCAAAGCGCCTGAGGCCCTCGTCGTTCGGGCCCGCCAGGGCGATCGTGGCCAGCACGATAGGCAGCACCCACTGCATCGTTCCAAGCAGGCCCGATGTCAGGAAGTACGGCTGGCGACGATCGATTTTCCAGCCTTTGCGGGCAAGCGCGAGCAGGGCTCGCAACTCGCCGGGAATCTGCGACGCGTTAGCGTTCAATGAAGGGCCGCTCGATGCGTGAGCCGGTGATGGCGATGTAGGCGTCTTCCAGGTCGGGTTCGCGGAGGCGGGCTTCTTCGACCACGATGCCGCGGGCGCTGAGTTCGGTGGTCAGCGCGTCGCTGCTGCGCCAGCCGTCGGGTGCTCGTGCCGCAACAGCGAACTCGCCATCTCGGTTTACTTCGCCCCACCAGAGGCCGTCGGAGCCGATGACCGCTTTGGCAACAGCCAGGTCGCCGCGTAGCAGCAGGTCGAGGCGGGGCATTTCGCCGGCCTGGCGGATGAGATCGGCCGGGCGGCCCTGGGCGACCAGCGAGCCGCTCTGGATGATTCCGACCCGGTCGCAGATCTGTTCGGCCTCGTAGAGGTTGTGGGTGGTGAGCAGGATGGCGGTGCCCGACTCGGCGATCTGGCGGATGAGGTGGCGGGCCTCGCGGGCGGCGACGGGGTCCAGCGCGGCGGTTGGCTCGTCGAGCAGCAGCACCGGCGGGTCGTGGAGGGTGGCGCGCGCGAGGTTGAGGCGCTGCTTCATGCCCGTGCTGTAGGTCTCGACGAGTTCGTCCATTCGATCCTCCAGGCCGAAGCGGTGAGCGGCCGCTTCGATGCGTTCCTGGATCGATTGCCTGGGCATGAACGACAACGTGCCGAACAACTCAAGGTTTTCGCGGCCGGACAGCCGCCAGTACATGCCGCGCTCGCCGGCGAAGAGGACGCCGATGTTGCGGCGGACCTGGCGCTGCGAGCGGGTTACGTCGAAACCAGCCACGGAAGCGCTGCCTGAGGTGGGTTCCAGCAGGGTGGCGAGCATCTTGACCGTGGTGGTTTTGCCCGCGCCGTTGGGACCCAGGAGGCCGAAGCAATGGCCTGGGGCGATGTCCAAATCCAGGTCGTTGACTGCGACGATTCGCTTAGGTTCCGCCGGCTCGGCCCGGAATCGTGGGAGGAGTCCGCGCAGGCCGCGGCGTACCCGTGGCTCGAAAACACGGGTCAGCGACCGTACCGACACGGCGGGCGGCTGCGAGCTCATGTGCGGTAGATCGCTTTCCGCCAGCGCTTCGTTGCGCGGCCGGTTAGCCGCCTCCGCCGCCGCCGGCGCGCACGCCGGGTTCGGTCATGGGGGCGGGGTTCTGCGGCTATAACAATAACCCCACCAAACAGGCGGTAGATGATGGGGTGATGGTGTTGTGTGAGTTTAAAGAAGAAGAGGTGGCGGGGGGGTG
>VXPS01000108.1 GCA_009839425.1 Chloroflexota bacterium
AGCTGAAGCTCTACCAGGGCGGCTACGACCGCTTCGAACGCACCCGGCGCATGGGTCTCGCGCGGGATGCGAAGCTGCGCGCCCGCCAGGAGGCGCAGCGCGCCCACATCGAGAAATTCGTGGCGCGGTTCCGGTACAAGGCCACCAAGGCGCGCCAGGCCCAGTCGCGGCTGAAGATGCTGGAACGGATGGAACCGATCCCGGAGCCTCGGGACGAGGCCAGCGTCATCTTCCAGTTCCCCGATCCCGAACCCCAGGCACCGCCGCTGTTCAGCGCGCGGGACGTATCGGTGGGCTACGACGGCACGCCGGTGCTGGAGCGGCTCTCGCTGTACCTCGACGACGACGACCGGATCGCGCTGCTGGGCGCGAACGGCAACGGCAAGTCGACCCTGATCCGGCTGTTGGCAGGCCGCCTGTCGCCGATGGCAGGCACGGTGTCCGCCGCGCCGAAGTTGCGGGTCGGCTACTTCGCGCAGCACCAGGCCGACGAGCTCGACCTGGCGGGGACGCCGGTGAGCGAGCTGACCCGTCGACGCCCCGGCGATTCACCTGAACAGATCCGCGCCCAGCTTGCCCGGTTCGGCTTTTCCCAGGATCGTGCCCTGACAATTGTCGCGAGCCTGTCCGGAGGCGAGAAGGCGCGCCTCCTGTTCGCGCTGATGACGGCCGACAGGCCCCATATCCTGCTGCTCGACGAACCGACGAACCATCTTGACGTCGATTCGCGCCAGGCCCTGATTCAGGCGATCAACGCCTTCGCCGGCGCCGTCGTCATCGTCAGCCACGATCCCCATGTCATCAAGCTGACCGCCAACCGTTTCTGGCTGGTCGCGGACGGGACCGTGGCACCGTTCGACGGCGACCTGCAGGACTATCGGGACCTCCTGCTGGCGGGCTCCGGCAATGGGAAGAGTGACGACACCGGAACCGAGGGGACGTCGTCACTCCATCCGAAGAACAAGCGGGATCAACGGCGTCGTGCGGCCGCGCAGCGCCAGGCTCTCGCGCCGCTTCGCCGCGATCTCGAGCATGCAGAGCGGACGGCCGAACGACTGACGGCGAGAAAGGCCGAACTCGACGAGGCGCTGGCCGCCCCTGATCTATATGACGGTGGCGGCGAGAAGGCAGTCGCGTTGCGGAAGAAACTTCGCGAGGTCACCAGCGATCTGGCACAAGCCGAGGCGCGGTGGCTGCTGTTGCAGGAGCAGTGGGAGACCGCCGTGGCCGCCTGACCGGCTCGATTTTCCGCCAACGTCGTGCCCCCCCGTCGTGAGAACATCTTGGCCGATCGACCTTAGGACCGGCTCACGTCGGTACGGCATCCCGGGTTTCGTCTTGCAAAGCAGCCAGATGAATTCTTGGCAATGGGCCTCCCTGAATGTCGCGTGTGAAGGGCCGCGACGTCTGCGATCGAGCGGGTGCCGGTCAGGGATGCCGCGCGGAGGCTGGTCAGGAAACTCTTGTCGCGGCGCATCGCGAGTGCCCTGGCGGCGAAACCAGCCAAAGCCGAGCCAGGTTTCAACGCCCTGGTATTTGGGTTAGCAAGTCATATCGTAATATCCGCTCTATCTTCGGATAGTTGTGTATGATTCGGTGAATATGACAAGTCATGTTGATTTATCCGCGCACAAGCCGGATAATAAGGCATGATTCATGATCAGCGATCCGGCTTGTCGGGTTACGTGAGCGGCTTGCTCTCCGCCGGCCGGGTGGCCTTCACCGCAGAAGAGGCCGAACGCAGGCTCGGCATCGGACACGGCGCCTTCCTGGATGCCGCGGAGCGGCTGCAGCGACGCGAGGCGTTGCTCAACCCGCGGCAGGGTTTCTATGTCGTCGTCCCGCTGCAACATGCGTCTTGGGGAGCACCGCCGCCGACCTGGTTCATCGACGCCCTCATGCGCCGCGAGGGGCACGCCTACTACGTCGGGTTGCTCAAGGCGGCGGAACTGCACGGCGCGACCCATCAAGCAGTTATGGAGTTTCAGGTCGTCACGGCGAAGCGCCTGCCCAGGATCCGCGCTGGCCGCAGCACGATCGCCTTCTATTTCCGCAAGGACATGAAGGCGGTCGCGGCGGGAACGGAGAATCGCAAGACCGATACCGGCGCGATGAAGATCTCATCGGCTGCGCTGACCGCCCTCGATCTGCTTCGCTATCCGCAGGCGTCGGGCAGCCTGGACAATATCGCCACGGTCCTCTCCGATCTCGGACGCAAGATCGATCCGGAGCAGCTTGCCGCGCTGTCAGCTGCCGTGGAGCGGTCGATCGTGCAGCGCCTCGGCTGTCTTCTGGATCATCTTGGCCACGACGGGCTGACGGGACCGATGCTGGAGGCGCTGCGCGCGCGCGGGCCGCTGTCTTGGGCCGAGCTCGACCGGCGGGAGGCGCTCGACCCGGACTTTGCGCCCGAGCTGCGTCAGCGCGATCTCCGCTGGCGGATCAGTGTGCGCCGCCTGCCCCAAGTCGACGCGTGATTCCGGCGCAGAACATCGTCGCTTGGGGCAATGTCGTGCCCTGGGTCGATCAACGGCAAGTGGAGCAGGACCTCATCATCGGTCGCGCCCTGGTGGATGTCTTCTCCGATGACATGCTGCGCGATGCAGTGCGGGTTCGTGGCGGGACGGCGCTCAACAAGCTGCACTTCCCGAAGCCGGTGCGCTACTCCGAGGATATTGATCTTGTCCGGACTTCCGGAGGGCCGATCGGTCCCGTACTCGATCAACTGCGTGCCGTGCTGGAACCATGGCTCGGGCGAGCCCGGTTTGATCAGAGTCCTGTGGCACCGAAGTTTCGTTTCCGGGTCGATGCTGAGGACGGCAGCGACGTGCCGATCCGGCTGAAGGTCGAGATCAACACCCGCGAGATGCAGGCCTTTGATGATCCGGCGTCGTTACCGTTGAAGATCGACAATCCCTGGTTCTCAAGCGAGGCCGCGATCTCGACATTTTCGCGCGAGGAGATGCTGGCGATCAAGCTCCGCGCGTTTCTGCAGCGTGATCGGGGGCGCGACCTCTACGACCTCGCGCACGCGCTGGAGATCTTCGAGAACCTTGATATCACCCGTGTGGTCACGATGTTTGGGCGGTATCTCGACCTCTCCCGCGACACAATTTCCCGGGCGCAGGCCCAGGAGCGCATGTTCGCCAAGCTGGCCAGCCCGGGCCTCTTGCTTGACGTGCGCCCTCTGCTGCCTGCCGCACAGGCGGAAGCCCTGACGGAGAAAGCGATCGCAGATTCGTTTCGCAACGTGTTCACCAGCCTTGTCGATCAGCTGCCCGGCGAGCCTTGGAAGAGGACAAAGGCCATGAAGGAACGCTTCGGGATTTCGTGGTGACGCGAGCGCGGCTGACCAAACGCTTCCATTCGGACCGGTCGTCACGCGTGGACAGCATTCCAACCAGGGCCCACCCAACGGCCGGCCGGGTCGTGGGTTCGCGTTCGTCGACCCCGAGCGCTCAGATTGCGATCTGCACCTGATCTAGGGTGCTTTCAAGCTTATGGCCTGAACCCTCCGCGTGAACGCAATTGCCGACTGCTAGGGCCGTCACTGATTGGCGCCCGAGGGCTGGACCAGCGGGGCGTGCGTCACGTCACGAAGGCTTGACCGTTCCTGGTGCGGCGCGTAGGCCGGTTTCGGATCGCCGTCCTCCACCACGGTGACCTGGACGTCGAGCCGGGAGTCGCCGCCACCCACCACGACGCCCCGGGTGGGCGCAGCGTCGGCATAGTCCCGGCCCACGGCGATCCGGACGTGGCGGTGATCGGCGAGCG
>VXPS01000103.1 GCA_009839425.1 Chloroflexota bacterium
CGTCGGGGCGCGCGGCCAGCACCTGCGCCGATCGCCGTGCGCTGCCGGTTCCAATCCTTGCGCCCTCCGGAAGCTCCGCCAGGCCCTCTCCGCCCAGGCTGACCAGCGCGTCGCGCGGATCGGCTCTCACCGGCACGGCCGCGATCCGCAGGCCAGCCAGCGGCTCCGTCGGCAAGTCCTTGTAGCTGTGCACGGCGATGTCGGCCCGCCCATCCAGCAGGGCGGCCTGCACGCCGCGCGAAAACACGCCCCGCTCGCCCAGCGTCTCGATAGGCCGGCTGCGGTCCAGATCGCCCGAGGTGTCGACCAGCACGAATTCGACGCCCAGCCCGGGATTGGCCGCTTGCACCAGGTCAGCCACCAGCGCCGCCTGCGCGCGGGCCAGGGGCGAACGGCGTGTCGCGATGCGAGCCTTCACCGCCGCACCTCGGTCCCGCCGCCTGCGCCAGCCGCTAAAGCCTACGCCCCGACGCTCAGCGCCGGGCGTAGGCCTCCGCCAGGACCGCCGCGACCTCCGGACGCGTGAACTCCACCGGCGGTCGCTGCCCTTCGCTCAGCAGCCCCCGCAGCCGCGTGCCGCTCAGGAACACGTGGTTGGCCCCGTCGTGCGGACAGGTCTTCGCCGACCCCATCCCAGCACATTCGGTGCACCAGAAGGCGTGCTCAAAGAACAGCGGCGTAATGCCCAGTTCGCCCGCGTCGAACTCGTGGAAGATGTGCTGCGCGTCGTGCGGGCCGTAGTAATCCCCCACGCCCGCGTGGTCGCGGCCGACGATGAAGTGCGTGCAGCCGTAGTTGCGCCGCACGAGCGCGTGAAACACGGCCTCGCGCGGCCCGGCGTATCGCATCGCCGCCGGCAACGCCGCCAGCACCACCCGGTCGCGCGGGAAGTAGCCGTCCAGCAGCACCTCGTAGCAGCGCCAGCGCACCTCCGCCGGCACGTCGTCCTCCTTGGTCACGCCCACCAGCGGATGCACCAGCAGCCCATCCACCATCTCCAGCGCGGCCTTCTGAATGTATTCGTGCGCGCGATGGATCGGATTACGGGTCTGGAAGCCGACAACCGTCCGCCATCCCAGCGCCTCAAACCGTTCGCGCAGCTGCAGCGGGGTCAGGTGCCGCGGGTCCTCCGCCCGGTCGGGCGAGTCGCCGAAACACGTCACCGGCCCGCCCAGCAGCACCTCGCCCTGCGCATAGAGCGCGGCCACGCCGGGATGCTCGGCGTCGGTCGTTCGATATACGGCTTGCGCCTCCGCCGTCTTGTCGTAGTGGAAGCGCTGTCGCACTTCCAGCTCAGCACGACGGTGCCCGGCGCCGTCCAGCAGGTCCAGCCGGTCCCCCTCGCGCACCAGCGCGGCCGTCTCCGCGTCCACCGCCAGCGTGATCGGCAGTGGCCAGGGCTGACCGTCCGGCAGGTGCATGTCCTTCAGAACAGCCGCGTACTCCGGCTGCGTCATAAACCCCGTGAGCGGGCGGTAGCCACCCACCCGAAACAGCTCCAGGTCAGCCAGTTGCCGCGGCGAGAGCTTGATCGCCGCCGGCGCTGCCACGGCAGCCATCAGGCCGCCACGCAGTCGGTCACCGGCGCCAGGTGGCCCAGGCGTTCCAGGCTATCCAGGATCTTGGCCGCGCTTTGCTCTACGGACTCCATGTCCGTTTCCACCACGATTTCCGGGCTCACCGGCGCTTCGTACGGGTCGTTGACTCCGGTGAAGTTCTTGATCTCACCGGCCAGGGCGCGTGCGTACAGCCCCTTGGGGTCGCGCTCGATCAACTCGTCGAGCGAGCACTTCACGTAAACCTCAACGAACTGGCCAATCTGGTCCCGCGCTTCGCGTCGACCTTCCGTATAGGGCGAGATCGCCGACACCAGCATCGTCGCGCCGTGCCGCGTCCCCAGCGCCGCTACCCACGCAATCCGCCGGATGTTCTCGTCGCGGTCCTCGCGCGTGAACCCCAGGCCCTTGCTCAGGTGCGTGCGCACCACGTCGCCGTCCAGCGACTCCACCCGGTGGCCGCGCCGTTCCAGCTCCGGTGTCAGCCGCTCCGCCAGCGTCGTCTTGCCGGCTCCCGATAGACCCGTCAGCCAGATCGTCAACCCGGCCGGCTCCGGCCGCCCGTAGGCGGCAAACCCATTGCCATCCATTGACTTGACCATTCCTAGGTGTTTCCGTGCAGACCGCATTCGGTCTTGTCGAGTCCTCGCCAGCGACCGCTCCGCAGCGACTCGCCGGGCCCTGGGCGCGACGTGCAACGCGTATTGCAGCCCAGGCTCGGGTAGCCCTCGTCGTGCAGCCGGTTGTACGGCACGTCATGGCGCCGGATGTAGTCCCAGATCTCGGCTTCCGTCCAACCGCTCAGCGGCGCCACCTTCACCAGCCCGAACTTCGCGTTCCACTCGATCACCGCCGTCGCCGCCCGCCCCGCTGACTGGTCGCGTCGCACGCCTGTAATCCAGGCGCGTTTGTCGGCCAGCGCCCGCGCGTTCGGCCCCACCTTGCGGATTCCGCAACAGCTGTCCGGGTCGCGGTCCCACAGCGCGTCGCCGTATAGCTCCGCTTGTTCGGCCACCGACAGGTCCGGCAGATACGCCGCGGCCTCGAACCCGTAGCGCTGCTCGATCTCTTCGCGCACCTCATGCGCGGCCTCGAAGAGCAGTCCGGTGTCCAGGTAATACACCTCCACGTCGTCCAGCAGGTCCTGTTGCGCCAGCATGTCCACCAGCACCATGCCGCTGGGACCGCCGAACGAACACGACAGCGCCACGTCCGGCGCATAGGCGTGCACGACTTCGCGCAGCACCTCCTCGGCGGGCAGTCCCTGCAGCCGCGGGCCTTCGCGCCGCAGGTCGATTTCAGCAATTTGCACGTTCACGATTGAGAGAAGACCTCCAATGGCACGGGGCAAACTTCGCCCCTCGCTCGATTTCAGGTGCTCGACGCCGTTCTAGGACGTGGTCAGTTGGGACCGATCACGCGGCCTGGGCATGAAATCCCGGCCGGCGTCGAGAAGTGCCTGGCATGACCAGGACTTGGCGGGCGTGAGAGGCCTAGACCACCACGCCCCGTATACAGGCGCAGGTGCAGTGGCAACAACAGGACGTGCAGCCACGCGCGAAGAGAATCGCAACAATCTCCGCTGACGCATGCAGCCGCTGGCCGCGCTGCGCCGGCGATAGGTCGGACGGTGTGCCTGGAATCAGACCGCGCATTCGCCCTCGCCGCGCTCCAGCACGTACAGCCGGTCGCGGTCCCAGTCCACGAAGTGCTCGGGTTCGTCGTCGTATTCGGGCGGCAGCGCCAGGTCCTTGAGGAGACCGTCGAAATACAACCGGTCGTACCGGTCAACGTATTCGTTGAAGGACTCGTCGTCGCTCTCGCGATTCTCTTCGTAATCCAAAATCAGCCGCTCCACCACCGTCGGAGCGCGCTTGGCCGGCACCCGCGTGCGCAGCAGCAGCCCAAGCCGCATTGGCGACCCGTAGCGTCGGTTGCCGCCGATGAACGTGTGGTACGCCGGAACCTGCCGGCCGCCGGTCTTGATGGCCGCGCCGTGGAACCCGATGTTCCCCACGTGGTGCATCCCGCATGAATTCGGGCAGCCGCTCATGTTGATCAGGATCTGCCGCGTCAGCGGATCCTGGATGTGCATCTCCTCGACCTTGGCCTGGATGGCCTTGTTGAGACCCATCGAGGACGTGATCCCCAGCTTGCAGCTGTCCGTGCCGGGGCAGGACACCACGTCGTTGATCTCATACGCGCCCGGATTCCCCAG
>VXPS01000233.1 GCA_009839425.1 Chloroflexota bacterium
GTTCACCTTGTGGTCGGCGTCGTGGGCGAGGCCGCTGTGGGCGAGGTTGGCGGGGATCTGCGACGAGGCGGACGTGATTGTGCCGCCGTTGAGAGCCAGGGAGTTGGCCAGCACGGCGATGCCCTTGGTGGAGAGGTTGGGTTCGACAACGGTGTGCGCGAAGGCGAGGGCGGTTGAGCCGGTTCCGCCGTCGTAGGCGGCTTTCTTTTCGCCCCAGTCCGCGGGGTCCATGTCGATCTTGAGCAGGGGCGTCCCCGTCACATCCACGGCTTCGCTGAAGGTGACCGTGATCCGGATGACGTCGCCCTTTGCATAGGTGTCGTCGTCGCCGGCATTGGAGGAGACCGCTACGGCGGTGACCGTAGGCCCGCCCTCCTGCGCCCGGATAACCCCGGGGCCGGTCAGCAGTACTGAGAGCACCAGCAGCGCGGCGGCGGCCAGCAGCAGCCAGCTGCGAACGAACAGACGGGGATGGTGGGCGCGGCTCATGTCGTCAATCCTCGTCCCGAGTTGCGGGACCTGCGTCCATGTGAAGTCGAGTACATGGCTCGATGCCGGGGTGGATCAAAACTGCCGGAGCCGAGTCCAGCGGACGGCGAATTCCGAGCGGTCCGGAGTCGTGGTGGGCAGGCTGGCGAGCCCCGAGGGGGAACGGGAGCCTGGGCGTTCTCTACAGGGGCGGGCCACAGAGTCATCAATTCGTGCCTCGCCATCCGATCCTGGTCCGCCCGAGCCTGGATCCAGCGAGTGAGTGCACAGAAGAATTACGACGAAAGAACCATATCAGACCAAAAAAGCAATTGGTCGTAAAGAAACCTACATAAAGATTTTTCGCATTTCGCCAACACGGAGGTGGATGCGTGGGCGCCGCCAGGGATGCCGGATTCCGTGTTGCGGGGCCGAACGAGGCCGAGAAGCGGGCACGGAGCGTGGGGGAATGGAGAAGGCGTGAGCTGAGTGACGTACGAGAAGTCGGAGGCGGATCGATGGATATGGCCTGGGTGGGCTGGCGGCAGGTCGCGGGGGCGACCCGCGGGTAAGGAAGGCCGAGCCCGCGGAGACGGCGGATCGAGGAGGAGTCTTGATTGCGGCTGAGTTCCGGCTGCGAGCGACGGGGTAACGAGGAGTATCGGAGGCCCTGCTATTCGGGTTCCCTCAGGCAAGCTCAGGGCAGGTTCTCGGCTTCTCTGCGCCGCGTTCGGATTGACCGACGGAGGGGAGCGGTGGGTCTGCTACGGTGCCAGACCTATGGTGGGATAACAGACGGGAACGGCCATGACTACGTACCGAGTTGGGTTCCTGGGCGTTGGGCCGCGGGGGTTGAGCCAGGCGCGGGCGTATATGTTGCATCCGCGGATTGAGATTGCGGCGCTGTGCGACGTGGATCCGGAACGGCTGGGAGCGGCGGCCGCGGAGTTCGGGGTGGAGCGGACGTATAGCGACTTCCGGGCGATGTTGGACACGGAAGATCTGGACATTGTGAACATTCCGACGCGGACCGATCTGCACGCGCCGCTGACGATCGGGGTGCTGGAGCACCGGGCGCCGAAGGCGGTGATCGTCGAGAAGCCCATGGCGACGAGCCTGACCGACGCGGACCGGATGCAGGAGTTGGCCGAGCAGAACGGGACGCGGCTGGCAATTCATCACCAGATGCGGACGACGCCGACGTTCAACGTGGCGGACCGGCTGATCAGCGCGGGCGAGATCGGACCGCTGACGACGATCAAGATCCGCGGCAAGGGCTATTACGGCGGCTACGACATGCTGAATATCGGCACGCACATGCTGAACGGCACGCGCCGGTACGCAGGCAACGCGCGCAGCGTGCTGGCGACCTGCGTGACGGGCGGACACCCAACCACGGCGGCAGACATCGTGGAGGGGTCCTACGGATTCGGTTTGCTGGCGGGCGAGCACATTTCGGCGATCTACGAGTTCGACGAGGGCCTGACGGCTTTTGCCGAGATGCACCGCCGCAGCCAGCCGGACAGCGGCTGGGTACACGTCAAGATTTATGGCGAGGACGGGGCGGTGTGCCTGTATAACTCGCGGGAGCTGTTCATCCGGCGCGGACGCGACGAGGTCGTGGACGACACGCCGTGGGAGAAGTATGAGCTGGCCGACGAGGACCGGTACCTGCACGGGCATGACTATTACGACCACGCAGGCGGTGACCTGTGGATGGCCGAGGAAACGGTGCGGGTGCTGGACGAGGATCGGGAGCACGAGTGCAGCGGCCTCGAGGGCCGGGCGGTGATGGAGATGATGGACGGGGCGTGGATCTCGCACTTCAGCCGGTCGCGGGTGGACTTTCCGCTGGAACGGGGCGAGCACCCGCTGCGCCAGGAGCTGGCGAAGGCAGGGCTGCCGGAGCCGGACCCGGAGCGAGGGAAGTTGCGATATGCGGATTGGTTGCCGGGCGAGTTGGCGCGGATCGAGGCGGCTGTGTCCTAAGTCACGGGTCAAAGCCCCTGCCGCAGGGCGAGAATCTCTTCCCAGGTGGCGAACGTCATCGACCAATCGCCAGGAGATAGCTTCACATAATCCGGGAGCAGTGGCCCTGAACACCCTGACGCCAACCTGGTCTTCCAGGCGATGCCAGCGCAGCCAAGTCAATGTTTGCTGCGACGAGGGCGGTCAGGGGTAGTTCCAGGGGTTGACTACCGCGACGTTGACGCCTTCGAAACCTCTGACGTTACGGGTGGCAACCACGAGGTTGTGGGCCAGCGCGGTGCTGGCGATGAGCATGTCCGCGAGGTCTGCCGGACGTCCTGAACGAACGGCATCCGCCCGAAGCCGGGCCGCCCAATCCGCACTCGCACGATCGAGGTCAAGAATCCGGTGCGCGTAGGTACCAAGAAACCGCGCCAGATCCGCCCGCAACCGCTCGCGGCGCCGCCCGGGTGGCGCGAGGTACAGCCCGAACTCCAGCTCGTGTACCACGAGGGACGACAGCCAGAGATCGGTCCGATGAGTCAAGAAGGCGATAACCTGAGGGCTGGGACGGTGCTTCGTCATCTCCGACACGACGTTCGTATCGAGAAGAAAGCCGCTCACTCAACGCCCCAGTCGGCGTCGTCCCAGTCTGTGAACGGTATCTCGCGACGGGATTCGGCATGGCGGTCGGGAATCTCGAGATTCGTCCCGCGCGGCATGTTCTCGATCAGCCATTGGCCCATGGGTTTCTCGGGAGGCGACTGCTCGCGCCACACGCGCTCTGGCAGGACAACAAATGGCCGTCGCAGGCCGATGCGCTGCGGTCCCTCTTCCTCCGCCAGCCGCAGGACTTCGGACAGCTTGGCCTTGGCCTCGGCGACGGTCCATGTGCGTTGCGATAGCGAACGATCCATCACCGGTGCTCCGACTGGAAGCTCAGATTAGTCTATTATAGACCATGAAGTCACGAGGCGCTCAGGGCTGTAACTGTCGCTAAGGGCATCGGGAGGCGACGCCTCGGGCTGCGTTAGGCCAACATCAAGCGTTCGCCCTCTGGTTCGGGGATCGGGTCTTCGAATTCGCGCGCGGTATCGAGCCAGAGGTCCATCGCCTAGTTGACTTGTCGCAGGGCCGCCTGCCGGGTGTTGCCTTGAGCCAGGCAGCCTGGAAGCTCGGGCACCTCGGCGACAAGAGCGCCGTCTTCCCTGCTCCAGTAGACGACGATTTGGTACTTGTGTTGGGTCTTGATCAGCCGGCCTCCGCTTGGCGATCGCTCAATGGTGGCGCCAGGCGGTCCGGTGCGATATCAGGTCCAGGGGCAGTGTG
>VXPS01000106.1 GCA_009839425.1 Chloroflexota bacterium
GTCCGTACTGCTCGTCGTACGCCGGATTGGTCGGCAGCGTGTGGCCCAGTTCGTGGGTGATCACGTGCATGTACCAGTGGAAGTCGCTTTGGTACTCCTGCATGATCCCCGGCGGGATCTGGATGTGCCCGAACCACGTCTCGAGGTCGCCGTTCCGTTCGCTCCACTCGAAGTAGTTTCCTCCTGCGACGTCGTGGCTGTTGTTCCAGGTCGCGAGTTCCACTGCGATCAGCATGTCGTCCGCGGTCTGCGGCTCGTCGTACTCGAACAGCATGTACGTGTAGTCCTCGTGGGCCGGGACTTGCCGCGCCGGGAAGTCCTCGTTCAGCCGGTACGTCCACACCTTGGTCGCGCGCTCGAAGTCGCCCCGGCGCTCGGCGCTGAGGCTCGCGGCCTGGCTCCAGTCGAGCTGCATGTTCAGCGTGCCCGCCGGGCCGTCCTGCCACGTGCCGTAGGTGATGCCGTTCGCCTCGCCGATGGTCTCCAGCCGTGCGGGATCGGCGTTCCGCATCAGGGCGCGGGAGTCCTCGCGCGCGGAGTCCGCCCTGTTCAGCAGGCTCCCGATGGCTCCCCGGGAGACGTTCGCCGTGGTCAGGCCGAGCGCCGCCTGGGCGGCGTCCGCTTGGTTCCAGTGGTCGAGGAGATCTTCCCCGGTTGGGTTGGCTCGGCTGAAACTGACGCCGGTGTCCGGTTCCATGGGTTGCGCCGTGGGTGAGCCGCCGCCTGAACCCCCGCCCCCACAGGCCGCCAGCAGCAACACGGTCCCGAGCACGGTTGTGTAGATGAGGCTGGCGATGGTCGTCGTTCCGGACATTGTGGGGTCCCCTCAAGACTGGCTTCGTGTCGGCGCGGGCGCCCGCCGCGTCATCGGTGGGCGTGGAATCGCGCCAGTTATAAGCTTGATCCGTCTCCGCGTCCCCATGGCGCTGGCGCGGGGTGCGGGTCCGGGCATCGGCCGACGGAAGTTCAGTCGGGCAGGCTGCACCGCACGCGGAGCGTGCTGGGCCGGGGTTCCTGCCGGGCCCGGTACCGGCGCTCCACCAGCCGGGTAATCCTGACGTCGGTCGTTGGCCCGTGGTCGAGGAACGTACGCAGCAGCGAGCCGCCGACGGTCTCCGGCAGGCCTTCCCTGACGGCGCGCGCGGCGGCCCGGAACTCCTTCACCGCTTGCGGCTGTTCGTCGAACCGGGCGCACAGCAGCCTCGGGACGGTGTGGTCCTGCCAGCTGGCGCGGACCCGGATCTCCAGCGTTCGACCGTCGTCGCTGACCGCCGCCCCCGGCAGGCCATCGAACTCGGTGAAGACCGTTTGCGGCTCCTGTGCGACGGGCGCGGCTTCTGTCCAGGCAACCGCGATCGCGCAGATCGTGATCACCGCCGCAAAGGTGGCTGTCCCAGGACGGTCGGGTCGGCGTCTTGTCGACGGTTGCATGTTGTTGTGAAACATAGCAGCGACTGTCGCTCCGGGCTCGCGGTACCTGCGGCGATTCGGACTGAATCCGATGCGGTACGGCAATTCCCGGCGCACCGTTCCGGTTGCAGCCGTAGCCCGGCGGCTGCCCCCACCGGTTGTGCGCGAGCCGCAGCACGGCTGCATCCCCGAGGCGTTCCGGGCCGGTTCCCGCCGGGTCGCGGGCGAGCCGTTCCAGCCGGGCACCGCTCCGTGGCCCTTCCGGCCAGATCCTCCCCGGCGCCCGACCGACAAGGACGCAGAAGGGACCGATGGACGACGTTCTGCCCGACCTTCAGGCGGTCTGGCCGGTCCCGCGGGCAGACGTCGGCTTCCGGGACTGCGGCGGTATCGT
This sequence comes from Chloroflexota bacterium, assembly GCA_009839425.1. Classification (GTDB taxonomy): domain Bacteria; phylum Chloroflexota; class UBA11872; order UBA11872; family UBA11872; genus UBA11872. The sequence continues at coordinate 1,805 of VXPS01000106.1, forward strand.
CAGGGCGCCGCCCGGGAGTTGCCCGGTGCCCGACGATGATGAACTCGCGTTCCTTTGGGACTTCGGCGGCCGGGCGGACGATGTTGTGAAACACGGCAAAACCTGTCGCGTCAGGCTCGGAGTGTCGGTCCGCGCGGGATCGCTCTGTGAAATCGCATGCGAGACCCGGTGCGGGCGCGTGGACCTGCCCCTGCAGGAACGTGGCCCGGCGTTCCGGTGCAACGCTGTCGAGGAGCTGGTCGTTACCCACGGCCATGCCGAGTTCGCTCCCCACCTCGAATGGGCGCACCGCGACCTGTGGGACCGATTACTGGCTACCCGGGCTCTTCTGGAACGTTGCATCTTGGTACCGGTCGACCGTGCGTTTGACGCCACGTCGATCGTCCGGCGCTGGTAAGGCCCGCCCGCCGCCGTTTCGGACTTACCCGGCGCCCGCTGTCAACCTTCGAGAGCCCGGCGCGCCGTCGCCAGGGGCAACATCAGCACGAGGGGATCGATTGGCGATTCGACGAACCCGAGATGCCGGTAGAATGCCGCAGCGTCTTCGTCCAGCGAGTGTACGATCAGCGCCCTGATCCCGGCGATCTCGGCAGCCTGGAGCGTGCGCAGCACTGCGTCCCGGACCAGCGCTCGGGCGATTCCCCTGCCGTGGTGAGATCGCGTGACCGCAAGGCGGCCAAGCAATACGACCGGAATCGGCTCGGGCAGGTTTCGCCGGATCCTCCCCGGCGCGGCACGGTGCATCACGGAACCTGCGGCGAGACAGTAATATCCGATCACGACGCCATCGTCGCTCACGACGTAGGTGCGCGAGCCGCCTTCTCGCTCATTCCTGAACGCACGGGAGACCAGCCAGGCGTCAAGTGCGGGCCGACCGCAGTCAAACTCTGCCACGACATGATCGGCGGTAATCGGCTCGGGGCGTTTCAACCCCTTGCCCCGGCGGTCACTTGTCCCAGGGAGCCAGCGTCCTCATCGTGCGCCGCAGACCGTTGTTCGGCTCCGGCGGGGCATCAAGCGCCGCGTTGAAAGCATCGAAGGTCGATGCCTCGACACCGAACAGGCGCTGGTCGAGCAGCACATTCTCGGAGGCCTCGCGCATCGTGTCGAGGACGAATTCGGTGCGCGACTTCCCGAGACGTTTCGCTGCCCGATCGATCAGCGTCTTCTGATCCGCCGACGCGCGAAGATTGATGGTTTGCGTCTGCAAGGCCCGGTCGGGCATGGTCGCCATCCCAAGTTCGACCGTGATGACATTGTGTGTACTGCAGGCCGCGTCTGCCGTCAACGCGCGTCTACCTTCGCCCTTACCGACTAACTTGTCAGCCGCCGTCATCGGCTCCCCGGCCAGTCCTGCCTGGGACCGCGCGCGATCACGCAGCGCATCCAGCGGGCGCGGCAGGCCCCCTTGATCGCGTCAAAGCTAGAAGCAACCCAGGTTGCACCAGGGTCAGCGCCGGCTCCCGCGGGACGGCCGGCCCGCTGTCCCGGAAGGTCGGGGCGGGCCAACCTGCGGAGGCGCCGACAATGGTTCTTTGCACGGGAAGCGCTTGCGGACGTCAGCCACTCATCACGTCTTTGCGCCAGAGCGCACGACGCAGCGGCGTCAGCCAAAACGACACGAACGGCGCACCCCGTCCTTCCAACCCGGGAGTTCGGCGCACGGGCGCGGCCGAAGCGACCGGTTGACCCCGCGTCCCGCGCAGATCATCTTCCGGCATCCCGCAACCGTTGGACCCGGCCCGTGCCCGCCCAGCCCGAATCCGTCACGCTCGCATTCCCTGACGGCGCCAAGCGCACCTACGCGTGCCCCGTCACCGGTCACGACGTCGCCGCCGCCATCTCGCCCGGCCTCGCGAAGGCCGCCCTCGCGGTCCGCCTCGACGGCGACCTCCGCGACCTCACGCGTCCCATCACCGCGGACGGCGCCATCGAGATCGTGACC
>VXPS01000227.1 GCA_009839425.1 Chloroflexota bacterium
CGCTCCAGGTCAGCAAGTCCGCGCGCGAGTTCGACGCCATTCTGGACAATGGCTACGTCATCATCGGCACGCCGGACCAGGTGGCCGAGAAGCTGCGCCAGGTCATCCACGACCTGCGCTTCGGGCAGCTCATGCTGCTGCTCCAGTTTGGCAACATGGACAAGCAATTGGCGAAGTACAACTCGCAGCTTTATGCCGAACAGGTGATGCCGCAGCTTCAGGATGTCTGGAGCGAGTGGGAGAACCACTGGTGGCCGACGCCCATGGCCGCCGCGGACCGGGCCGCTCCCGATCCCATCGCACACCGCGCCGTGGCCGCCGAATAGGGACGGAACAGGCTATGGACATGGCTTCCCCGGCCCCCACCGTCGACCATGTGGATGTCAATGGCGAGCCCTGCCGCGTCTGGCGCAAGGGATCGGGCCGTCCGCTCGCCTTCCTTGCCGGTCATGGCGGCCTGCCCAAATGGCCGGCCTTCCTCGACCTGCTGGCGGAGAACCACGAAGTCGTCGTGCCGTCCATCCCCGGCTATCCGGGCGGCCTCGGGCACACGAAGCTCGTGGACCACCTGGACTGGGTGCTGGCGGTCCGCGACCTGTTGAACGGCTGCGGCCTAGAGGGCGGCGACACCCTGCTCGCCGGTTCCGGCCCCGGAGCCTCCTTCGCGCTGGAGATTGCCGCGCTCTGGCCGCACAAGGTGGACCGGCTGGCCCTGGTCGCACCCTGGGGCCTGTTCGACGAAGCGGAGCCGATGACCGACCCCTGGGCGCAGCGCCAGCCGGAACTGCCGGGCATGCTCTGCGCCGACCCGGAGAACTGGGACGCGCTCAAGGCGCCGCCGGAAGGCGCGAATTCGGAGGAATGGCCGATCGAGCAGACGCGCGCGCTGGAGGCTTCGGCGCGGGCTTTCTGGCCGCTCGGCAACAGCGGGCTGGAAAGGCGCCTCGGCCGGGTTCGCGCGCCCGCGCTGCTGCTCTGGGGCTCGGAGGACCGCATCCTGCCGCGCTCCTATGGCGAGCGCATCGCGGCGGGACTGGGGGGGCCTGCGCAGCTGCGGGTCATCGACGGCGCCGGCCACCTCGCCGAGCTCGACAGGCCTGCCGAGGTGGCGGAGGCCGTCGAGGCCTTCTTCGCCTGATCCGCAGCGTGCCACGCAAGGGGAACGCCAGAGCGGTCTTCCCGGCGCTCCCGAGGCGGGTCTTCGACATCGTCTATGCCGATCCGCCCTGGGACTACAAGGGCCAGCTGCAACATGCCGGGCCGGGCAGCGGCGATTCCGGCGGCGCCGTCCGCCACTATCCGACGGTTACGCTGGACGATCTGAAGACGCTTCCGGTCGCGGACATCGCGGCGGAGAATTCCCTGCTGTTCCTCTGGGCCACCAATCCGCATCTGGACCAGGCCATCGACCTCGGCAAGGCGTGGGGCTTCAACTGGGCCACGGTCGCCTTTGTCTGGGACAAGCAAAAGACCAATCCCGGCTTCTACACCTTGAGCCAGTGCGAACTTTGCCTCGTCTTCAAGCGGGGCAGGATTCCGCAGCCGAGGGGCGCCAGGAACATCCGCCAGCTCGTCAGCGCCGAGCGCGGCCCGCACTCGGAGAAGCCCGCAGAAGTGCGCGAGCGTATCGAGGCGATGTTTCCCACCCAATCCAGGATCGAACTCTTCTCCCGCGACCGCGCGCCCGGCTGGACCTCATGGGGGCTGGACGCGCTGCGTGTCCCGATGAATGTGGACGGGTAGCCGATGAGTGAAGCGGGATTCGGTGTCCGGGCGCTCGGTGAGGTCGTCCTGCGAACGGCCCGGCTTGACGAGATGCGAGCGTTTTACAGGGATACCATCGGGCTGGAGGTCATGCGGGTTTTCGAGGACGGCATGACCTTCTTCCGCCTGGCGCCCGGTTTCGAGGGCCACACGGCGGTGCTGGCCCTCTTTCCGCTCGACCGGGGCGAGGGCTGGCGGGGCCACGACCCGACCCGGTCCACGCTGCACCATTTCGCGCTCAGCATCCCGCATGCCGAACATTCTGCCGCGCTGGCCCGACTCACGGCACTCGGCCTCGAACCCTGGACCGCCTTTCACGACTGGGTCGGCTGGCACTCCATCTATGTCAAGGACCCCGACGGCAACACGGTCGAACTCGTCAGCGCCCCGAAACCGGCATGATGGACCGTAGCCCATCCAGTCCGAATCCACCGCCCGCCGCACATCTGCACCATGTGCACCTCTTCGCGGCCGATATCGACGCGGCCGTTGGCTGGTGGCGGGAGAAGCTCGGGGGTGTTGTGGCCTTCGACGGCGAGTTCGGCGGCGCGCGCAATGTGTTCATGGAGGTTGGGCGCGGCCGCCTCCACCTTTACGACCAGCCGCCGCGCGGGGCACCGGGCGGCGCCGTGCACCATGTCGGCATCCAGACGGACGACCTGCCCGCGCTCCACCGCCGGCTGGCGGCGCTCGGCGTGCCGTTCCGCTCCGGCATCCGCGAATTCGGGTCGTGGCGCTACATCATGTGCGAAGCGCCGGACGGCGTGCTGCTGGAGCTCTTCCAGATCGACACGGACGACATACCCCCCGCGCTCGCCCGCTATTTCTCCCTCTGACGTTGGCGAGCGCCTTCGCTGTACGCCCGTCAGCCGGCTCTGCTACAGCCAGCTTTCGATGCCGCGCCCAGTGACCCTACAAGCGCGCAACACCACTTCGGCGGCTGCCCGCGCATCTTCCAGCGCATCGTGATGGCGGAAGTCGATACGCAGCAATTCCGCGAGTTGATCGAGGCTGTAACTCGGCAATCCCGGCCAGGCGTCGCGGGCAATAGCGACGCTGTTGAGCCAGGTGACCGGAAATATCGGCAGATTGTACTTCTCCGCCGTCTGGTTCAGCGCCTGCTCGTCGAACGATGAATGCCCGACTGCGACAGATCGGCCAAGACGCCGGCCCAGTTCCCCGTAGAGATCTGGAAAGGCCGGGGCGCCGCATACTGCGTCCGCATCGATGCCATGCAACCCGGTATGAAACGAATGAAACGATCCTTCCGGGTCCACCAGACTTTGCCACGCATCGCAAATCCTGCCGTCCCGGACCTGCACGATGCCAATCTGGCAGACGCTTGCGCGGCTGTGATTCGCAGTCTCGACATCGACGACGGTAAAGGTCGACACCGCTTCTCCTTCCGACGTCCGGGAATTCGGCTCCTGGCACGACATCATGTGCGGGTGGCTGGACGACGTGTCGCCGGAATTCGTCCAGATCGACACAGACGACATGCCCCCGCATTCGCCCGCAATTTCGCCCTTTTGGGGGCTACACCCGCCAGATCACTATGGGCCGGTCGCTTCGGGTCCAGTCGGCGCCCGGCCGGTAAGTCCAAGACCTTCGAGCAGTCCGGACAGGCGGGCGGTTTCCTTCTCCACCGCAGTCAGGCGCGCAGCCAAGCGCCCCGAGCTGGTCAGGATCAGCGTTGCAAGCCCAATGCCAACCGTGGCGCCGACCGCTACGACGGAAACGATGATCGCGATTGTGCCACTGACCATGAATTCGTCCTTCGCCGACCGCGCGCCCTCGGTCTAGAAATGATGGTGCGCCTCGCGCCGTAATGCAAGCTACCGGACGGCATCTGCCCTCTACCGCAGCGAGCTTCCGAACAGGTCGCGGGCGACGATGTGGCGCTGGACCTCGTTCGGGCCCTCGCCGATGCGGCGGATGCGCATTTC
>VXPS01000429.1 GCA_009839425.1 Chloroflexota bacterium
TCGTGCGCTTCGCGCTGGAAACCGGGCTGCTGCGGCCCGAAGCGGAGGAGTAGCGGCACTCCGCAATCCCGCCGGTTTTCCCCGTTCCGCACAGTGATGACGGGAATCTCCCGTCAGGACGGTTGCGGGTTTCTCCCCCCATAATTCGGGGAATTCTCCTCTGACGGCCCGTAGGCGCGGTTTCGCATATCTGCCGTAAAGGCACCCTGAAGCCAACCGGGGGCGTGTCACCCGAAGCGAGGAGCCGGAACCATGCAGCGGGAGATCCCAAGCTACGATACCGTCGTCGACACTCTGCATTGGGCGGCGCAGGGTTACGTGACCGGCCACGGAGAAGCGATCCGGCCCATGCCCTGGCGGCGGATCCTCGATCATCTGTCCTTGCTCGGAAGGGACGAGTTGCTGCGCATCGCCCCAAGCGCCAACGGCACGGAGCACGGCATCGCGGTCAGGCGGATCGCCCTGAATGGACGATCCGGCGAGGAGCCGTCCTCGACGAAGGGCTCGGGCAATACGACTTGGACGGTGGACATGCGTAAGGGGTTGAGGGCCAAGATGCGGTTCGCCCAGCGTATCGAGATGGCCGTGCGGAGCGGCCAGTACCGCTCCGTGACCTGCATGCGAAGGGGATCGAGGATCTTCGCGGTGATGACCGCTGCCCCGGCACCCGCCGCAAGGTCGAACGGCGACTGCCTGCCGCCGTCCCGTGTTAGTGCCGGGACCGCCCGCAAGGACGTGCACCGGATGACTTCGTACCAGAGGCGAACTCGAAGGAACAGGCACGCGGCGTACATGATCGCGGCCGCGTCGTTGCTGCTGTCCGTCGCGGCGCTGGTGTCCGCCGCGACCGGGCGCAACGAGAACCCCCCGCCACCGATGCCCGCAAACGCCATCGTGGGACACGTCCTGGTCGATGGACGGGGAGCCGATGGCGTGACCGTCGCACTGGACGGCCGGGCCGTAACCGCCACGACCGGCGGGGGCGCGTTCCGGTTCCGTGACGTGGAGACCGGTACCCACACCATCGCCATCAGCAACTATCCGGCGGATGCACGCTTCGACCGAACCTCCGCCACCGTGAGCATCGACACCGAAGGACGGGCGGCCACCGTCAACTTCTCCGGTTCGTACATCCACAGGCCTCGCATCGCAAGGCCGGTTGTGGTGGCCGAAGGCACCGGGAAGCACTCGACACTTTTCGCTCTGCGGGACGCCGCCGGGCGCGCCGCAATCGAAATGTAGGATCCGACCTGCAATCGGTCGCGAATCCTCCGCCCGCGTCAGTGGGGTCCGGGGAGTCACCCCGAGGGTCAGTTGCCCGGCCTCGAGACACTCTCGATTTCAAGCTCCACGTCGTGATCGCACAACGTACCGGACAGCGTTCCGCCAACGCCCGGCTCGTTGCCCGACAGGTCCGGCTCCGCCGTCAACTCCAGATCCATACCGCAGGAGCCGGACCTGCCGTCGAGTTGCCAATCCAGCCTGCCGGCCACCGTGCCCTCGACACCGACATGATCGAAGAGCCCGACGATAACGACGACTGTCTGCTCGCGGACGCCGGGATCGCCATCGGTGGTGAACTGGTGCCCTCCTTGGGAGAACTGGCAGCTTGCGGGGGCGGCGGTGAAGTCCGTTTCCAGCCTAAGCGTGTCTCCCGCGACCGACTCCGAAGCGCTTCCCGTCACCAGGACCCGTCCACCGACGGGACAAGCCACCACGGTGGTGTCCTCGGAAGCGTGAAGGATCGCGGAGGTGGTATCCTGGTGAATTGCCCTCATGCCCTCGAACAGCGCCACGGCTTCTTCCATCGTAAGAGGCTCGTCGTCGGGCTCCGTGGTTCCGTCCTCGCAACCGAGAGCGACGAGCAGGAGTCCGCAGAATACTAGTCCACGCATCCCTACCTTCCGCCGGACCCCGCCGTGCGCCTTGAGCATCATGGGATGGACTCCTTGCTGTGTGGTTGTCATCGACATGGGGGAACGGTCATAACCCCAAGAAAACCAATCTAACTCGCGGCACGATCCGTCGTGCATGATTGCCGTCGGCTCGGCCGACCCGTTGAAACTCAATCGCCACCGATACCGAAATTACGCTTTAGAATCATGTGCCTGGGTTGACCGACCAGCCTTGGAGACACTTGAATTCTCCGCCGCCCTTCGAGCCGGGCAGCGCTGTTTTCGTCTTGGAAGCAGGTCTGGCATCTCGTAGTGGCGGGCGTGACACGGCGGCAAGAGCCGGAAGAGGTGCAACTCGCCGGAGTCGGGTTGGGGGGCAGCCCGTGCCCCGACTTGGAGCCGTACTGAAACGCGGAAACGACATGGAGGGTCGATGCGCACTTCGGTCGTCCGGCGATGCGCACCGGCGTTTCCGTCCATCCGCTGGCGCGGGAACGTTTTTCGGCCTCACCGCCCCGTTCGCCCGTGGCACACGGGGCGGTCGGGCCGTGACGCTAGCGACCCCCCTCGCCGAGAGCTCGGTACGGGTACGAGGCCGGGTGTGGTTGCGCACACCTTGCCTCCGCCCCCCGGGTCGCTAGCGGACCAGCAATCCCTGACGGGAAGGCCGTACAGCCCCCTTCCGGGGCTTGGCTGCGACCGACCGCCGAACCCGTGGGCGACGGAGAGCACCATCGGCGCTCAGAACGAAATGTAACCGCCCGGCTCGGCGGCCTGGAACTGACGCCGTCGGGAACGGTGCACGCGCACAGGGACGGCGGCGCGGGCCAGACCGGCGACGGCATCGAGGTCGCCGGGGGACTCCGGGCCGTCTTCGGCATCGTGTGCCTCAACGCGCAGGCTCGCATGCTTGCCCACCACACGGCGGAGGGCTACGGCGAGCGCGGCGCGGCGGTGACCCTCGCCTTGGGCGAGCAGGGAGGCGAAGAAGGGTTCTCGCTCTAGGTCTCGCCGCGATGGGGCGGTCCGGCCCGAGCCTCGGGCGCGGTCCTGCGCGGCCCGCTCGGAGGCGGTCTCCGTGACGGCGGTCCAGACCCGGAAGGCTGGATCCTCGACGCGCGCGCCAACTACGGCGTCAGTCTGCCCGGTAGCCTCTGGCTTGACCTCCACGACCGGTACGGATCCGCCACCGCCACGCCCAGCCTCGGCCTGACGGTCGGCATCCGGGGGGTCCAAGGAGGGGAGGAGCCACCCTTGCCAAGCCGCAAGCGTTAGACGCTGCGGGTCTCGTTTCCAAACCGCGTAGCGTTTGGGCATGGGAGCCATGCGTAGCGCCGTGCCCGCCGGTTGAGTGAGGCTTCCGCGCTAGGCGGTGGGATTGGATTCCCTTCTCCTTGGCCGATCCACCGGGTCCCGTTAGCGTTTCACCGAGCGGCCGGCGCGCCCGCGTCGGTCGCATGTACATCGGCGGGGAAAGGACGGACACATGGAGCGCGACCCGGCGCAACGGACCCTGTTCATCACCGGCACCAACTCCGGCTTCGGCAAGGCCACGGTCGAACTGTTCGCCGCCGAGGGCTGGGGGGTCGCCGCGACCGTGCGGGACAAGCGGGCGCACGAGAACCTGTTCTGCCACCTCGCAGGCGTTAGGCTGTACGAACTCGATGTCGACGACTTCGAGCAAGTCGAGCGGGTCGCCGCCGAAGCCCTGAAGGACTTCGGCCGCATAGACGTGGTCGTCAACAACGCTGGCTATTGCCTGATGGGGCCGACCGAGACG
>VXPS01000356.1 GCA_009839425.1 Chloroflexota bacterium
GTGCTGGGGCAATCCCACCATGTACCCGGCCCAGCCGGCGGTGAACGCGAAAAGTGTGAGCAGAAAGATCCAGATCCACTGGCCCGTCACGATTGAGACGATGACTACCGCCGCGTGGAACGCCAGCTGTGCCCGCGCAAACCAGATCGCCCGCCGATGCTGATCGGGCTGATCCTCGTGCAGCGAGTTCACCCACTCCGAACCGCCCCGGGTGGACGAACCTGAACTTCCCATGGCCGTCCGAATCGTGCTCAAAACCAGCGGAATCAGGCCGCCGCGTCCAAACGTGCGTCCTTTCTGCGTCCAGATGTTCATGGTGAACATCTGGAGCAGAAATGTTCTGCCGGTCCTCGGCTGGATCGGAAGCAAGACTTCGCGATCACCCTCGGGATGCAGGGTGTAGCGGTGGTGGTAGGTGTGGCTGCTGGCGTAGTCGAATACATCCCACCAGCTGAGCAGGCTGAACAGGTAGAGGAAGATCTTGTTGAGGATCTTGGTCCGGAAGACGGAGCCGTGGGCCAGTTCATGCGCGGCGATGCCGCGGAAGAAGGTCCCAACGGTGCCGTGGAGGAAGAGCCCCACCACCACGCCCACCCAGATCTGCTGCAACCAGAAGAAGTAGGTAAGTGCGCCGGTCAAGAGGAAAAGCGCCAGGTGGCCGCCGGCCTGGTACCAACCCTGGAGGTCGCTGCGCCGGGAAAGCTCCCGAAGCTTTGAGCCCTCGATCGGGCAGCGGTACCACTCTACCCGGAGGTCCTTGCGTACTTCAGCCAGCGGCTTGTAGCTCATGGCCTCTCCTCCCAGCGCCTTTGAACCAGCGGATTCGTCGTGCTTTGCACGGCTATTTCAGACCCTTCGGCGCGAGGTCGCCGATGGAGCTCTCCAGCGCGGTGGACTCATCCTCGCGGACGCGCTGCGCGGTCGCGGGGAGCGGGGTGTCGTACTGGTAGTCCGGGTCGGTTTGCTGGCGTTCCCAGACGTCCAGCATTTCGCGCCAGGCGCTGCGGAGGGTGCGGGGTTCGGGCATGTCGTGGGCGACTTCGTGGTAGAGCTTCTTGAGGTTGTAGCAGGGGACGCCGGCGTACATGTGGTGCTCGAGGTGCCAGTTCATGCGCCAGTAGAGGAACTCGAGGATCGGAATCAGCGTGTTCGAGCGCACGCACTTGCGGAAGTCGGCGACGTTGTCCCTCAGGCCGCAGTGCTGGGGCATGCTGACCAGGTAGGAAGCCAGATTGGCGATGAACGGAAAGACGCTCACCAGGAAGATCCAGATCCACTGGCCGGTCAGGATCGATACCACCCAGACGGTTGCGTGGTAGGCCAGCTGCGCGCGCGACCACCAGAGTGAGCGGCGGTACTGGTCCGGCTGGTCGTAGTTCAAGGCGTTCCACCATTCCGACTTGGAGGTGTCGGGGGAGCCAGGGGTCGATATGGCGGATCGGAAGGTGCCAATGATCGTGGGAAAGAGGCCGCCAGCTCGGCCGAAGGTGCGGCCCTTCTGCGTCCAGAGGTTGATCGTGCAGATCTGTAGCAGGAAGGTTTTACCGACGGTCGGTTTGAGGGGCAGCAAAACCTCGCGGTCGCCCTCGGGGTGGAGGGTGTAGCGGTGGTGGTAGGTGTGACTGCTGGCGTAGTCGAAGGAATCGAACCAGCCCAGGAGGCCGAAGAAGTACAAGAAGAACTTGTTCAGGAACTTGGTCCGGAAGACAGAGCCGTGGACAAGCTCGTGACTCGCAACACCGCGCAAGAACGATCCCACCGTCCCGTGGAAATAGAGCCCGATGACAACGCCCACCCAGAATTGCTGGAGCCAGAAGAAGTAGGTAATGGCGCCGGTCAGGAGAAACAGGGACAGGTGGCCACCGGCCTGGAACCAGCCCTGCAGGTCGCTGCGACGGGAGAGTTCGCGCAGTTTCGAGCCTTCGATGGGGCAGCGGTACCACTCGACCCGGAGGTCTTTGCGAACGTCAGCCAGCGGCCGGTAGCTCATGGCCGAATCTCCCTGCGTTGCCGGATGTACAAACCGGTCGTGCTTCGGAGTCGAACGAGGCTAGCACCGCGGCCGGGGACGGTCGATTTTGGAGGCCGCGCCACCTCAGTCACTACCTTCCGGAGACCGACCACAGGGATTGCTCCGAAGGGGTCTCAGGGACGTAGGCGGCGAGTTCGGACTGGTGGGTTTGGATCTTCTCGATGGCGGTGAGGATCTGGTCCATGCCGTCGCGGGTGTCGAGGGTTACGCGGGTTGGGAGGGTGACCATTTCCTCGGCGCAGGCGCGTTCGGCGTTGGGGCAGCTCATGGCGGTGTAGTCGACGTCGGGGGCGCCGTTGGCGCGGGGCCAGACGCGGGTGAGTTCGCCGTCGACGTCCGCGAACAGGTCGGCGCGGTGCATGGGGCGGTGGTACTCGGTCTGGCCGGGGATGCCCTCGGCGTTGAGGGCCTTGACGAACAGGTCGCGGGAGAGGCCACCGAAGGCCCGGGCGTTGTAGCGGAGGACGAAGAGGTGGTTGGCGGCGCGGGTGGCGAAGGGGTCCTGGCGGCGGGGGGTGACGCCGTCGATGTCGTCAAGCAGCGAGGCGAGGTAGCGGCCGTTGGCGTCGCGACGGGCGGTTTGCTCGTCGAGGCGCTGAAGCTGCGGCAGGCCGAGGACGGCGTGGACGGGGTGGAGGCGGCGGTTGCCCGATGAGTAGGGGAAGAACTCCTGGGTGGCGGGACGGGTCTCGCGGGCGCCGGTGAGTTCGCGGCGGCGCTGGCGGCGGGGGTGATTGAGTTCGCCGTAGCCGCTGGCGCGTTCGTGGATAAGCGGGTCGTTGGTGATCAGGACACCGCCGCCGCCGGCGGAGAGGTTCTTGCCGCTGCCGCAGCTGAAGCAGCCGGCGTCGCCGATGGAGCCGAGGCCGCGGTGGTTCCAGGTGCCGCCGTGGGCGTGGGAGACGTCCTCGACGATGGCGAGGTTGTGGCGCTGGGCGATGTCGAGGATGGGCTGCATGTCGCAGCTGACGCCGCCGAAGTGGACGGTCATGATGGCGCCGGTGCGGGGGGTGATGGCGGCCTGGATGGCAGCGGGAGCGATGTTGTAGGTGTCGGGGTCGATGTCGGCAAAGACCGGGACGAGGCCGACGTTGAGGATGGCGGAGATGCTGGCGAAGAAGGTGATGGGGGAGACGATGACCTCGGCGCCGCGGTCGAGGCGGAGGGCCTGGAGGGCGAGTTCGAGGGCGCTGGTACCGCTGTTGACGCCGATGCCGTAGCGGGCGCCGTGGGCGGCGGCGAAGGCTTGCTCGAACTCGATGACGGGGTCGTCGTCGGAGCGGTCGCCGGCGCGAAGGTGGTCGGCGAGGGCGGCGATGTCCGGCTCGGGGAAGACGGGCCAGGCGGGGAAGGGCTGGGTGCGGACGGGGGCGCCGCCGGTGAGGGCGAGGGCTGGCATGTCAGGACCGACTTTCGGGGGTGACGGTCGATGTCCCGGGTGAGAGCGTACATCGGCGGCGGTGAGTGGGCCGGGAATGGGGGCCTCGCGCGCGGTAAGAGTTTTTTCCAAAAAACTCTTGAGGTGCGGCGGCGTGCGTTCTGGCGGGGTTTTGGGCCTGTGGGGGGCCTGTGAGTTATAAACAACTCCGAGCCCCCGGGACGGTGTGGGATGGGGGTTGGGGGGGGGGGGGGGGTTAAA
>VXPS01000172.1 GCA_009839425.1 Chloroflexota bacterium
CCAGCATGTGTTCGAGTGCCCGCTCGCGCACTTGCACCAGGGACTCGGCCTCGTATCCCACGCGGAACCCCGAGAACGAGCTCACGTCCCCGCAGATCAGGCCGACTTCGCCGCGCATCTCGGTATCGATGCGCTTCCAGACCCCGGATGCGGGGTTCTCGTGGTACAGCCTCGGGGCCTTCCCCTGGTGCAAGCCGTCGTTGGAGAGGCAGTCGGACGCCGCCCCCCCGGCCAGCCCGCCGTTCGGAAAGATGACCAACCCCACGCCTCCGAACAGGGTCCCGGGGTCCGGCGGCAACAACTCGTCGTCCGCCAGGTTCGCGACTCTCAGGGGGAGGCGGCTCACCATGTGGCCGGCAGGCAGTTCGATGCGCGCCGCTTCCCGGGTGCGCTCGGTGCCATCTTCCAAGGGGAAGCGGACGTTTCGCAAGATGATCTCGCCCGTCTCCTCGTTGAAGGTCACCTCGCTGCCGGGCGGCTTCTCCGTAATCTCGATTACCGCGATGTGGAGCGTCAAACTGGTTGCGTCACCGTCGCGGTCCGTCACCGTCAGGGTGTACTCCGTGGAGACCATGTGTTCCGTGGGGGTGCCGGTGACGGCCAGCGAGGCCGGGCCGCCTTTGAGCGACAAGCCCACGGGAAGTGCACGGGTCTGACCGTCCTTCCGTGACCATTCGTAGCTGTGATCTCTGTTGGTGCCGTTGCCCAGCGTCAGTTTCGGCAGCCGGAGGTGGACCGTGTTGCCCGCGATGTAGTTCTGGGGCTTGAGGTCGGCGACCATCCCGGGATCGAACAGCGGTGCCACGTCCTCCTCCACCACGATGCGGAAGGCGAGCGTGGCGGCATCCCCACCGGCGTCGGTGACCGTGTAACTCAGTGGCGTCGAGCCCGGCCTGTCCGGCGTCCCCGCGAGGCGCCGGCGGTCGGGGTTGTCATCGAACACGAGACCGGAGGGCAGGGGCGCCAGCCCGTACGCGAGGGGCGCCGTCCCGCCGTTCGCCCGCGGCAGCACGAGCCCCGGGATTTCCTTCCCCGCGGTGTAGACCAGATCATTCACCGAACCGTCGAATGCCAGGGGCAGGGCGACCGGACCGGGGGGCGGCGTGGGACCCTCGCCGTCATCATCTTCCTCTGTCGCCGTCACTTCTACCGTCTGGTCGTGGTAGTTGGGATCGGCACTCGCGGATGTCGCCAGGAACGTCGCCGTCCCATTGACCGCATCCGCATCGTCCCTGGCCTCCAATGTCACCGTCTGTGCGGTCGCCCACGTCACGGCGGTAAACGTCAGCGACGCTCCTGCCTGTATGTGCAAGTCTTCGTCGCCGCTCAGCCGGTCCAACGTCACGATCACGTCGTGCGTCGGCTCTGTTGCAAGCTGCAGGTCGAACGTGGCCGTGCCGTTCTCCGGCACTACTACGCTGCTCGCACTCGCAAGGAGGGGCGAGGGCGATGCCCCCTCCACCGTGATCTTCACGGACACCGAGGCCCTGTCGCCGTCCACGTCGGAAACTGTCAGGGTGTAGGTGGTTTCGACGGAAGCCACGGTCGGCGTGCCCGACAGCGTCAGGCTCTTGGGATTGGAGGAGTCCAACGTCAGCCCGTCCGGAAGCGCCGGGGCCCACTGGTATTCGTGGTCCTCATTGGCCCCGTTGCCCAGCGTCAGCTCGGGCAGGTCTAGCGCGGCGATCGGCGCGTCCTTCACGTAGACTTGGTCCGCCACATCCGTCGAGGCGAACGACGGCGCGCCGTCCTCCTCCACCGTGATCTTCACGGACACCGAGTCCGTGTCGCCGTCCACGTCGGAAACCGTCAGGGTGTAGGTGGTTTCGCTGGAAACCGCGGTCGGCGTACCCGACACCGTCAGGCTCTTGGGGTTGGAGGAGTCCAACGTCAGCCCGTCCGGAAGTGGCTGGTCCCATGTGTAGGTGTGTTCGGCATTGGCCCCGTTGCCCAGCGTCAGCTCCGGCAGGTCTAGCGCGGTGATCGGCTGGTCCTTCACGTAGAGCTGATCCGGCGCCGTCGGCGCGGCGAACGACGGCGATGCCGCCCCGTCCACCGTGATCTTCACGGACACCGAGTCCGGGTCGCCGTCCACGTCGGTGACCGTCAGGGTGTAGGTGTTTTCGCTGGAAACTGCGGTCGGCGTGCCCGACAGCGTCAGGCTCTTGGGGTTGGAGGAGTCCAACGTCAGCCCGGCCGGAAGCGCCGGGGCCCACTCGTAGTCGTGGTCGTCATTGACCCCGTTGCCCAGCGTCAGCTCCGGCAGGTCTAGCGCGGTGATCGCCTGGTCCTTCACGTAGCGCTGGTCCGGCGCCGTCGGTGCGGCGAACGACGGCACTTTATTGTCCTCCACCGTGATGTTCACCGACACCGAGGCCGGGTCGCCGTCACGGTCCGACACCTTCAGGACGTAGGTGGTTTCGCTGGAAGCCACGGTCGGCGTGCCCGACAGCGTCAGGCTCACGGGGTTGGAGAAGTCGAGCGTTAGCCCGTTTGGCAGCTCCGGGGCCCACTCGTAGTCGTGGTCCTCATTGTCCCCGTTGCCCAGCGTCAGCTCCGGCAGGGTGAGGGTGCTGATCGCCTTGCCCGTCACGTAGCGCTGGTCCACCACCGGCTCGGCGGCGAACGACGGCGCGGTGTCATCCTCCACCGTCACGATGACGGAGGAGGGCTCGGCCGAATCCTGCACACCGTCGTTAACGGTGAGCGTGAAGGTGTAGGCGGGGTTGGAGCTGACCTCGGGCGCAGTGAAGGTGGGTTTGGCCGCGGTGTCGTCGGACAGCGTGATGCCGTCCGGCGCGGTCCATGTGTAGGTGAGGGGCTGCCCCTCGGGGTCGGTGCTGCCCGAGCCGTCCAGGGTGACGGTATCGCCCTCGGTGACCGTTCGGTTCTCGCCGGCATCGGCGGTGGGCACCTGGTTGGCGTTGACGGTGATGTTGAAGCTCAGCGAGTCGGTGTCGGCGTCCGCGTCGGTCACCGTGTAGGTGAGCAACGTCGTCCCGGTGGCGGTCGGGATCCCGCTGAGGGTGCGGGCCGCCGCATCGAAGCGGAGGCCCCGGGGCAGCGCGGGACTGCCCTCACAACCCATCGCCCCCGCTGCGCACGCCAGCGCATAGGTGAGCGTCCCGTTGCCGCCCGTCGCCTCGGGCAGCAGGAGAGCCTCCATGGCGATGTGCGCCACTTCGGCCTGGTCGTCCACCTCCGTCCCGAACGACGGGGCGTCGTCGTCCTCGACCGTGATGGTGACACTCGCCGCGACGGAGTCCTGCACTCCGTCGTTGACGGTGAGGGTGAAGGTGTAGGAGGTATCGGCGCTCACCGTGGGGGCAGTGAAGGTGGGCTTGGCCGCGGTCGTGCTCGACAGCGTGATGCCCGAGGGCTCGCTCCAGGCGTAGGTGAGGGGCTGCTCCTCGGGATCGGAGCTGCCCGAGCCGTCCAGCGTGACAGTGTCGCTCTCGGTCACCGTCCGGTCCTCGCCGGCATCGGCGGTCGGCACCTGGTTGGCGTTGACGGTGACGTTGAAGCTCAGCGAGTCGGTGTCGGCGTCCGCGTCGGTGACCGTGTAGGTGAGCGTCGTCGTCCCGGTGGCGGTCGGCGTCCCGCTGAGGGTGCGGGTCGACGCATCGAAGCTGAGGCCCGGGGGCAGCGCCG
>VXPS01000426.1 GCA_009839425.1 Chloroflexota bacterium
CCGTGCCGGGGCAGGACACCACGTCGTTGATCTCATACGCGCCCGGATTCCCCAGACCCAGCGCGCGCAGTTCGCGCCACACCGGGTACACGCTGTTGTCGGGAATCCAGCGCAGCACGATGTTCTGCCAGTGGGTCGTACGCGCCCGGCTGGCGCCGTAGTCACGCAGGATCTGCGCCAGACCGCGGAACTGCTCGGGACTCAGGTCGCCCTGGTTCACCTTGACTTCCATGGTGGAGTACCCGGCCTGGACTTGCCGCGCCACGTTGGTCGAGCAGAAGCGCTCAAACAGGTCCGCGTCTTCCTCGGCGATCTCGGGCGCCTCGGCCGGCAATTCCGGCGCGTCGGCTTCCTCGTTGTCGATAAAGACCAGGTCGTCCAGGTCGTATTCGCGCTGCGCCCATGCCCCGGTCAGTTCCGCCTCCACCATCTCGCGGAATTTCTCGATGCCGACCCGGTGCACCAGGAACTTGATTCGCGCCTTCGCCCGGTTGCGGCGCAGTTCGTCGGACCGGTTGAAGATCCGCAGCACGGCCTCGGACACCCGCAGGTAGTCGCTCAGCGGCACGAAGTCGTACAGCTCGAACGCGTGCTTGGGCATGATCGAGAGCCCGCCGCCGGTCAGGATCCGGAACCCGCGCTCTTCCTTGCCGTTCACTTCGCGGATGGTCGAGAAGAAGGCCAGGTCGTGAATCTCGCCGATCGTGCGGTCGGTGTCGGACCCGCTGAACGAAACCTTGAACTTGCGCGGCAGCAACTGGGTCAGCGGGTTGCGCACGAAGTAGCGCACGAAGGCGCCTGCATACGGCGTCGCGTCGAACGTCTCGTCGTCCGCCACGCCCGCCCAGGGGTCGCCGGTCACGTTGCGGACGGTGTTTCCGCAGGCTTCTCGGGTCGACAGGCCGGCGCGACCCAGCACCCGCAACGCATCCCAGGCCAGCGGCAGCGGGATGTGGTGTATCTGGACGTTCTCGCGCGTTGTGATGTGACCCTTCTTCAGCGGAGCAAACCGCTCGGTC
This sequence comes from Chloroflexota bacterium, assembly GCA_009839425.1. GTDB lineage: Bacteria > Chloroflexota > UBA11872 > UBA11872 > UBA11872 > UBA11872. The sequence goes on from VXPS01000426.1 coordinate 1,020, forward strand.
ACCTCGGCAAAGGCGTCCAACTGGTCCGCCGTGACGCCGCCCATGGGCAGCTTCACCCGCAGCATCTGCACGTTGGGCTGACGCTGGCCGTAAACGCCCTGCTTCAGCCGGTAGCCGATGAACTTCTCTTCGACGCGCTGACCGGCCAGGTAGGCGCGGGCCTCGGTGGTGAAGTCCTCGAATTCCTCATCGAGGATCTCGATCACGTGCCCTGCCGTGTCTCTTCGTTCAGTTACTGCCATGCCTGGCCTCCACGCGCCGCTCTGGCGGCCGGGTTATGAGCCTACCTGGACTCCCCGCGCAGGTAGGTGCGCTGATTCTATGAAGAATTGGCAGCCGCGCGCCACCCGAATTAGACCCGATCGGCCGACCACTCGTGAAACGCCAGCGGCAACCCCGGATCGCGGACGCCCGGCGGCCGCTCCGGACCGAACAGCAGCTTCACCGCGTCGTTCCGGCTCAGCCGCACGCGCTGGCCGCCCACCGTCATTGCAATCGTGTCGCCTTCGTCCGCCGGGTCCAGGTCGTCGCGCCCGTAGGCACGCACAAGTCCCACCGGGTCCTCGATCCGAATCATCCCGATGTAATCGGCCGACCGCATGATTCCAACCGCATCCAGCGCGTCCGTCACGTCGTCCGCGCGAGCCGGCGCCGCCAGCGTGGCGTGCACTGTCGGACTCTGTCCGGCCTGGCGCTCGGCCACCGACTGGGTGGAGGTCTTGACCGCCGGGTCGTCCCACTCCGCCAGCAGGCGGGCGATCATCGGCACTACCAGGTCGGCCGGCCCGCCGTATTCCGCCATCGTCGTGCCGCGCGCGAACACATAAGCGGCGGCCCGGCCGTCGCGATCGGCCACCCACACCGTCGAGTTGCGCCGCACCAGCATCGCCCGCATGTGGTCCGGCGGGCGCACCGCACCCCAGGCCCGCGCCTCGTTGATCGCCGACAGCGCCTCGAAGTCATCGTCCGTCGCCGGACGTATCTCCGGCACAGGCTCCGACGGCAGGAACGACCGGTTCCCTCGGTCGAATCGATACACCCGCACCGTCCCGCCATACTCCCAGCCCTGCTTGCGGTACCAGCTGGGGACGCCCGTCGACAGCAGGCTGACGTGGGAGCCCAGCTCCGCCATGCGCTCGATGCAGGCGTCGAGCACGCGCGTGGCGTAGCCGCGACGCCGGTACGGCACGTCGGTCGACACCCCGTTGATCCCGCCGATCCGCAACTCCACGCCGCCCAACCGCGTGTCGTGCGGATAGATCGCCGTGGACGCCACGATCTGGTCGTCCTCCCGGACCACAAAGATGTTCGGCACGTTCTCCGGCTGATGCACGTGCGGCCAGTCTTCGCCGTAGGTGGGATCGCTGCCCACTTCCTCGCGCATGACCCGGTTGACGTGGTCGATCAGGTCCTGCCGCTCGTCCAGCCGCATCACCCGCGGCCCGTCCACGCTCATCTCAGACCCTCGTTTCTCATCGTGGATTCCCCGCGCGGCGTCTTACCCTAGCCTGAATCCCCGTGGTCAGCCCGTCCAGCCAGGGCGCGCGAACGGTCACAATGGTCCGTCGCTTCCCATCCACCGCAACCCGAACAAACCGTGAACGACTACACCGCCGCCAACCGCGACGCCTGGGACGCCATTGCCGAGAAACGACACGGTATATGGCCGTCCGCGGACTTCTTTGCGCGCGGCGGATCGCTGCTGCGCGAGCACGAACTCGAGGCCGCCGGCGACGTCCACGGTCTGCGTCTCTGCCACCTCCAGTGCGGCAGCGGCGAAGGGACCATCTCCTGGGCCAACGCCGGCGCGCACGTCGCCGGAGTCGACATCAGCCCCAGGCAGATCGAACTGGCCAGACGCAAGGCCCAGGCCGCTGGAATCTCGGCAGAGTTCCTGGCCGCCGACGTCAGCAGCCGCCCGGAGGCGCTGGCCCCTGGTTCCTTCGACATCGTCTACACCGGCGGCGGCGCCCTCGGCTGGCTTCCCGACCTCGACACCTGGGCCGCGTCGATCCACGACCTGCTCAGACCCTCCGGCCGCCTGATCCTCAACGAGGAGCATCCGCAGCTCGGCAACCTTGAGGTGCGCGACGGCTCCATTGCCATCGTCGGCGACTACTTCGACCGCCGGCCCCACCGCACCGCCGGCTGGCGTCACTTCGCCGGCGCCGAAGACGCTCCCGAACCCAGGTGGGAGTTCAGCTGGACCCTCGGCGATATCGTCACCAGCATCGCCCGCGCCGGCCTGCGGATTGAGAGCCTGCAGGAGTTCCCAAGCACCGCAAGCTGGCGCTTCGGCGACGACCTGCCCACCGTGCGGCGCCTGTTGGGCTCCTTCCTGCTCATTGCTCGAAAGTTGGGCTCGTAGGGTTCCGACCAGTCAGGCGATCAGGCGTCGGGCTGACAGCGTGGTCGCTACACACGCCCGGTTGTGAACTGGACCTGGTGATCTCAAGAACGCAAGGCGCGCCCGGCGTTTCGCGCAAACCCAGGCGCCAGGGTGCCGCTTCACGTTTTCTACCGAGAGGGGGGGGGCGGCGGGCGCCGCGGGGGGCCCGGGGGGCCAAAGCAAGGAACCCACGCGCGCACCCGCCCCAGCCGGCGAAGGCCACAGGTGGGAAAACAAAACAAA
>VXPS01000141.1 GCA_009839425.1 Chloroflexota bacterium
CCAGCGGCGGCTCGGCCGCGGCTCTTGACGCACTGGTCGCGGCCCGGGAGGCGGCTGGAGCGCCGCCCGAACGCGCGACCGTGTACATGAGCGACCAGACCCACAGTGCCCTTCCCAGGGCGGCGCGGATCATCGGCGTCCGCCCCGAGCACGTCCGCCTGATTCCGAGCGATGACCGCTTTCGTATCGACGTCGCGCTACTGGCAGAGGCGGTCGCGCGGGATCTCGCCGCGGGCTTGCGCCCCGTCGCGGTGTGCGCCAACGCCGGCACGGCCAGTACCGGAGCTATCGATCCGCTGGCCGCCATTGCCGATTTCTGTGAAGCCCAGGGCCTCTGGCTGCACGTCGACGCGGCCTATGGCGGCTTCGCCGTCGTCGTCGAGGAAGGTCGCGCGGTGATGCGCGGCATCGAACGCGCCGATTCGATCGGACTGGACGCGCACAAATGGTTCTTCCAGCCGTACGAGGCCGGCTGCCTGATCGTCAAGGATGTCACGACTCTCGAGAACGCCTTCGGACTGCGACACGACGTGCTGCAGGACACGGTCTGGGGCGCCAATCACCCCAACTTCGCGGACCGGGGCCTGCAGTTGAGCCGCTCGTTTCGCGCATTGAAAGTCTGGATGTCCGTCCAGACCTTCGGAATGGCGGCGTTTCGGCAGGCCGTGTCGCGCGCGATGGAGCTGGCCGCCGAGGCCGGTCGGTACATTCTTGCACGGCCCACACTCGAGCTTCTGGCCCCCGTCTCCCTGGGAATCGTGTGCTTCCGGGTGAAGCCGGACCACGCGACTCTCGATGAACCGTCGCTGGAGGCGATCAACCGGGCCGTGCTGGCCCGCATCTTCTGGGAAGACCGGGCACTGATCTCGTCGGCGGCGCCGGACGGGAGGTTTTCGCTCAGGCTCTGCATCCTGCACTACGGCACCACCTGGGACGATGTTCGGGAGACGCTCGACGCGGCGGAGCGCTTCGGAGCAGACGCCGCATTGCAATTGAAGCGATAGCGCCAGGAGTGTTTCCGGGACGGACCAACGCGTGAGACCAGGCCGCCTGCGGTACGACTTCCGGACCTTTCGCGGTGATCTGTCGGGCGCGGCGACGGCAACCGTCATCTCACTGCCGTTCGCGCTCGCCTTCGGCGTCGCCTCGGGCCTGGGCGCGGCCGCCGGACTGTCCGGTTCGATCGCCGTGGGTTTCTTCGCGGCCGTCTTCGGCGGCACGCGCGCGGCGATTTCGGGTCCCGCGCCTTCGGTAACCGTCGCGATGGCGGTGATCGTTACGGCGCACTCCACGAGTCTTTCCGAAGCCTTCACCGTCGTCGTGATGGCCGGCCTGCTGCAGATCCTCCTGGGGTTGTCCGGCCTGGGCCGCTTCGTGGCCTACACGCCCTACGTCGTCATTTCCGGCGTGTTGTCCGGGATCGGTTTCACCATCCTGCTGGTGCAGATCGCGCCGCTCCTCGGATCCCCCGCCGTGCCAGGAGGGGCCATTCCCTCCCTGCAGGCGCTGCCGCAGATCGTCGACCACATGGAGCCGCACGCCCTGCTGGTCGCCGCCGCTGCCCTGGCCACCGTGGTGTGGTGGCCGGCAAGACTGGCCAGAGTAATGCCCGCGCCCCTTGCCGCCCTGATCGCGGGTTCGCTGCTCGGTGTGCTGTGGCTGACCGATGCGCCGACGATCGGGCCGATCCCCCCGGTGCTGCCGCAACTGCACCTTTCGGTGCCTTCGACCACGTTCGTGCTCGGAGCGTTGCAACCCGCCCTGATCCTGGCCCTGCTGAGTTCGATCGACAGCCTCCTCGCCGGCACGGTCGCCGATTCCCTCACCGGCACGCGGCACAACGCGAACCGGGAGCTGTTCGGCCAGGGTATCGGCAACCTGGTCGCCGGACTGATCGGTGGATTGCCGGGCTCCGGCGCTTCGGTCAGCACCGCGGCCAACATTCGTGCCGGCGGCACCACACGGGTGTCTGGCGCGTTGCGGGCCATCCTGGTGCTCGCGCTGGTACTGGGACTGGGGCACCTGGTCGAACCCATACCCCATGCCGTGCTGGCGGCCATTCTGATCAGGGTCGGCTGGGGTCTCATCGACTGGGATCTGCTCCGCCGGGCCCGCCACCTCCGGCGCGAGTACCTGATCGTGGTGTTGACGACCATGACCCTGACGGTATTCGTCGACCTCATCACCGGGGGTGTCGTCGGTCTGATCATGGCCGGCATGGCCCACGCGCGGCAACTTGAACGCTTCGAGCTGGAAAGCGTGATTTCCGTCCCGCTGCTCGATCGAAACCTCCTTGCCGGACAGGCCGACACAGGCCGCGCGGACCCCTACTCGGCGAGGGTCGGCCTGGTGAGGCTCAAGGGAGGTTTCACCGTGGCGTCATCCAGGCAGCTGGTGGACGTCATCGGCGCGGACATCAAGGGCCACGACGTGGTCATATTCGATTTCTCAGGCACCACCTACCTGGACGACAGCGCCGCGAAGCTGATGGGCGATCTGCTGGACGTCGCCAAGGCGCAGCGTACCGCGTACGTCCTCGCGGGCCTTTCGGACGGTGTGGCACGAACGCTGTTCGCGTTCGGTGTCTTGCGGCGCGTACCCGAAGGGTGCCTGGTCGACACCATGGAACAGGCGGAGGGGATAGCCCGCGGGCTCATTGCGGAAGCGAAATAGGGATGTTCAGCTCGTGTCCGTTCAACGGCCGACCCGCCAAGGGGGGCACTGACTGCGCGCAGTTGCGGGGAACGGCGTACCAGGTCGGAGGAGCAGACCATGACCAGAGCGGCTCCTGCACACGCCTGGACGGCGCCTCACAGGCGGTGGACCAGCTCGAGGTCCCGCGCCAACGCCGAAGGAATCGGCACTTCTCGCCAAAGCTCGACGCTCCGGCTGGGCATGCGAATCCGGATGGCGCCTGCCTCCAGGGCGACCCTGGGCCGCCGGAAGCGGCGCACCTGCGGGCTCTTCTTCCATACGCCGACGAGAGTCCCTTACATTCCAAACCGGGGTTTCGGCCCCTTCGGCCCGGAACCACATCATGAGCGACCGCGCCGTCAGAATGGTTTCGTGGAACATGGCTCACAAGCAGGAGTCGTGGAGACACCTGCTGGACATGGAGTGCGACCTCGCTCTCCTCCAGGAAGCGTGCCGCCCGCCCGATGACATTGCCGAAAAGGTCAACGTTGATCCGGTTTCCTGGCCCGCTTCCGAACGGGACAGCAGGGTCAAATGGCGCTCCGCGATCGCCGTGCTCTCGGACCGGGTCGCTGTCGACTGGCTGAGCGCCGAACCCATCGGGCGTGCCGCATACGGCCGCCTCGCAGTTTCCTCGCCGGGCACGCTCACGGCAGCACGGGTTCACCCGCGCTCCGGCGGGTCCTTCGTGGCCGTGTCGATGTACGCGGAACTGGAGAGCCCCCTCAAGGGGGAGGGGCGCTGGATCTTTTCGGATTCCTCAGCCCATCGGCTGGCCTCGGATCTGGCGGTGTTCGTCGGGCGGCAGCGCGGGCACCGGGTGGTCGCCGCCGGCGACCTGAACCTGATGCGCGGCTACAGCGCGGACGGGAGCCCGTATTGGGCTGCGCGCTACCAGACGGTATTCGACCGCATGGAGGCCATGGGGTTGCCCTGCATCGGGCCGCAGTTCCCCAACGGCAGACAGGCTGAGCCGTGGCCGGAGGCGCTGCCGAAAGACAGCAAGAACGTGCCTACATGGCACCTGCCGGGGCGGTCTCCGGCCTTGGCGGATCGCCAGCTCGATTACGTCTTCGCCTCGCGAGGCATTGCGGATTCCTTGTCGGTCCGCGCCCTGAACGAACCAGAAGAATGGGGCCCAAGCGACCACTGCCGGATTGCCATCGACGTCTCGTAGCCGGACTGCCCCGCTTTCCCTAGTGCCATGTGTCAACGGGCCGAGTCGAGACCTGACCGAACCCCGCATCCTCGCCAGGAACCCGCCCTTGATGCCGACGGCCGTCCTGAAGAACGCCGTCGTGGCGCGTTTGGCGCGGCCCGGTATAGCCGCCGTCGCGAAGCCGTGGCGCCACCCCCTTCGGACAGCCCTGCGCCCCATTCGATTCCGGCCGTCCACACGACGCCACGACCTTGCGATGCGCCATTGTCCGCGACAGTTGCCAGAGCGGCGCCTTCACGCGCCTGGGTGACGCCTCGCGCAGCAGGTCGGGAACCATCGCGAAAGGCCGCGTCAGCTCTGGCGGGGTCGGGATCGCACACAATCACTCGAAAGAGTGGTGGCCAGCCTATCCGTCACGATTGGCATACCCGGATTGACACAGCGATTGAACGCACCGCATGCCTGTCTGGGTGTTCATTTCGGGCGAGCTCCCACCTAATGTAGGGATCCGGCAATGAGCACTCCTAAAATGATCAGTTCGGCCGCCTGCGTCGGCTAGCCGCAACCACCGAATCGACACCAGACATCGAACCCGCGAACAGACCGTCGATGCCCCCGGCACGCGTCCGTACATTCTCAACTAACGCCAACGGCCGAGACTTCGTGGTCGGCGACGTCCACGGTTGTTTCCGCACCCTCGAGCGCGCCCTCACGGAGCTGCAATTCGACCCTGCCCGCGACCGGCTCTTCGGGGTCGGCGACCTCGTGAACCGCGGTCCACACAGCATTGAGGCGGTCGACTGGCTCGAGCGGCGTTTCACCGCCGTCACGCTCGGCAATCACGACCGCGCGGCGTTGAACTGGTTCGAAGCGAAGCTCGGCGGATCACATGCCAGGGACGACGACTGGAAGGATACGCTGGACCCGCGCGACTACCCGCGCTGGCGCACCGCGCTGTCGCAGATGCCCGTGGCGCTCACCGTGGAGACGCCGTATGGCCCGGTCGGCGTCATTCACGCCGAGGCCCCGGATCCGCTTTGGAGCCGCACGGTCGCACGGCTCGAGGCAGGTTCCGAGACCGACATCGACGACGCGCTCCTCGGCTTCGAGGAGTACACGCCGGCCATTCGCCGGATGAAGTCCCGGCCCGTGCAAGGACTGCGCGCGCTCGTGTCCGGTCACTTCGTCGTCGAGGAGGTGGAAGTCACGGCCAACCGCTGGAACCTGGACACGGGTGCCGGTTTCGAGAACCGGAACCGGGTGAGCCTTCTCGAGATTAATGCGAGGGAGTTGAGACCGCTGACGCTCGATGTGCGCGAATTGTCGTAGTTGGGTCTTGTAACGTAAGGGGATTAAATGCTTGACTGAATTTTAAGCTGCGCGGTAGGCTCCGTCGCTTTTCTCCTCGGCCTTCGCCTGCGGCATATGCCGTAGCAATGCTCGGCCAACCATCTCAGGCGTCGCGCCCTAGTAACGGGGATTGGTGATCGCCGGATCGTCTCTCGTGGGCTTGCCGGTCATGCCGGTTCCTCCATGAATCCCCGCAGACGCGCCGACAGAGCCTCGGCGTCCTTGGTCTCGCACTCCCAAACGACCAGGGTATTCCAGCCTATGGCCGAGAGAGCTCTCTCGTTCCGCGCGTCGCGGGCCTTGTTGCGGTCGAACTTGCCCTGCCAATACGCCTGACGGGTCTTGGGGGTGGTCGCCCTCTTGCAGCCGTCGTGACGGTGCCAGAAGCAGCCGTGAACGAATATCGCCTTCCGACTCTTTCGGAACACGATGTCGGGCCGGCCGGGTAGGTCGCGGGCATGCAGTCGGTAGCGGTAGCCGCTCGAGAACAATTGACGGCGGACGATCATCTCCGGCTTGGTGTCTTTCGACCCGACCTTGGCCATGGTGGCCGAGCGCACCGGATCGACCGCCTCAGTCTCCGCCATCGACCGCATCCAATCGGGTCTTCGCCAGCTTCTCCAAGCGCTGAGCCTGCGCCCATAGGGTGCGCCGAATGCCCACCTTCACCCGCCGCTCGCTGATGACGCGCGCCAAATTGGCGATGGTCCGGGCGCGGCGGGCCAGTCGGACGTCGGGGTGTTCGCGTTGGCGGCGATCCTCGGCGGTTAGGATCGTCGCCCGCAAGGACGGGGGCAGTTCGACCAACTCGGTCTCCGCGATCTCTTCCTCGTTCAAGACGATGTTGAAGGCCGACTCCCGAAGCGCCTTCTGGTAGACGGTGAACTCCGCTTTATTCAGGGTCGCCTTGGCGTGCGCCTTTCCGTCTCCCTCCAAATCCCAAAAGGGCCAGATCTCGATTTCCGCGACCTCAAAGGGATCCAGCACGCTTTTCGCCACGGCGTCCGTTCGCTGGCCCGTGAGGTGCCGGCCGACTCGTGTTCGCAGGCTTTCCTCGGTCTGCCCGACGTAGATCGGCTCGCCGTCATAGTCGTAGAACAGGTAGACGCCATACTGGCAGGCTCCGATCTGCCGGCCAGCGCCATCGTCGGTTTCCATGATTCTCTTGACGCCGTCGTAGAGGGCGGCGACCTCGTCGGTCTCGCGGACGGTCATCGCTTCAAGAGCGGCACGAGGCAGTTGTGCGCCAGCCACTCGACCACGGGGACGCAGACGGCATCCCCGAGCGCGAACATGCCCTGTTGAGGCGTCACAGCGTCATAGCGCAGGTTCTCGGCACCTTGGAGACGCGCGTACTCCAAGACGCTCATCCAGCGCGCCGCGAGACAGCCCCGGCCAGCCCGCAGGAGGGCCTGCTTGGACGATCCGCCGCCCGTGGTGCGAAGCGCGCCGGCCCGCTCATCGTCGCGAACTTCCCACACAGCCGAGCCGTTGCGGGTGCGCCGGAACGCGCCGAAGAATGAGGTCTCCGGCCGCGTCTGGTAGCCGGATACTCGTTCCTCCTGCACCGGGGAAAGCGACAACAGGAAGCGCGCGAGCCGCGCCGGCGGCCACCAATCGCCGTCGCGCTCTGCGACCTCGGACAGCCGGAGATCGTCGCGGATTGGCGGCGGGTCCGGGAGAACCATGTCGCCCCGGTTGCCGATCAGGAACACCCTGGCGCGGCTCTGCGCCACGAAGGCGCTGGCGTCCACGACGATGTGATCGGTCGAGTAGCCGAGATCGTGAAGCCCGAAGCGCACCGCGTCGAAGTCCTCCCCGCCGTTCGCCGTGAGGAAGCCCACCACGTTCTCGATCATCACCGTGCTTGGCGAGCGGTCGCCCATCTCGCCGAGGATACGCAGGAAGTCCCGGACCAGACCAGAGTGCTCCCCGTCGAGGCCGCGCCGGTTCCCGGCCAGCGACAGGTCCACGCAGGGGAACGAGGCGGTCGCCAAGTCGATGTCGGGAACATCGTCGCCGGCGAGCGAGCGAATGTCGCCAACGGTGAGTTGATCCCCGCCCCAGTTGTCGCGGTAGAGCGCGGCCTTGGTCTCGTCGATGTCGTTGGCGAAGACGGTCTCGATCCCGGCGGTGTTGAGCCCGGCACGCATCAGCCCCATGCCGGCGAAGAACTCCGCAGCCCGCATCAGGCCATCCGATCTCGGTACATCAGCCGCTTCCCGACCAGCCCGACGACCACAGACTCCATCTGACGGATGGTGTCAGCCTCGCGCACGTTGTGCCGGCCGGCGAACTCGTTGACGTACCGCTGCAGGTGTTTCTCGCTGATCTTGTGGAAGGTGCCCTTGTGGGCGCGCTTCAAAATCGACCAGAACGACTCGATCCCGTTGCTGTGCGCCATGCCCCGGCCGTACTCGTCGACGCTGTGGTTGACGGCCTCGTGCTCAAAGCCGTCGGTCGGACCGTGGTAGGCGCGGGACTCGTCGGTGAACACCTTGGTGCCGGGTTCAGCGCGCTCGCGGACGAAGCCTTGGAGGGTAAGGGCGTCGGTGCTCTTGACCACGCGGGCACTGACGCGCTTTGTGGTCCGGTACCTGGCTCCGACCACTGCGGCCTTGCCGACCGGTCCCCGTCCCCTCAGTGCCTGGCGCTTGGCCTTGGGCATGTTCTTGCGCCGCCCGCCCATGTAGGTCTCGTCCGCCTCTACAGGGCCGGAGAATAGGGCATCACGCTCGGAAGCCCAAGCCTCTCGGATACGATGCAGCACGAACCACGCCGTTACCGTTCGACGTTTCGCCGGGCACGCTATCGAGCGCGCCTGCCCGCACCAAGTTGGCGCTCTACGCGCTCGCGGACGCCGGCAGACCTTGGGCTATCGTCACTCCGACCCCCCGTTCGATTGCAGCAACGAATAAGCCTTCAAAATCCGGTAAGTGACCTGACCGTCCATCAGACAGTATTTCCTCCGCCGATGGCCAGGCTGGATGGTTTCCGCCCGAAGTGTCCTGCGAACCACAGGTCCGATTAGGTGCGAGTGCTGGACCACGCAAACCTCAGCGCCCGAATCTACCATTCGGTGGATTTGATCCGCCCGCCTCCCGCACATGTCCAGCGTCATTTCTTGAAACGGGGAAGGGCCTTTTAGAAGAAAAGCGGCGGTCCTCCGCTGCCCCCTGAGCGAAATACTGGCCGAGAAATGATCGTCGCGCTCGCCAGCCCAGTCTTTCTTGGGAGGCTCGTTCAGGAGCTTGGTGATCGCCCTCTTGACGTCATCCTCCGACAACGTCCGCATCACTTCCATCCACTCCTCGGTGTCTCTGACCGTGACTTCTCGCATCCTGGAAAACTGATCGATGTCTTCTGCGAGAACCTCGCCAAAAACGCCACCAGCCCACATCAGAACGTGGCTATCGTCCCCGTTTCTAGGATGGTCAAACCAGGGAGCACCAATGACCAGCGGCTCAATCTCGAACCGGTCACCCTTGTCGTGCACTAGACCGACGATTGAATTCAGATAACCTCTATCGGCGCCCCTCGCAAGAACCATCCGGCCAGTGGAACTGACGATGTGACTGGTGTGGTAGGCGATGACCACCGGCTTGCCGAAATCAATGTCCAGCCTCACGCCATGACAGACCCGTTCTGAGTCGTAGATCTCCGGACACGGTTCCAAACGCTCAGTACTGCAGAAGAGGTGGCGGGGCTTGCCGACCGTCAGAGCCTTGAGCAACGTGGGTGCGTCCACCACTTTGCAGCAATCCAAAAGCGACGTCACGAGAAGGTGTGCATTATTGAGCTCCGTGAAGTGATCGGTTCCTGGCTTCTGATGCTCGCGAAAATACTCCCTGACCTCAGGAAGCAGGGCCGTTATGCAGAGCCGCTTGTTCAGAAAGCCCATGTCGATATGGTGAAACTTGTCCTGCGTGCGCAATTCAGGCGAAATTTTGTCAATGGCCATCTGAGAGATCCTTCAGCACGTCCACAGCGCAGAAGCACGCCACTCCCTGCAACATGGGCTGGTCTCCACTGACTGAGGTAACAGGCCGACGCCTGCTTCCCAGAGTCGACCTCGCTAGGTGCCTGCGTCACCACCGCAACAATGCTAACGAAGTCGCCGGCCGCAGGAACTTCCAACATCTTGGCCTGATTTGCCCAACCCAAACCGGAAAACAGGGAGGGGGGCGCCCCGGGGAGGCCATCGATCGCCACTTCTGGCGCCGGATCGCAAGTCGCAATGGTTGATGACTTTGGCTGCAGGCTGGGCCCTCGCGCAGCCGACTCCGCAATCGCAGAGTTCTTCGCTTGCCGAAGACTCGGGATGAGACCGCTGCTTCGCAGGCCATCGTAGGTGCAAAGCAACAGTGTGCAGATTTGCTGGAGACCTTCCCGATCCCTAATTCCCGAACATGGACGACCGCAAAGTGCACGAGCGGAGCCCACCAGAAAACTCGAAAAACTGCGGCACCTCCAGAGCTGGAGCGGAACCGCCGCCCTTGTCGCTCGCCCAGTCGATCGGAAGCGTCCTTTAGGATGGGCTATCCTTGGGCTGATGTCGCGCCAAGCGGGGAGGCCATCGATGGTTGACCTCTTTTCGGCAATCGAGGAGGGCGCTGACTCGTTCGCGCAAACCATGTCCCCGTACCTGGAGATGGGAGCCTACGAGGCTCTGTGGGACAGGGACGGTGCCACATTCCGGAGACTGGCTCTTCAATTTGCAGAGCAGCCAGGCTGTCTGCCATCTGACTTTGTGACGGTAGAGGAGGCAAAAGAGTACGCCGATTTGGTGTGGAAACGCTTCGACGAGGCGGGCATTTGTCACTTCGGTGTACGCGTGTTTGGCGAAGCCGAGTATCCGGAACGTTTGCGGGATGCGGCACACCCGGTAGAGCTTCTTTATTTCTCGGGACGATGGAAGCTCGCGTGGCAACCATCGGTGGCCGTCGTTGGAACGCGCAAGGCGAGCGACGAGGGTGTGGCCCGTACGAGGAAGTTGGTGAAATCGCTCGTCTCCGATGGCTATACGGTCGTCTCCGGGTTGGCAGCCGGAATTGATACCGCTGCGCACGAAACGGCGATCTCGCTCGGTGGGCAAACAGTCGCTGTTATCGGGACGCCGCTCTCGGCAACATATCCGAAAGAAAACGCAGAACTGCAGCGCCGGATTGCCAAGGAGTACCTATTGATCAGCCAAGTTCCCGTGACTCGGTACGAGAAGCGGGACTTTCGGTGGAACCGTGCGTTCTTTCCACAGCGAAACGCGACAATGTCCGCGCTAAGCATGGCGACCGTGATCGTGGAAGCGGGAGAGACATCCGGGGCGCTGATTCAAGCGCGCCAAGCGCTCCAACAACAACGCAAGCTGTTCATCCTCGACAGTTGCTTCCGACAGGGCCTTGACTGGCCGGAGAAGCTGGCACGGCAGGGAGCGGTCAGGGTCAGAGAGTATGACGACATCCGGGGGCAGCTTCCCACGTCACGCTGCGCTGATTGACGCGCTAACGCGGGGTCATCATTACTATTTGCAAGAGAATGACGTCTGTGCCTTCATCGGCGAGTACACCGCGCACGCGGGATATGAGCACAGTCAGACAAATCAGATTGTTTTCAACCTGAAGAAGCCGATGAACCGGCGTGGGAAGTCCGATTGGCGCTATAAAGCGGCGGCCATCGCGGAAGCAGCAAGTGCATTGGGATCGGTGCTGAGCAAACGAGCCCTTGATACGTACACCTTCGTCCCAATTCCTCCCTCAAGGGTTCGAGACGATCCCGACTACGACGATCGAATGGTTCAGGTGCTCCGGGAAATCCGGCCTTCGCAGCGAGTAGATGTTCGCGAGCTGATTGTTCAGACAACAAACACGGCCCCGGTGCACGGCAGCGTCACAAGGATGCGGCCTGGGGCCATTGCGAAGCTCTACCAGATTGACGAAGAATTAACGTCTCCACAGCCGGAGGCGTTTGTCGTCGTTGACGACGTACTGACAACCGGCGCCCACTTCAAAGCCGCTCAGTCTGTGCTGACGAAGCGTTTTCCCACAGTACCGGTTCGAGGTCTCTTCATTGCCAGGCGGGCGCTTGAGCAGAACGAGGAATAGAGGTCCGGGCTCCTTGCGGATTCCCCGTCGGTCCGCCCCAGAACGAACCGGAGGAATGAGGTCCAAGCGACCACTGCCGTATTGCCATCGACGTCTCGTAGCTGGACCGCCCGCTTTCCCGTACCCCATTCATCAACGGGCCGAGAGGAGAACTGGCCTAACGCCAAATTCTCACCAGAAACCGGTGCGCTCGGCGCCGACGGTCGACCTGTAGTTCGCCGTCGTCGCGCAATCGGCGCAGCCCAGCGCTGCCGCGGTCGCGAAGCCGTGGCGCAACACCTTCGGACAGGCCTGCCACCCCCCAATACTGTCCGTCCGCATGACGGCCTCAACCTGGCGATGTGCCGCGGTCCGCGACGGTTTCCAGAGCGACGCCTCGCTCAGGTGTGGCACCATCGCGAGAGGCAGCGTCAGCTCCGGCAGGGTCGGGATCTCGCGCAATCGCTCCAAAGGTCGACATCCGGCCTGTGCGTCACGATGGGTATACCCACAGCGACGCACCGCGTGCACACCTGAAAGCCGCGTATTCGTGTTCATTTTGGGTGCCTTCCGCCTAATGTACGGATCCCACGATGGGCACACCCAAATTGAACAAGGCACCTTTCGCTAAGCGATTTCCTACAATTCGGAAACTTCGGAACTCTTGGCAGTAGTGCATTCGTGACGTGTGGCAGCGAATCTAGTCGATCAACGTGCCTTCTGAAACGCAATGCCAGACCACGTATGCGGGAGAGATTGTGAGAAACTGAATGAGCGATGCGGACACGTCGCCACCAGAATCACTGCGTGACGCCGTCGCCAGTTTGTGGCGCACGTCGATCGGAGCCAAGGAAAACATTCTTGATTCCACCGCCTTCAAGCATTTGAAGCGAACATGTACGGACATCTATCTGCCAATCGAAGGGTCGCGCCTCCGCAAGGAACCCACCACGTCCGCGCGACCAGATTCATTGCTTTCCGCTTTGGACAACTTTTTTCGCTGGAACGGCGCACCCTGGCATGGAGTTTGCGGTCCAGGTCCTACCGAGGTCGCGTTACGCCTCCATCGGGCTTTCCTCTGTTCTCAGGTGAGCCGAACATTCCTTGTCCCATTGGACCGGCTGTACTTGCTAGACGCTTCTGCGCACCACCATCAGAAGCTAGAGAACGTCGCGTTCGGACCAAATGAAGTTACACAGCTGACGAGTGACAAATTAATTCACCGAATCCCCCATTTCGGTTTGAAACGTTTTGGCCAAAGATATGAGTTTCCGGTTCAAGAGTTGGGCGACCGCTGCTGGCTGATCACGACGGTGCAAGAGGATGCTGGGGCCATTTGGAAAAGGAATCGGCACGGAGTGCTGCTTGGACTTCTAAATGAGACAATGGACAGCATCGGGAAGATTCCCGTTTTCAGATCGGCGTTGCCTTCGATAGTCGAAGAAGCAGTACTAATTCTCCTCTTGAGCTTCATCAAGCGGGATAGTGAACTGATTTGGAAGCCGTTCGGCATCCCGTGGACCTATTCATACACCGATGATCCGTTTGCCGACCCGCGACGTGCTCCAGATCCCTCGGTACTATCCTGGACGCTTACTGGTGATCCAGGGAGAGAGTTCGAAGTATCGGACCTATCAAATCTCATAGCTCTTGCAGATCGAGATATTCAAGCACTTCGACAGAGGTGGAAAAAGCTTCATTCGTTGCAGGACCAAGCCGAAACAAGAAAACCGATTCTTAGCCCGCTGGCGGTACATTTCTTCCTGAAGGCATTTTTTGAAGACGGCATCGACGAGGTGATCGCACTAATTGGTTGCATCGAAGCGTTACTGCTGCTGCAGGGTGAGAGGAATAGGACGAAATTGATGACGCGTTATCAGAACTTGGTCAATGATGGGGAGGACTATCAAGGGCTCGATGGCGCGTACAGGCTACGGCGAACATACCTACATGGCCTTGCACCTCCAGACGCGAAACTAACGTTTCATGATCTCGCTCGGGCGCGGGTGAGTGTGGCGACGGCCATGGACGCATACTTGAGTCTTGCCAGCCAGAAAGCCGATCTGGAAAGAACCGATCTGCTTCGTTCGCTGAATGGCAAGTGAGCCGCGTTAGGTCGTTGAGGCGCTCCGTTGGCGACGGAGGCGGGATTGGTGCGGTCCCAGTTGGCCCAGCGATTGTGCCCCGCCGAACCGCACGACGGCGAGGTCTCCTCGCGGACACCCCTGCCCGGCACGCGTTCATGGGCATTCGTGATTGGGTTTCCGATTGACGCACGTACCGTCCCTTACGCCCCTGGTGACCTTTGACCGGATCCTTACTGCTGAAAAGGAACGACGTAAAGATCCAAGTACTCCCGGGAACGTTCCTCCGCTTGTTCAATCTGAGAGCGTGTCATTCGTTTGGAGAGAAATCTCTTAGCCTCTCTGGCTTCTGTGTGGCCGTGGCCCGCGGCGGCGCTCGCCCATGCATACGCGATTACATAGTCTTCGGGCACTCCCTCGCCGTTCGCATACATCACACCAAGGTTGTACTGGGCGTCGGCTAGACCCTGCTCAGCTGCCATCCGATACCAATGCGCGGCTTCGGAATCATCCTCGGGAACTCCATCGCCGTCGGCGTACAGCACGCCTAGATTGAACTGTGCGTCGGCATCGCCGCGTTTAGCCGCCCGCCGGAACCAGTTCACGGCCTCAGCATGATCCTGTGAGACCCCCTCGCCGTTCGCATACATCACACCAAGATTGACTTGGGCACCCAAATCGCCTTGCTGTGCGGCCATTCGGAACCAGCGAATGGCCTCGACATCATCCTCCCGAACCCCATCGCCCCTAGCGTACCTCACACCAAGGTTGTACTGGGCGTCGGCCAGACCTTGCTCGGCGGCTATTCGGTACCAGCGGTTTGCCTCGACGTCATCTTTAGGTACCCCGTTGCCGTTGGAATGCATCACCCCAAGGCTGTACTGAGCGTCGGCCAGACCTTGCTCGGCCGCCATTCGGAACCAACGCACAGCTTCAACGTCATCCTGCGGAACCCCATCGCCTCTCGCACACATCACACCTAGGTTGTACTGAGCGTCGGCCAGACCTTGCTCGGCGGCCAACCGGTACCAGCGGCTGGCCTCCGCGTCGTCCTCGGAAACTCCCTCACCGTCGTCATACATCCGGCCAAGATTGTTCTGGGCGATGGCGTCGCCTTGCCCGGCGGCCAACCGGTACCAGCGGACGGCCTCCGCATGCTTCTGTCGGACATCAAGGAAACCGCCCTCATAGCGTCTCGCCAACACTCGCTGAGCAATCACATCTCCTCGCTGCGCCAGTTGTTCAAGATCCTTTGTGGGCATTTCGAACAAACGAGGCAGCTCCGACACTTCGTCCGACAAGCCAACCTGTCCGCCAAACAAGAAGCCAATAGCTGCAGCAATCGCGACCCAGCGCAAGAAAGGTGCCTGAAGCGGCCGCCACCCACGCGGATTTTCGATTGCCATCAGCCCGGTCCCTTCATTTCCCAAATGGGTGTTCGCTTGGTTACCGAACCGTTACACGCGGCCGCGTTCATCCAGAGCGAATGGTGACCTCGACCCCCTCGCCGGGCCGTACGGCGGCAATCGCTTCAGCAACCTCCTTGATCCGACGACGAATCGCCGGCCAGTTGGACGAGAGCAGAACGACGATGCTGATGCGCCGGCCCTTCAGGTTCTGCTGGTAGCGCAGGCTCTGGTCAATTGTGATCAGCACGTTGTACGCTTCCCGTTCCGCCAAGTCGAGAAGCTCCCCGTTGTCCCTGTCCGACCGACATTGCTCTGCCAGCGTGTCCACTGAATGGAGGGACAGATGGTCGCGCAGCGGAGCGGGTGTTCCCTGATCGAACAGCAGCTTCAACGCGCCGAGGCCGACCGGAGCGCCTTAGCCTCATGTTCCAGCACGGCGCGAACCTGCTTCGCATCGACGCCGGGGAACCACTTGACGAAGTCCTCGACCGTGGCGCCGCCCGCAAGATTTTCGTACAGCGCCGAGAGGGGAAGCCGCGTGCCGACAAAGACCCATGCGCCACTGACCTTTCCGGGCGTGCGCTCCACGGCCTGACACGTGTCCCAGTTCGTCATCTCTGCCATCTCCCATGGGACTGCGGTACCGCGTACGCCAAGATCCGACAGAGCACCTTGCGCTCTTGTCGACCCATCAGACGACGCACTGAAATGTACTTCGCGACCCCGGTCTCGATGCCGTCCATCATGGCACATACAATTCCCATTGGCCCACGAGCACCTCGCACCACCGGCCGATGCAACCCTACGTGGCCCCAGGCTTCCGGCGCAGTGTGCGGTACACGGTCGGCCGCGACACCGAGAACACTGCAGCCAGATCGCTGACGCTGTAGTCGCCGTTGTCGTAGAGACGCCGCAACTCGCTGGCCTGACGGTCCGTCAGGGTCGGCTGCCGGACTCGGAGCTTGCCCTTCGCCCGGGCGATCGCCATGCCTTCGCGGGTCCGCATCCGGATCAGGTCGCTCTCGAACTCGGCGAAGGTCGCGAGGATGTTGAAGAACATCTTCCCCATGGGATCGGCCGGGTCGTAGACCGTCGTCCCCAGGGCCAGCCCGACCCCGCGCTCAAGGAGCCGGTCCGCGATTTCGCGCGCATCCGGCACCGAGCGCGCCAGCCGGTCGAGCTTCGTCACGACAAGCGTGTCGCCGGCGCGCACCGCAGCCAGTGCCTGGTCAAGGCCGGGACGTGCGCGCGTCCGGCCGGTGAGGCCGTGGTCGGTGTAGATGCGCTGAGGGTCCACGCCGAGGTCGGCGAGGCCCACGCGTTGCGCCTCGAGGTCCTGCCGATCAGTCGAGCACCGGGCGTAGCCGACTCGGACGGCTTCGAGAATCGGTGTCACGTATGGGGCCCCTTCACTGAGATTCTTATCGTACCAGCTATCCGGACACATTGGGGTAAGGGGTTTCCTGGGCTGTCCGTAACGCGCCAGAATGTCCGGATAACGGCCCCTTACGGACGGTTGGCTCGTGCCTGAAGTCGTTTCGGCAATGGACAATCGCGGTTAACGCGGATGGCTGCAGTAGAAGCTGGGGTAGCGGGCTTGGCCGTAAGACGATGTTCGCGCTGCAGCCCGAGAGGCTGGCCAACTCCATGCCGGCGGAGTCCTCGCGTCCGCCTGGCGGGAACTGATGGATGTCCAAATCTCAGCCGGTCTCGCCACCGCAGACTAGGGACAAAACGCTTAATCGGTCTAGGTAGAGCTTGGCAAACGCATCTCCTTTGTCATCGGGCCAGACTCCTTTTCTCAACGATCCGGCTCACGACATCCTGAAGCATCGTGAAGTGGGCAAAGTCCTTTCGCGTCGCATTTGACAATATGTGCTTGGCGAATGCGCCCTTCTTGCTCTTGGGCAACTCGCGCGACAGGAACCTGCCATCATTGTCGGATTTCTTGATCGTGAACGGCTCCAGAATCTCTTCGTCATAGTTGTTTTCTATGCCGCTCTTTACGATTGAGTTTTGCTCGCGCATCTTGAGGGCGAATGCCGTGACTTTAGAGCCTTTGGGTAGCTCCTTGCACAAGTCCTCCGCCGCCTTCGCCCCGTCGCAGTCCCAGACGATGACGAAGTGTGTATTCGTGTTCATTTTTGCGAGTAGCCGTCCGTAGGCAAGCAGCTGAGCGGTGCTCGTGTGTGCTTGGAGTTCATCGAAGACATAAACGTCTCTCGGGAAAAATATCTCCGCCCAGCGTTTCAGGTGGAGCGCATTGTTGCCTTCAGAAAGGATGGTCACCGCCGCATTGTCGTGGGCGGCTATCCGAAGTCCCGTATCCACGGTTGCGATGCCCTCGGACAATTCCCGGGTTGCTTCCGCCCTAGTGGTGCGCTTGACCTCAACATGTCCCTGTCTTCGGGAAAGGCGAAAGACATCGCTTTCCTCCAGAGACGCAACAGTGATGGGGCAGTGCGACGTCATGAAGACCATCGTGCCATGGGCCACGAACAGAGACTTCAACGCTGTGACCAGTGCCGCGACCATTGAGGGGTGCAGCACGGCATCCACTTCGTCGAGAAGGAGAAGTTTGGGGCGCCGCCGGCCGAGGTATTGGTTGAACGCAATGAGGCACATTGCCATCAGGATCTTCTCGCCCGACGACAGCGAGCTGAGATCGTACTGAGCGCCGGTAGTCCGGTTGGTCATCTCTGCGCGGAAGCCAAACTGCTCAAAATTTCCGATGTCAATCGCATGGTTCTCCGGGTCCGAGAACTCGAAATCGAACAGCCCGTCTTCACCGGCCTCTTCACGCATCCGTGCAAGCACGTCCCGCAGCGCATCCCAAGGCGGCGGATGATTGGACCTGTATTCCCCCATCAGCTCCTGGAACGAGACTCCGGCCTCTTTCTCTATGCGCTTGTGGGCCCAGATAAACTGGTCGAGCTTGTAGGCAGAGAAGACCTCACTGATTGTGTTCGAGAGCGTAGCGCCCTCGAAGTAAGCTGCATTCACGATGTCGCCGCGCATCAACTCATGTGGAAGCTTCCCGGAGAGCCGCATTGCGGTACCGATCAGAACCGCTGGATTCCCGTCAAAGCCGGTGTCGCGGCGTTTTCCTTGTGCTCGGCGCCGATTGTCCGACCGTGGCTTGTCGAGTGGTTTCATGACCCTTTCGTACAGGTCCGCCTCATAGCATTCTGCAGAGCCGGCCTCTGGTAGGAACACGGTGTAGTCCGGAAGTTTCCCGATCTTGGCCCGCAAAGCGGCCTCAAATTCCGTGCGACCCTGGCTACCGTTGGTACGCTCGAACTTTTCGGCAGCGCAGTCAAAGATTTCCGTTGCGATGTCGAAAGGAGCGGCAGCACCCGATGGAGCGGTAAAGTATTGATCGGCGACAGCTCTGCCGAATTGGTTGGCGTTTCGATCTGCAACATTCACGCCAGGAGGGTGAAAGGAGAGCATGTCGTAGTGCTCAATGCCGCCAACATCAATCTCTCCGATTCGCGCTGCTCCCTCCGCGAGGGCGGAGAGGAGTTGCGTCTTTCCCGATCCGTTACGACCAATGAGGACAGCAAAGCCAGGCAAATTCTCCGTGTTCAGAGAAAGAATGGACTTATATGGTGCCTGAAGCGTTATCTTCATGAAGGTTAGTTCTCTGTGGACGGGCATCTGAGATTCGGGCGGGAAAGGAAAGCTTATCGCAGGTTGAGCTGGCGCAGCAGTACTTGGATACCCATCCCCTATCAGACACACTTGCGACGCACGCACCTATACGCCGGTCGTCCGATACTGCGGACCGGGTGCCCGGCCACTCCTTTCACTCCGGCCTGACGCCGTACTTTTCCTCAAGCCCGGCCACGAGGTAGGTGAACTCGGGCGCACCCGTCAACGCGCGTACCAAGCGCTGCCAGCTCAGGCGCCGGAACAGGCCCGGCACCCGGCAGGCTGCCAGCGCGGCCTCGTACTGGCGCTGCGCGACGCCGCCGCCAGCGAATTCCGGGTTGCGCGCGTCGTAGACGATCAGGACGTGTCCCGAGCCCCGGTCGCAGCCGTCGTCCGTCACCGTCGCCGCTAGGGCGTTGCGCGCGAGCTGGTAGGTCGTGGAGAGGGGGCATGGTCGCAAATCGCGGTCGGCGGCCCAGTCGAACAGGTCCGGCAAGTGGGTCCAGTAGCGGACACCGATTTCCGTCAGGGCGCAGCGCGTGCGACGGCCGCGCTGGATCCGGTAGTTCCCGTCGCAGTGCTGCTCCGCGTAGGTTGAGTCACCCGGACGCAGCCTCGTCCGCGAGCAGGTGCCGAACTCGCGCTCCATGAACTTGCATTCGACCGCAACGCGCCGGGAGCGCGCCTTGAGAAAGACATCCACGCTGGTCGGTCGCGGCTCGCCCAGATTGCGGACGTTGTGTTCGAGAACGAGGGACGTGCTGCGCGTATCTTCGAGAAAAGCCGGGCGTCCGCAGTCGGCCAGAATGCCGTCGAGCACGTCGAGGCGCCCGAAGGCGACGACCGCTCCGAACACGCTCTGTGCCAGCGCCTGCGAACTCTTGAAGCTCCGGAACCAGCGATGGCGCTCCCCGTCGGGTACGGTGGAAACGACGGCGGCAGCCTTGGCCGTATCCGACGGAATGAGGACAGACTTTGCTGCGAACTCTGGCCGGAGCACCGGGGGGCGGCGGGTTTGGCCCTTGCCGTCAAGCTCACTCGCATGGTGTCGGTGGGCCCAGTCCCAGAGATTCCCGAGGACAGCGTTTTCGTAGCCAGCGTAGTCAGTCATGACAATTCAGCTCCCTGGAGCGTTTTCGAGTCGGGCGCAGACGCATCTTCCAACGTGACACAGCACATCGGTGAAGTTGTCCTCAGACACCGACCCGGCGCTGCCCTGCGGACATCGGGAGCCGACCGCTTGGTGAATGCCTCATGCTGGTCGAGATGCCGGTCAACGTCTTCTGCCGGAACTTCGCCGGCACCGGCCCCACCGTTTGAGACACTGCACGTGGAGAAGCGTAGGGGTTAGCCGAGGCTCCAGCGCATGCAAGCGACGGCATGTCTCGATCCATGGTGGCGGCGGGCCCAATTTCCTGCACGGAAAGAACGGAACGTAGATTCTGCTTCACGACGGTTCAGGCCGGCTCACGGCCACGACGCAAGGCATTCTGCATAGGTCTTGAGCCGTCGGAAATTCCTAGATTACGGTCTTGGCAACTTCGGCGGCGAGAATAGGCTTCCTTCATGACGATGTTCGGATGGGCGGCGATCGCCTTCTTTCTCACCGGCCTTCTGCTTGACGTGCTGCAGCGAGACTTCCGGCTCATCTCGGCGGCGCTCGTCACGGGGGGAGTCTGCTTCATGATTGATGTGTTTGTTGGCTGACCAGTTGCTCGATGGTCCAGTCGTCGTCTTGGGACCTGCCGAAGCCGTAGAGCATGATCAGAAACCGAGCAGGCTCCCGGCTATCTCCGAGCATGGCGTAATCCTGCCGGTCGCCCGCTGTTAGCCTGCTCTTGGTTCCGTCACCGATCTATGGCCATCTTACGCAACCCATCCAAGGAGACCCAGGACGTGTCGGACGGCCTTTTGGCCTGCCAATATTTCCAGCCGTTCAGCATTGTTTTGCCCCCGCTCTTAGTGCGGGCGACTCCGGACGCGGCCTGTGACGGCGTGTTGTAATGCTTGTCCCCGATTTTCCATTTCCCGTTGATCACTGTGCCGGTGTGCTCAACCCCGCCGTACAACATTCGCAGCCTGGTTCCAGCCGACAGCTCCACCTGGTGGCCGGTCCAAGACCCGGGCGATTCGGCAGGCAACGGAGCTGATGACACTGTCGACTCCCCAAGCCCGAGCAGCCGCCGAACAGCATCATTGTCGGTCTCATCGAAACCCCGTTTCTCGAGCACGATGAGCTGGTACACCTCGAAGTCGATATCAATGGACCGATAACCAGTGTCGGACATCGCCCTAGTCTCCAACCTTGCATCGGCGGGTGCGTGAGCCCCTGATCCGCCGGAAGGACGGCCGGATCGGGGTAGTCTGTTGATAGGCCGTAATGAGTTGGCCGTCCGCGACGATGAGGACCTTGTCGGTCATCCGCTCGACATTGGCGATCTGTTTTTTCAGGTTTCGGATGAGCTTTGCCGCATCCCGTTTCCTGAGCATGATCCGATCCCGGCCGATGTCCGTGCCGTGGGCCAAAAGTACATCCAAGTCGGCCTTGCGAATGCCTCGCTGCGACATTCTGGCTTCGCCGTGGCGTGTCATCGTGAGCTCGGTCATTGTGCGCTTCCGCGCTCGAGCACGTCGTTGATCGCATCCGGGGAAAGTCCGAGGCCGTGGCAGAACTCTTCCCACCTGCGTTGGGACTCGGCATCGGCCCGGGCAAGCTCTTCGATGAGCCAGTGACGGTACTGCCCTTCGTCGCTGCCGCGCTTGGCGCGCACACACTCGGCAAGATTGATCAACCCGGCACGAATATGGTCTAGAAGCCGCTGGCTCTCCTCATCTTCGCCTGAGATCCCCGTGATGTCCCGCAAGATGTCGTCGGCAATTATGTATCGGCCGATCGTGCTGCCGCCGTTCGTCGATTCGATCGAACCCACCGCGTCCTTCGGAAGGCCTTTCGCAAGTTTGCGGATGAATTCGATGAACGGGCCTTCCTCGAATTGGTTCCCGAAAACGTCCCTGTTCGCCAGGGCGTCCTCCTCTTCCCACAACAGATCCTCGCCGTCTGCGTCGCGGACGGCGATAAATCCGCCAAGATGCCGGAAGTGCCCCGACAGTTCACTTTCCGTATGCGCAATGGCGTCGCGCAGCTCCCGGAGTCGCTGCTCACGCTCCAGCAGGCTTCGTTCGGCAACGATGACAAACAGCAGGGGAGCGATATCCAGCACGTCTTGAGGTCGAACCCCGTAGCGTGCTGCGGCGAGCTGCAGGGAGACGCGCGCATGTTCGGCGATCGACACCCGAATCGTAGGATTGAGATAGGCGGATGCCCCACCGGCCGGCTCTGCCGGCCCGGTGAGTTGGTCCCACGTGACATGCAGCGTCTTGCATAGAGGTTCGCGAAGATGGGATCGGACTCTTGAGGACTTTCCGCGTTCCCACCGACTAACGGTGTCCTTCGTGCATCGAATGGCGTCGGCGAGCTGTTGCTGGCTCAACTTGCGACGCTTGCGTGCGGCCCTGAGTGCCTGTGGATTGATTGGAGCGACGGTGTCGGACATTTTGGGTCTCCTTCACGGCTATTTCCAAGATATGTCTGTTTTGTTGGACTTACAAGACGTCATTATTTCACAATCTGTCGTATATGATCTTTCTTCCTGACACCATTATAGACATTATGATCGACTGGAATGCCGATCTGCGCAACGTCTTGAGCGTGTCTGGCTGTCGGGGACGTTCGAGATGCCGATTTTCGACAAAGCGATACGCGTGCGGCAGATGTGGCGCTCATTGGCTGGCGACGAAACTCAACACCGCGCACCGCATTTTCGCCAGCGGGCGTAAGACTTGGATTCGCATGAATGGCGACCAGAGTCAGAGTCCCCGCGGGGTGCGGCTGCCTCGCAGCCGACAAATCCTTCTAATCCCTGACGGGGAATACCAGTCAACCTACCGTGTCCGGCGAATCGCACTTCGTGACCGTTTACCCGAATGCCGTCGCCGTCGGTAACGGATGGGCAACGCACCCGCGGACGACGGCAGCCGGAGACGATCAACCGGTGGACACCGGACCTGGCGGGCGGGCCGCCGCTTGCGTGCAGGCACCGTCCGATGGCGGCGCAACGGGGCGCACACGACGAGCACTGATGGTTCGGCACGGACCCTGCCACTGCCGAGCGGATCCCCGGATCGCCGTCTTCCGCCGTCTGCTACGCTGTTCGACGCAACTACACGCGACCCCGCTCGGTCGGGTCGCCCGCTGAATAGCACAGCCGAACCAACGGGCACCGGGTAGCTCCTGGCGCCCCGGCGAATAGGCGGGGCTTTCATGCTTTCGCGTGTAGTTGCAACGGCCCGGCGTCATCCGGGAGCCGTTGGAGCGCGAGCGCTGCCCCCGGATTCCGATCGCCACGGCCCGCGGGCCCGCGCCGTCCCCCGCGTCGTCCCGCGCTACGGGAATCGCCGGCGCCTGCCCCGCCCGCACGACCGGGCTGGCCCGGCCAGGACCAGGACTGCCGCCGCAGCACGCCAGTCCCGGAGGACGCGCGGTCCGCACGCGCACACGAGCACACAAGCACTCCCGACGCAGGCCCCGACCGGCCGCTGCCGGCACATGCTTGGCCACCGGCCGGATGTGCCGGCCATCCACGCAGACGCCCCAAAGCAATTTTCGAACCCGAACCCGATGGAGCTTTCCATGCAAACCCTGACCCGAATCCTCGGCGGTATGGCCGTCGCGCTCGCAACCGCGCTGATCCTGGCCGCCTGCGGCGGCGGGGGTTCCGGCGGCGGCTCGCCCACGGCGCAGCCCATGGAACCCGACGCGCCGACGGTGATGCCCGAGCCGGACCCAATCGCGAGCTTCACGCGCGACAACCAGACGGGCCAGGACCTGCTCGACCACTGGAACCAGCACGACGCCGCCCAGAGCGCGCTCGGCCTGACCACGGCGAACGTCGCCATGGGCGCGATCCGGAGCCTGATGCGGGGCGTCGACGACATCGACGAGCCCTCGCGCGCGGTCATGCGGAACGCCGGCGGCAGCCGGATCAAGACGATCGGCCACGACAACGGGATCACCTACGGCACCTGGCAGGACGGACCCGCCGGGACGCTCAACATGCAGCTCGACTGGAGCCAGGCAGGCAGCCTGAGCGCCGAGCGGCGGGGCGACTTCGAGCGCGCCGTCAAGGCGTGGACGTACCGGCTCGACGAGGACTTCCCGGCACGGACGGTGCCGGCGCACGAGGACTACACGTTCATGCTGTTCGAGTACGACGAGCCGCAGATCGCTGACGACGTGCTGGTCGCGGTCGAACTCCAGACCTGGAACGGCAGCGAGCAAGCCGGCGGGAACTACTTCGAATGGAGCGAGCGGAACGGCGACCTCGAAACGTGGTTCGGGCACATCCAGATCCCGCCAGCCCGGCTGGCGTTCTACAACACTGACTTCGACCGATACATCTACGTGCTGACCCACGAACTCGGACACGTGCTACCGAGCATGCCGCTGGTCGACAACGCGGGGCTGTTCCCGGACATGGGCCCGTACGAGCAGTACTTCGACGCCGAAAACGGCACGTTCAACGGGCCGAACGCCATGGCGGCCAACGGCGGCAACCCCGTGCCGTACCAGTGGATCGGCGAAGACTTCTACCCGGTAGCACCCGGCACGCCGGGAGCGCGGATCGACTTCGGCCACATCGGGCCATGCGACTCAATCATGTCGTACTGCGACAACCCGGACGGCAATCCCAACGTCAAGCCGTCCGAGCTCGACTTCGCGATCCTGCAGGATCTCGGCTACGACCTGCTGTCGGCCCGCGAGGCCAGCGAGCCCGAGGTGTACGGCTACGGTGCCTGGGCGACGTACGGCGCCTGGGGCGCAGGCGTCGAGCGGATCATCACCTACCACGGCGAAGGCGACAACCTCCGGATCACTGACCGGCTCAGCGCCCACGCCGACGCGTTCGGCATGGCGCCCGGGACAGAGTTCGCCACCGCATACGCCGGCATGACCGGCTCGGCGACGTGGGAGGGCAGCCTGCTCGGCGTCGACATCCGGCAGGCCATGCTGCCGCCGGTGTTCGGCGACGCCGCGATGACGGTTGACCTCGCCGACCTCGACGGCACCGTCGCGTTCAGCAACCTGATGACCGCGGTCGACGGCAACGTGCGCGGCTTCCGGCAAAGCGACCTCGAGTACGACGTCACGGTGACCGGGAACGGCTTCGCGGACGCCAACGGCGTCATCGACGGTGCCTTCTACGGACCCGGGCACGACGAGATGGCCGGGATCGTCGACGACCGCTCGAGCAGCGTCGGCCTGATCGGCGGGTTCGGCGGCGTCCGCTAGGCCGCGCCCGCACCACACAAGCGAACGCTGGCGCGCCGTCACGGACCGCGACTAAGGACGTCAGCAAACAGCGGTCCCGCGACGCTGAGACACGTCGCCAAATGGCCACGCGCCAGAAGGTCGAGGAGCTGGACGGGCCCGTCAGCACCGCCGACGTCGTCGAAGCCCGGGCGGGCATCCGCGAAGCGCAGCGCGGGATCGACTGCCAACGCAGCCGCGACGGCTCGTGAATGCGTGAGTTCGTGACGAGCGACCCCGGCGGGCAACCGCCGGGGTCAGGAAGCCTGGATCAGTAGACCGAAGGCGGCCGACGGCGGTTTGGGCGCGGTCGGGGCCTCCGGCGAACCGGGTCAGTCTGCGGCGGCGGAGGCCTCGGCCGGACCGGGTCAGTCTGCGGCGGCGGCGGCGGAGGCCGGACCGGGTCAGTCTGCGGCGGCGGCGGCGGAGGCCGGGTCGGAGTCGTCGGCCGGGTTGGGGTCGTCGGGCGCGTAGGCGTTGGCCGCACAGGCGTCGGGCGAACCGGAGTAGGCCGCACAGGTGTCGGCCGGACAGGCGTCGGACGCACCGGCGTAGGCCGAACGGGTGTGGGGCGCACCGGCGTGGGCCGGACTGGCGTGGGCGTCGGCGTGGGGGTCGGCGTCGGCGTAGGAGGCGGAGTCGGCTGCGGGTTGTACAACGGCTGCGGAGCGCCAGGCGTACCCGGCGTACTCATATCCAGTTCTTGAGCAGCGTCGTCGGACAAGACCCGCAGACCGGGCACCGAATTGGCAGCATGCGCAAGACCGGCACCACCGGAGCCGAGCACCGAGCGCAGGCTGCCAGGGACCAACCCCAAGGCGATCCCGATCAGCGACGCTTGCCACACCGCACGACGTGTAGGAGCCACCCGCAAAGAAAGACCCGGTTGACGCTCGGGCAGCTGAACCGGCCCGCCGGCCTCCAAGGAAGCCAGAACCACACCGTCGGCGATCGCCCCGGCCAACGCCGGCGACACGCGACGCGGCGACACCACGGGGCGATTGAGACCGGCACCGCCCGGACCGGGAGCTGTTGGAACCATGACAACGTCCGCGGCCCGGACGGGCCCGCGGCCTCATGACGGGAAGGGCCGGCCCGGGCGTGGCCCGGTGAAGTCGTCGTCGGGCAGGCATGGCCTGCGAGCGTCAGGTCAGGGACGGAGTTCCGTCACCGCCAAGCTACCGAACAACAGCGCACGTGCCTAGCAAAACCCGCTGTCCGCCTGAGCCCCGGCCACCACTGGCACGACGGGAGCGGGCCCGCCAAAGACGCTCGCGTCCGGGCCCGAAATGGTCCCCGGCCGCGGGCCGGCGTCAGGCCTTCACGTACGCGCACGTCGAACGAACGCGATCGAACGGGGCCGGCAAAGAGGCGACTCAGCCGTGGAATGCCCGGCCCAACCGGTCCGGAACAAAGCCGCCTGCCGCTGGAACGGGAACATTTCCCGCGGTCGGCGCCGCCGCCAGCGGCACCGCAGCGGGTCCGGCAGCAAGGACATCGAACTGCTCTGAGCCGCCGCGGCAAGGCCGCGCCAGAGTCGAGGCCGCTAAGGGCTTCCGTCGAGCGCGTTTGCGACGCCGCATAATGGACTGCCCTTGACCGTCTAGCGCTTGTCGAGCAATTCAAGCCGACGTTTCTTCATCTGGTGCGGAATAACCCACTAACCCACCGTAATCATTGCCAGAATTCTTCTGATCCAGAAGCCGTAATCAGATAATCGCTGGATTCGACCATGGTCCAGGTGACGCATGCCGCACCTGCTGTCACGTCCCCACGATTTCCCGAAGAATGAGGCATTAGTGAGATCCTGCACCGCAGGGTTCTGCTAAATGATTTTGCGAAAAATCTTGGCCAACGGTTCTGGTGCGTACTTTCGAATCAATGCCGACGTCCGCTCATCCTGTGGATGCATGTAGTATCGCTTTTTTTCCACGATGTCCTTCTCCATCCGCGAAATCTGCTGGACGATCCTCACTGGGATCCGGAGTCGCTTTGACAACTCCTGCTCCTCGTCCTCTGTCAAATTCAGAAAGCTTTTTCTCCACTTGTCTTTCTTGGTCGAAAGATTGGTACCAACCAACCGAATAACCGCCGTCACGTCGGCCGTCGCCGTGTAAGAATCGTCCTCTCCGTACAATTCGTGTAACCCTGAGTCATTCGGCCTGGCTGCACGTCTGTAGGCCCGTCGAGCCTTGCGCTGGCTAAAGAACAACTCGTGCTGCACGATGCAACCCGCGTTGTCTTCGAGCCAGACTACGTACAGTGGATACATATGCACGACTCCCGATGAAATTCTTGGCCGCCCATTGGGAAGGCGCCACGGGGGCGGCTAGCTTTGGCTGCGCAATGGCCCGCCTCGATCGCATGCGTCGCGGTCTCTGGATCCATCGCATCCAGCTGAGACGTCCCACAACTTACTCACGGGGATTGCCACGTATGCACCGGGCCTTCGCTGAGCGGGTGAAATTCTTGGAACAAGATGAATGGAACCAGAATTAGAGACACCGATCGCGGCTGCACCAGTGGGTGGCACTTAGCATTCGGCCGGGCCTGCATGCTCTATCCGGACCTCAATGAGACAGCACAAGAATATAGGTTCCGTCGCACGGGCTTTGCCATTGTCGGACGATCCAAGTCAGGCTTAGCGATCAAGCGCGGCAGACTTTCCGGAATCCGACACACCAAGTCTCACGATCAGTTCGCGGCAAAGCCGCAGTTGATCATCTGGTGAAGCCTCCTTGAGGGCATCAGCAACCGGCGCATACTCCGCAGGGAGGTTATCGGATAGCGTGTTGGCTACGCAGAAATAGATCCAGAGTACCCGACCCTCCGGACCAAGGTCGTCGGGCGCCACGTCCAGATACGAACCTAAGCCCGTCATCAACAAGGTCAGGTTGTCGACATCTCCAGACGGAAGCACCAGGTCCGCGTCCCGGTCCGCGTGTTTCAGGAAGTTGGCAACCTTGTTCCGGTTGCTCCGGAACGCGTCCCTGACCGCAGACGACACGCTCGCACGGAAGTCCCGATATTCCGAGCTGGATGTAATCGGCAGCCGATCAGCCAGACTCTTGATCCACCGAACGGCATCAGGATCATCGGCGAGAACCTTGGGAAGCGTCCCGCGTCGGTAATCGCGTACGGCGAAGAACACCATCGTCAGGTAGTGATCCCCGGCCTCGTCGTAGCCGTGCTTTGACTTCAGGTCGCTGATGAGGCGGTACGCTGCTGAAGCAATCGTGTGAACCGCGAGCTCGTCCTCCGCTGCGAAAAACATGCGGATCGCTGCGCAAAGTTGCCGTCGAGCTGCCATCAACTTGGTGATGCCGCGTGTGGCTGAGCGGAGATGCATGGCCTTGACCTCATGGTCACCCTGACAGGAGCCGGGCTGCCGCCCCGCGGGCCTTCAGGAATCTTGCCGCGCGACCTGGGCGCACCGCGCGAGGTACTGCCGCGTCGTCTCTCCCACGCGGTATCGCGCTGCGATCGTGAGCGGCGGCGAGCGGATCTCCACCGCCACCGGGCCCGGGTGCGCCAGCACCCCGGCCGTCCAGTGCGGATCGAGGGGCGCCCAGTAGCCGCTCTCGCTGGACCAGTTGTGGCGCAGGCGCTGCAGCCGGGCGCGCGTCTGCTGCCATGCCCCGCGGGCGTGAGCCCGCATGGCGAGGGGGCGGTCGACGTAGAACTCCGTTCCACCCAGCAGCATGGGCACGAAGCGGATCCAGTCGGCCGGATTCACGACCTGGGCAGCGGCCGGGTCGTGCCGCAGGGCCCGCATGCGCAGCTCCGCCTGGAGCGGCTGCGGCGGGAGCGGGCTGTCGGCAGGCCCGGTGCGGCAGTAGAGGTGGAGCACGGGTGGCGCACACTGCGTGCAGGGCCAGGTGAAGCGGTACTTCCGGTCCGCCTCCGCGTCGCGCACCGTGGACTCCGCGGGAGCGAGCGACAGCCAATGGCCGTGCCCGTCCAGGCTCGTCACGTAGTGTTCCTCGGGCAGGGCTCCGGCCGCGCCCGACAGGCACAAGACGGCGCAGAACGCCGCTGCCCCGGTGACCTTCCGGCCACGGCGGGCCCGGCCGGCGCCGGTGCGCCGGCGCTCCGTCCGCTGCCTCCGGGAGGCGGCCCGCCACCTCATCGTTCGTCTCCGTCCACCGCGTCCGCCTCGGCCGCGTCCGCCTCGTCATGGGTACAGACCGCGATCGCGATGCACACGGCCAGCATCAGGGCGATCCACACGGTCTGCCACATGGCCCCCACCGGCCCGGTTTCCAGGGCCGGGGCGCCCTGCGCCAGCAGGCTCGCGGCGTAGGCGAGCGCGGCCGCGGCCCAGGCCCAGCACGGGGCTCGCCGTCCGCCCCCACCCGGCGTGTGGTCCGGCTTCCACAGGAACGGCGCACCGGCCCCGGCGGCACCCGCGGCAAGCAGCACCCAGGGCGCCCAGTGGTGAGCGTCGTCGTCCAGGATCGCGCCGCCGCCGCCGCGCACCGCGAGGATCACGAAAGGCAAGGCGAACGCCAGCGCCGGCGCCCCCCACCACAGTGGCCATCTCGCCATCGATCCGCCTCCGCATGTCCAACCCGCCAGCCGAAAGGAAACGACGGATGAGCGTGAACACGAACCGTCCCGCGGCTGCCGCCCAAGCCAACGTCGCGAACTCCGCTGCCGCTCCGGTCCGACGCGGCCAATGCGGGACGCGCGACCACCCGCAGCAACGGCGAGGCAAGCGCTAGGCGCGGCCCAGCGGCTGCGCGGCCTGCGTCCGGCGAGCCCGCTCCACGGCGCGGACACGCTCGCAGAACCGCGCCTCCTCCCTGCAGAACTCCCGGAGGCCCACCGGCAGCAGGCCTGCCAGCGAGCGCCCCGGCGAGCCCTCGCCAGAACCTTCCAGGCCGGCCGGCGTCTGCCCGGGGACCGGCCGCTTCGCCTCGAGCGCGTCCAGCAGTTCCTGTGACGCGCCCGCGCGGGGACGGATCCGCGCCGCGTAGCACTGCGCGTCGTCGCGCAGCAGGGCCGCCAGCGCGGCGTCCGTTCGCTTCAGGCGCTTCCGGTGGCGTTCCGGGGTCTCCCCGGTCTGGCGCTGCCGGTACTCGTCGGTCTCCAGGAAGTGCAGCGCTTCGTACCGGGGATGGCCCGGCGCCAGCAGCCAGCCCGGCTGCTCGCGGCCGACCACCGGCTGCAGGTCAGCCCACTGCCGCGACATCGTCCTGCCGCTTAGGGTGTCGCGCAGGGCGAGCACCGCGTAGCGCATCTCCTGGGCGCACGCATCCCCGGCGCCCGGCACGACCGCGTTGATCCCGTTTCGGATTCGCTGGATGACCCGCTCCGCCGCGGGCACACGCCCCGTGCCGGCCGCCTTGGCGGTCATGGTCGCCTGTCTGCGGAAGCGCTCGACGAGCCGATCCGCCGCGGATCCGGGGGTCGCGCCCTCGGATTCCGCGCGCATGGGGTTGGCGTTCGTCGGTTCGGTCGTCATGGCCGGAGATCCGCCGGCCGGGCGTCGGCGCCGTTGCCGTCGGCACCGGCACCGGGTTCCGCCGCGAGCTCGTGCTCGAAAGCCTGCACGTACGCCATGACCGCCAGGGTCGCGTGCTCCGCGCGGGGAACCCCCGTCGCGATGGCGATCCGCTGCAGCCGGCGGGCGAGTTCCGGCTCGAGTTCGAGGTCGATCCCCGTGGCGGGCGCCGCCGATGCCAGGGCATCCGCCTGCGCCAGGCAGTGCAGCGGATGGCCGGCATGCTGGAGGTTGTCGGGGCTGAAAGCGTCCATGGCCGTTCCTGTCGCGTTCGCGGCACGAGCGCCGCCTGGTCGGAAACGCTACCCGGCAGCTGCGCGCGCGCCTAGCAAAACCCGCAAGCCGCCTAAGCCCCGGCCACCACGGGCACGACAGGAGCGGGCCCGCCACGGACGCCCGCGCCCGGGCCCGAAATGGTCCCCGGCCGCGGACCGGCGGCAGGCCTTCAAGTGCGCACACGTCGAATGAATGCGAACGAACGGCGGCCAGCAAAGGGTCGACTCAGCCGTGGAACACCCGGCCCAACCGGACAGCCGCGAATGCCGGTGACGCCCCAGCAGCAGGATCCCCAGCCCTCCCGGTGACGCCCGTCCAGCCGCCGGATGCCGCAGCCCCGCTCCCCCGGACCCCCCCGGGATTCCCCCGCCGACGCCCGCCCGGCCCCCTGACGCCCTACGCCCCCGCGAGGGCCAGATCGCCCAGGGCCA
>VXPS01000345.1 GCA_009839425.1 Chloroflexota bacterium
CACCAGCACCATCGTTACCTTCCGCATCAACCCCCAATCCGGCCACCTCCACCCCACTCAACCGCTTCATGGGTCACCGATGCCGGCAAAGGGGTGCAAGACCGACTCGGACAAGATAAGTAAGACCGTGTCGCTTCTGCCAATAAATCGGAGATTGAAGTCGAGCCCCACCGCGAAGTCCAGCGCGGAGGCGCCGTGGTCCCTGAATCCCAAATCGTAGTTGTTTCTAAGGCCGACGAAATCCCGGCCGACGATGCCGGTGAGCAAAACTACGACGAATCCCAGAAACACCGCAATCACCAGCCCGCCCGCAACTAGCGCAACCAAGGTCCGCATATTGCTCAACCCTAACGCCTCGCGAACGGCCAAAAAGGTCGCAGCCAGCACCCAAGCCCCAATTAGAGCAAACAGCCAAAACTCGGTCACCCACAGGACACCCGAGCGAAGCCCCTCTGGACCCCGGGCGAAAGCGACGACCGCGACCAGGAGGACGTAGAGCACGCCCAACACGGCCGGTGCCTGTGCATACGCGAGAGCGCGGGCGATCTGTCCAAACCACGGCTGCGGTCGCTCCGCCGGCGTCCAGCGCATCCCAAGAACCCAGAGTCCCGTGGCCCACACTGGCCAGGCCAAGAGGTAGGCGAGGGCGCTAACTGCGGCGGCGGGGATGGCGGACTGCGCCACGGCCGCTCCAAAGTCCATGCCCACCGTGTCGGAGCCTACGGAGTCAACGAGCCGCACAGCGCCCCAACTGATCCGGGAAACCGCAGCCGTGATCACGATCACCGCCGCCGCTGGCCAAGTTCCGCTGTCCGGCGCCACGACTTCGCGGTACAGCGTCGGGTCCAGTCGCAGGGCGCGAATCACGCGGCCAGCCAAGTTGACGCGCATCCTAGGTTGCATCGCGTCCAGGCCCCTGGGTTCGGATGCCGTGTCCGGCGGGCACACGGCCGCCACCCGAACTTCGCACTACAGCCCTCCGATGCCGTGAACGCTCGCCACGCTGCCCACGCCGATGCTCGAGAGCACCCAAAAGATCCCCATCAGCAGCGCCGTATACACCGCGGCGCTCGCAAACAGCGTCACGAGCAGCCGCCCGCCGCTCAGTCCCAGCGCCTCGCGGATGGCGGCCGAGCTTGACGCCAGCATCCAAAGCCTCGCCATCAGCCAGACTCCGCCCCTGAACGGGGGCGGAAGAATCACCAACGCGCCGACCAGATTCGGCGTCTGGGCGAATGCCAGCGCTCGCGCCACCGGCCAGAAGCGCCTGCCTCTGGCATCTGGCGGCGCCAGTCGTGCGCCAACAAGCCAGGCCGCGGCGGATCCGCCCAGCCAGGCTGCCAGGGTGACCAGCGGCTCCAGCACCAAGCCTGCGACCAGCCCCGTCAATGGCGATCCGGAGAATGCCCAGCCGAGAAACGTTGCCACGCCGAATCCAAGGGCGGCCACGAAAGCGATGGCTACGGCCTGCCCCGTGCTTCCACCGGAGCCTGTGGCGTCGCGATCGTGAGAAGGCACCAGCAGCGCGGCGTCGCTCAGCCGCGTCTTGAAGCTGCGGGGGGCCTTGGTGCGCACGGCCGCGGCGTTATCTTCTGCCCGAGGCATTACCGAATCGTTGCCAATGCTTGACCAAGGCTGCTCATCAGTGAGGGGCCGAAGTGCAGGCCGAGGTTGAAGTCAAACTGGAACGCGGTGAGGTAGGGGATAAAGGGCGCGACCTGCGCGGCGATGGCGTCGCCGTGGTCCAGCCCGACGGGAACACGCGGCTCGAGCCCGAAGGCCTCAGGCACCGCGCCGACGGCGGCGGCGGCGACGCTCCCAACGGTAACGACCAGACCCAGCAGCACCGCCAGGCCAGCGCTCACGATGATCAGCGCGCCCAGCGCCTGGCCGCCGCTCAGCCCTAGCCCCTCCCGAAGAGCTAGCAGCGTACTCAGGAACACCCAGGCTATGAGCAGGGGCCAACCCACCCTGACCAGAAAACTTAGGATCACCAGGGGCGCGGAAGGGGCCATGTACGCCTCTAGCCAGCCGGTCTGGGAAAGAACCAGGGCGGCGCCGACGGTGGTTGGAAGCAGGAAAGCCGGGCCGAGCACGCCCGGTGCCTGCGCGAACGCCAGGACGCGGGCGACCTGACCGTATCCAGGCGCTGGGCCGCGCGACGCGCTCAGTCGCTTACTGACCAGCCAGAGCCCGGCAGCCCAGACCGGCCAGGCCGCGACCAGCGCCAAGACGCGGACCACGACTCGATAGTTCTCGAAGTCCATGGCGATCCACGCATTGGCCTCGGTAGTCGTTAGACCCGACCACCAGAAACTTCCCGAAGAACTCAGCCAGGAGACCAGTGATCGCGCGCTCTGCGCAAAACTAAAGCCGACCGCGGCGAGGATGACGACTAGCGCGGCCTGTTCGGTGCTGGCGCCGGGCGCGGCGACTTCGCGGTAGAGCGTCGGGTCCAGCCGCAGGGCGCGGATCAGCCGGCCGATGAAGCCGCTACCCACGGTTGCCGGCCTCTTTCCCATGCCGCCTCTTGTCGTCAGTCTGACACGAGCCGCCTGAGGGCGTTACGTCGCTTGGCCGAGTCTCCGGGCCTGGTCGATGATGTTGACGCCAACCGTTTCGCTCCAGGCGTCAATCAGGCGGGCAAACAATTCCCCGGGGTGGCCGGTGCCGACCTGGGTGCCGTTGACGCGGGTGACGGGGAGCAGGCAGTAAGGGGTGCTGCTGAGGAAGGCCTCCTCGGCGTTGAAGACGTCGTAGAGGGTCAGGTCGGCCTCGCGGACCTCAACGCCCAGGTCCAGGCTCAGCTCGCGGACGGTGGCGAGGCTGACACCGGCCAGGCCGGTGCCGGTGCGCGGGGTCAGGATGGCGCCGTCGGACACCAGCATGAAGTTGGCGCCGGTGCCTTCGGCGATACGCCCTTCGTCGTCCAGCAGCAGCGTGTAGGCGCCGGGCGCGAGGGCGTTGACCTCCTGCTCGGCCAGCGCCAGGAACATGCGGCTGCGCGTCTTCATACGCGGGTCCTGGGTGGCGATGTTGACCTGGCGGATCGAGGGCGTCACGCAGTGCGCGCCTTCCTCGTAATAGCGGTACCAGTACTTGAAGCCCAGCTCGTGCGTCCACACCAACACCGAGGGCCCGGCGTCGCCGCGGCCGACACCGGGGAACTGCGGGTGCGTACCACGCGTGATGTTGTGGAAGATCCAGGTGTCGCTGCCCTCCGGCAGGTCACGGCTGTTGCGTTCGGCGACCTCGAGTGTGACCTCGGTCAGCTCCTCGGGCGTCAGGCCCGGGTCCAGGCGGCAGTAGTGCAGCGAGCGGTAGAGCCGGTCGATGTGTTCCTTCAGCTTGAACGGTTTGCCGCCGAAGGTGCGCGTGGCCTCGTAGACGATCTCGCCGTAGATGATGGCCAGGTCGTTCGGCCAGTAGCGGGCCTGCTCCAGCGGGACGATCTCACCGTTCGAATAGGCCCAGGTGCTCGCGCTCATATCGAGGAATCCCTACCGGCGACTCGCGCGAGGGAGCCTAGCACCGGCTGAATCTGGCGCGATGTTTCACGTGAAACATCGCGCGCCTCCGGGTATGGTAGGGTGCGGCGACAATTTTTGAAGTGAAAAAATTGGAT
>VXPS01000069.1 GCA_009839425.1 Chloroflexota bacterium
GTGGGATTTAGGTCGGCGGCGGCGATGCGGGCGTCGATGTCGGGGTAGG
Source organism: Chloroflexota bacterium (assembly GCA_009839425.1). Classification (GTDB taxonomy): domain Bacteria; phylum Chloroflexota; class UBA11872; order UBA11872; family UBA11872; genus UBA11872. The sequence continues at coordinate 50 of VXPS01000069.1, forward strand.
GGTGGTGGTGGTGGCCGCGGTCTTCGATGTCGAAGTCGACGAGGCGAGCCTGGACGAGGCCGCGTTGGACGCGTTCGTCGCGGAGTTCCCAGGGAGCGAGGTCCAGCTTGCGGAGTTCGGCGAGGAGGCGGGTTTTGTCGAGGCCGGCGTCGAGCAGCGCGCCGAGGATCATGTTGCCGCTGGCGCCGGCCTGGCAGTCGAAGTAGGCGATGGTCATGCGGAGGCGCGGCGGGCGATGAGGGTGGCCTGGACGCCGGCGCCGAAGCCGTTGTCGATGTTGACGACGGAGACGCCGGGGGCGCAGCTGGTGAGCATGCCGAGGAGGGCGGCGAGGCCGCTGAAGGCGGCGCCGTAGCCGACGCTGGTGGGGACGCCGATGATGGGCCGGTCGGTGAGGCCGCCGACCACGCTGGGGAGGGCGCCTTCCATGCCGGCGACGACGACGATGGCGTCGGCGCGCTCGAGGGCGGGGCGTTCGGCGAGGATGCGGTGGAGGGCGGCGACGCCGGCGTCGTAGACGCGTTCGACGTGGGCGCCGAGGGCGTCGGCGGTGATGGCGGCTTCTTCGGCCACCGGCAGGTCGGAGGTTCCGGCGGAGACGACGGTTACGCGGCCGTGGCGCTGGAGGGGCTGGCGGCCGGGGGCGGTGAGCATGCGGGCGGTCTCGTGATGTTGCACGTCCGGCAGCCTGGCTCGGACGGCGTCGGCCATTTCGGGGGTGACCCTTGTGGCCAGGAGCGGGGAGCCAGTGGCGGCCAGGCGCTCGGCGATGTCGGCTACCTGGGACGGAGTCTTGCCGGCGCCGTAGATGACCTCGGGGATGCCGGTGCGCAGGGTGCGCTGGGTGTCGACGCGGGCGAAGCCCAGGTGGTCGGTGGGAAAGGTGCGGAGGCGTTCGAAGGCGTCGTCAGTCGAAAGGGCGCCCGTCGCCACGTCGGCCAGGAGCCGGCGAAGCTCCTCGGGGGTCACGTCCAGTTCCGACGGATGTTCGTGAAGGCTCGAGAGCCGGCGTAGCGGGCGGCACCCGCCAGGTCGGATTCGATGCGGAGCAGCTGGTTGTACTTGGCCACGCGGTCGGTGCGGGCGGGGGCGCCGGCCTTGATCTGGCCGGCGTTGGTGGCGACGGCGAGGTCGGCGATGGTGGTGTCCTCGCTCTCGCCGGAGCGGTGGGAGATGACGGCGGTGAAGCCGGCGCGGTGGGCCATGTCGATGGCTTCGAGGGTCTCGCTGAGGGTGCCGATCTGGTTGACCTTGACGAGGATGGAGTTGGCGGCCTTGCGCTCGATGGCCTGGCGGAGGCGGTCGGTGTTGGTGACGAGGAGATCGTCGCCGACGAGTTGCACGCGGTCGCCGATGGCTTCGGTGAGGGCGCTCCAGCTGTCCCAGTCGTTCTCATCGAGCCCGTCTTCGATCGAGACGATGGGGAATCGATCAACCCACTCGGTCCACAGGTCGACGAGCTCGGCACCGGTGAGCGTGCGGCCTTCCTGGGCCAGGACGTAGCGGCCCTGGTCGTCCAGCAGTTCGGAGGCGGCGGCGTCGATGGCGAGGAAGACGTCGCGTCCGGCTTCGTAGCCCGCGCGGTCGATGGCCTCAAGGATCACTTCGAAGGCGGCGGCGTTGGAGCCGAGGCTGGGGGCGAAGCCGCCTTCGTCGCCGACGCTGGTTCCGAAGCCGCGTTCGGTCAGCACGTCGTGGAGCTGGTGGTAGATCTCGACCGAGGTGCGGAGGGCTTCGGTGAATGAGCCGGCGGCGACCGGCATGACCATGAACTCCTGGAAGTCGGTGCTGCCGGCGGCATGGACGCCGCCGTTCATGATGTTGAGCATGGGGACGGGCAGCGTGGTGGCGCCGGCGCCGCCCAGGTAGCGGTAGAGGGGCAGGCCTCGGCCGTCGGCGGCGGCATGGGCGACGGCTAGCGACACGCCGAGGATGGCGTTGGCGCCGAGAGAGCTCTTGTTGGCGGTGCCGTCGAGGGCGAGGAGCTGGGTGTCGATCGCGGCCTGGTTGACGGCGTCCGCGCCTTCAATCTCCAGGGAAATCGCGTCATTGACGTGTTCCACAGCCCGGAGGACACCCTTGCCGCGGTAGCGCTGGGCGTCGTCGTCGCGCAGTTCGTGGGCTTCGTGCTCGCCGGTCGAGGCTCCGGACGGGACGATCGCGCGGCCGACGCCGCCGCTTTCCAGGGTGGCTTCGACTTCGACGGTCGGGTTGCCGCGCGAGTCGAGGACTTCGCGCGCGGTCAGGCTGGAAATCAGCGTCACAAAGGGCTCCGGCGGCGGCGGCATGGTGAGTGGGCGTTGAGTATACGAACGGGCACTGATTGGGCGGCGTGTCCGTGGCCATACACTGCGCGCGAGCCTGGCGCCGTGGACCTGGGATGTGAGCCATGGAATCTGAACTTGTCGTGCGAACGCGCGCTGAAGTTGGCGAAGGGCCGATCTGGGACCCCGGAACTGAAACGCTGCTCTGGGTTGACATAACTGGGTCTGCCGTGCACCGGTTCGATCCGGCGACCGGGCAGGATGACTGCATGGACGTGGGCATCGATGTCGGCGCGGTTGCGGTGCGGGCGAGCGGCGGGCTGGTAATGGCGGCGGCGGATGGATTTCGATCGCTGGAAGCGGACGGCTCGCAGACGGTGCTGGCCGAGGTCGGGGCCGATGACCCGACGAAGCGGATGAACGACGGGAAGTGCGACCGGCATGGACGCTTCTGGGCGGGCACGATGGCGTACGACGAGGCCGCTCCGGCCGGGCTGGGGAAGCTGTACCGGCTGGACCCGGACCTCAGCGTGCAGGTCATGGTGGACAGCGTGTCGATTTCGAACGGGATCGACTGGAGCCCGGACGACCGCTTGATGTATTACATCGACAGCCCGACCCGGCGGGTGGATGTCTTTGATTTTGACCTGGACGACGGGGCGATAACGAACCGGCGCACGCTGATCGAGGTGGATGCGTCCGTCGGATTTCCGGATGGAATGACGGTGGATGCGAACGGGGACGTGTGGGTGGCCTTCTGGGGCGGATCGCGCGTGGGGCACTTTGCGCCGGACGGGAGCGAGCGGGGCATGGTCGGGTTTCCGGTGAGCCAGACGTCAAGCTGTGCGTTTGGCGGAGCGGATGGGCGGGACCTGTATGTGACTTCGGCAGCGCGCGGTATCTCCGAGGACGCGGAGCCCGAGGCGGGCAGCTTGTTTCGCGCACGGCCTGGAGCGGTCGGGCAGGCGCCGAACAGCTTTAGCGGGTAGGCGTCCGGACTCCAGCGCCCATTGTCAGCCGACGGGGCGTCTAGCGGAGGGCGACGTTGATGCCCTGGCCGACCTCGTCTATCGGGATAAACGTGATGGCGTCGTGCAGTTGCGCGGGGATGCTGTCCAGATCGTGCTCGTTCTGGCGCGGCAATACGATGCGGCGTATCCCGCCGCGGTGCGCCGCCAGAATCTTTGCCTGAACACCGTGCGCCCGACGGACGTGCCCATGCGCCGTCATGCCACCGATGGCGAGGAACTCGGGGTCCGCCGCGCGGTCGCGCATCAGGGAAACCATGGCGATGGCAGCCGCG
>VXPS01000174.1 GCA_009839425.1 Chloroflexota bacterium
GTCAGCACGCGCCCGCCCTCGAAGTACTGGCTGCGGTACGTCTCCTGCCAGATCCGCCCGATCCGTCGCGGGTCCTGCCCGATCAGGAAGTCGCGAAAGTGCGACACGGCCCCGCCCACCGCCCGGTCCCGCGAAGTCAGGCCGATCTCACCCCAGCCGTAGTACCCGTTGTCCGACTCGACCCGCACCACTTCCAGGTTCCGACGGCCCGGATTGAATGAGTAGAACTGGATATCTGCAATCTTCATGGCAGCGCCTGGCACGGGAGCGGACAACCAACCTCATGGTGCCAGCCGGCCACCCGGAATGACCGAAGCGAACGCCTACTCGAAGAGTCCTGCGATTCGCTCGGCAAGTTCGGCGCGCTCCTCGTAGGGAATCACGGGTCCCTTCTCGGGAATCGCGCCGGCGTCGTCGCGATAGCGGGGGACGACGTGCATGTGAACGTGCGGTATCTCGTGACCGGCGCCAACGCCGTTGTTCTGATAGATCGTCAGGCCGTCCGGCTCGAGTGCTCTGGTCACGGCCAGCGCCGCACGGCGGGTGTCGCGCATGATGGCCACGGCTTCCTCGTCCGTGAGGTCGAGCAGAGTTGGAACATGACGCTTCGTGATCACCAGCAGCCGGCCCGAATGCTGGCGCCTGGGAGCAACGAAGGTCAGGGTCAAATCGGTCTCCGAGACGACAGCGCAACGCGTACCCCGTTCGGAGACCCGGCCAGCCACGTTGTCGCAGAAGGGACAGCGCTCGCGACGGGGCTCCGGCAACTCGAAATAGCTCATCCCCGAATCCTACGGGCACTCTGGCCAGTAGAAAGGGAAGTGTGCTGACTGACTGATCCTGGTCTGCGGGCAGTCCTGGCAGACGGCGGGGTTGCCGAACGCTGGGCGGAGACTCACTATCAACGTCCGGCCGGTCGAGATTTCGGCTCTGTTGAGGGAGAAACCCAATGGATCTGGTAAATGGCGTCCCGCGCAGTCCGTACGAATCCATGCACGGAATCGTGTTTCTACCGCGGGCCATCGACAAGGTGCGAGCGGAGATTGACGGAAAGCTGGGAGACTACATTTCCCGCACCTTCTTCTCGGGGATGCTGCTGGAGTTTCTGGGGATCGAGGCGCAGGACTTCGTGGACGCCGTCGCCGCGCACGACAGCGACGAGGATGTCTGGGCCTGGATCAAGGCGCGGATGAGGCCGCGCTCCGCCACTGAGATCATGGCCTTCAACCACGAGATGATGACGCGGACGCCCGACGACGACGCGGCCCGCGAGCGCTTCTGGCAGTTCATGGCCGACATCGGCCAGTCGCACCGCAGCGACGTCTGCCGCCAGTTCGACCGCCTGGACCTGGACGAAGGCCGCGACGTCCCCCTCGGAGGCCGCCGGTAACCCCTTGCCCGCCGACAGCGTCGATCATCAAGCACCTCGGTGCCCTTCGCCTCTGCCGCAGGTGAGGGTTGGAGTCTGCCCGGGACTCGATTCGAGCGTGGGGTCTTCCGAGCTCAGCGCCTCCCGTAGGCACGCCCTGCTGGTCCGCGCAGCCGACTCCTAGTCCTCCACCTTGCCATGGGAATCGAGGCGGCTACATCGCTGGGCAGCTTGGCATCGCAATCCGTTGCTCGCCCACGGGGAAAGGAAGCGGGCGTCCGCTTGCTTCGGACGTGGGAAGCCGGTCAACGTGACCGACTTCCCACGGTTGGCTCGGCCGACGGCTAGGTGAGGAAGTCCTTGAGCTTGCGGGCGAGGCGGGGGTGGCGGAGGCGGCGGAGGGCCTGGGACTCGATCTGGCGAATGCGTTCGCGAGTCAGGCCGAACTCCTGGCCGACCTGGTCCAACGTACGGGGGGTGTCGTCGTCGAGGCCGTGCCGCATGCGCAGGATCTTCTGCTCGCGGGGGTCCAGCATCTCCAGGACGCCCTCCAGGTGCTCGGTGAGCATCTGGGAGGTGGCAGCCTCGACCGGCTCCACGGCATCGTCGTCGGGGATCAAGTGCCCGATCTCGGTGTCACCGTCCTCGCCGATGGGCGTTTCGAGGGAGATGGGCAGGCGCGCGGCGAGCTTGAGTTCGCCGATCTGATCCTCGCTCATCTCCATTTCGTGAGCGATCTCGTCATCGGTCGGCTCGCGCCCGAGCCGCAGCTGCAAGTCGCGCTGCACTCGGTAGGACTTGGTGAGTTTCTCGTGCACGTGCACCGGCAGCCGGATGGTGCGGCTCTGCTCGGCGATGGCGCGGGTGACGGCCTGGCGAATCCACCAGGTGGCGTAGGTGCTGAACTTGTAGCCGCGCCGCCAGTCGAACTTTTCGGCGGCCCGCATCAGCCCGGCATTGCCCTCCTGCACCAGGTCCAGCAGCGGGATGCCGTGGCCGGTGTACTTCTTGGCCACACTGACCACCAGGCGCAGGTTGGCCGTGATGAGGTGCTCGCGGGCGGACTCGTCGCCGCGCTCGATGCGCTGCGCCAGGTCAACCTCTTCCTTGGCCGTGAGCAGCGAGATGCGGCCGATCTCGTTCAGGTAGCTGCGAACGGTGTCCTGGCTGGCGGACTCAAGCTCCAGATCGCGCTCGCGCCGCGACTGGATGGTCGTGACCTTGGAGGCGTCGCCGCCTTCCGTGTCTTCCGGTTCCTCGTCACGCAGCTCGATCTCTTCCTCGGCCAACTGCATGCGGAACCAGGTCTCGATTTCCGTCGTGATCTGTGCCTCGTCGGGCAGGACTTTCTTGAGTTCAGACTTGTTGAGAAAGCCGGGATCCGATCCCAGGGCGACGAGTTCCGCCAGGGCGTTTTCGAGCGTTTCCTCGTTCAGATGTAGGACGACTTCAACTGCCACGGATCATTCACCATCCCCCTGCGGCGGCAAATGCAGACGCGCTCGCGACGCATCCGTTGCCTGACGCTCCCTGAATCTAACCCTCATCCCCGTCGGACTTCCACCGCGCGAGTCACACGCGAACCCGGCGCGCGGGCTGCGCGTGTCCCCGACGGTCTGATGTCGCGCGGTAGCGTTTGCAAAGAGGACAGGGATGGTTCGCCTGTCGAAGCGGTAGGCGCTTGTGCCGAGAACGCCCGCGCGTCGCATCGTCCGACCCAGCGGTGCGCAAGTCACCGCTTGCCTGAGTATACGCAGATTCGGCGGTCATGCAGCAGGCATGTTCAGGAGGGTGGCGGCAGCGGCGACCCGGCGACGGTCGGTTCGCATGGCGAGCCACGAGACTGGCTGCAACAGTCAGAGGAGTCGGGGCGGTTTCCGGGCGGAAATGGGGATTGATGCCATGGCCGCGGAAACCAAGCCGCTGACTCTGGAAGACCTGCGACGCGAGCTGCGCCACGAGCGGAACGAATCGCGCCGCGAGTTCGATCGGACCTTGCAGCACTGCGCGACCAAGGCCGACCTTCACGCGCTTGCGACGCGACTGACCATTCGGCTGATCATGTTGCTTGCCGCGCTAGGAGGCGTGCTGGTTGCCGTCGATCGGTTGCGGACCTGAAGGCGCGCCGCTCGGCTCTCCGATAACGGCGCGGGTTCCTGAGGCAGTCGGAATCGAATGTGTTGCGGCGTGACGGCGTGCTTCCATAAGCTCTGGGTCAGCCCCGAAAGCTACGGATC
>VXPS01000195.1 GCA_009839425.1 Chloroflexota bacterium
TCTCGCTTCCCAGGCGAGCTAACCAGTGTTTCTTCCTGGTCTTGGCCTAGCTCCACACGAGGCCGCAACGCATGTCCACTTCGCCTTTCTCCATGGCCAGATCGATGGGCGCGCCGCCCCGGTACCCCGCCACCAGTCTGGAGTTGAGGCCGCTGAACTTCTTCAGCAACTTGCCCACGGCCGCCCCGGTGCTGGCTGCCGCCGTCGTACCCTCGCGCAACTGGGTTTTCTTGGAACGTTGGACGGCCTCTTCGAGATTCGCTCCGACCCGGTCGATGCGGCCTACGCAAACGGCTGTCGCGGCAGTCAGATTTCCGATCCAGTTGAACTTGTCGGCCTCGAACCGCGCCGCGGGTTCGTTGATGGCGTGCTGAAGGCCGGTGCCCCTGATGATCTCCGCGATGGTGAGGCCATCGGGCTTGGCGATGTTGTAGAGGTAGTTGCGTGCGCGCAGGCCCCCGCCTCCACCCCTGTTCTGCACCACGAGTTGCGGCTTGCCGGGAATATGCTTGGCCGCGTGACGGGCAAACAACCGCGTCCTTATGTCATTTCCCGCCCCGGGACCGGACCCGACGATGACCAGGATTGTCTTGCCCTCGTAGTAGGGTTTGGCCTGGGCCTCGCCGGATCCCGGCATCGAGCCTTGGAGTACCCAGACCGCGGCCGCGAGCATCAAAATCTTACTCGTCCACTTCATGGTATGCCCCCCTTCAAGGTGGTTAGACACTGGTTTGGAACCATAAGAAGACTTCGTAACTCTGTATCCCACTAGAGTTCGTCCTGTTCGACGCGGCCCTCGACCGGCTGGTTGCCGGTGCTCATCCTCTTGTACACACTATAGGAAACACTTCCCACCAGAATCACGATCATGACCAGAACGGGCGGGTGGAGGAGCCAAGCCGTGCGGTAGGCGCCCAGCGAGATCCCGAGGTACCTCTCCGCAAGGCGTCCCAGGACGAGGCCGAGAACGAACGGAGCCCTGGGCCATCCGAAAAGGACCATGAAATAGCCCAGGACGCCGAACACACAGGCCACCACGATATCAGCGAAGTGGTTGTTCGCCGAGAACGCGCCGAGGAATACGAACACGACAAGGAAAGGAATCAGCAGATTCCCCCGCACGAAGGTGAGCTTGACCAACTGGCTGAGAAACAGGAAGGCTACGCCCGCGGCGAGAATGTTGGAGATCACCAGTATCCACACCATCGCGAGGGTGACGTCGAGATGCTTGGTTAGCATGTCCGGACCCGGTGTCAGGCCGACGATCAGGAACGCCCCCAGCAGAATCGCCATCCCGGTGGTCCCCGGAACCCCGAAGGCGACGGTGGGGATGAGGTTGCCGCCCTCCTTCGAGTTGTTCGCCGCGCCGGGTCCGAGCACGCCTTCCACCGCCCCGGTTCCGAAACGCCGCTTGTCCTTCGAGCTCTGCACGGCGTGGGCGTAGGCCATCCACTGGGAGACGCCGCCCCCCACCCCGGGCACGGCGCCGACCATGACGCCGATCATGCCGCAGCGCATGGTGAGCCAGAAATGCCGGAAAGTATCCTTGACCCCCTCCAGCACGCCGCTGATCCTTTCCACCTTGGACCCGGCGATGCTCGAACCCCTCACGGCCAGGTCCACGATCTCCGGGATGGCGAAGAGCCCGACGACGACCGGCGCCAGACTGAGTCCCTCCCAGAGATAGATGGTCCCCAGGGTGTAGCGGAGCGTTCCCGTATGGTCTTCGATGCCGACGGCGGAAATCGCCAGCCCAATGCCTCCGGCCAGGACGCCCTTGCTCAGCGAGGCGCTGCTGAGCGTGGCGAGGAACGTGATTCCCAGGATGGTGAGCATGAAGAGCTCGGGCGCGCCGAAGAACAGCACGAGGGGCCGCATGATGGGGATCGAGATGGCCAGGATGATCGCCCCCTCGAGCCCGGCCACGAGCGAGCTGGTCAGAGCGGCCCCCAGGGCCCTCCCCGCCTGCCCCTTCTTGGTCATGGGGTAGCCGTCCATGATGGTGGCCGCGGACGTCCCCTCGCCCGGAATGCCGAAAAGGATGGAAGTGATGTCTCCGGTGGTCCCGGTAATGGCGTGCATCCCGAGAAGGAAGCAGAAAGCCGCGATGGGCTCCTGGATCGTATAGGCGAAGGGGAGCATCAGGGCCAGGGTGGTCAGTCCCCCGAGTCCCGGCAGGATGCCGACGACGAAGCCGATCGCTCCTCCAAGCAGGAGGAAACCGAACGCGGGCCAGGACAACACCTGGAGCAAGCCGCTTGTGGCGGACTCGATCATAGCCCCAGCCAAAGATAGAGCTGTCCCTCGGGGAAAGGCAGCCGCAGCAACCGGTCGAAGAGGCCCCAAAACAGGAGCCAGACTGCGCCGGTGAGCGCGACGGAGAGGGTCCACCCCTCGCCCGACTTGACCTTGAGGTAAAGGAAGACGAACGGCGGGATCGTCACCGACAGACCGAGGAGCCAGCACGCCAGCAGGAAACCGAAGATCCACGAGAAGATCTGGACCGTTCGCCGCCTCGCGACGGCGGGATCGATCTCTCTCGTGAACTGAATGTCGGCCGGTGTGCTGTCCGGGGGTTCGGTCGGCGCGGCGCTTGAGCCGCTCTTCCCGGCGCTGCTCCTCAAGTCCGTTACGAGATGGAAGACGGCCAGCACGAGCATGGGAATGCCGATCACCCAGGGATAGAGCTGCGCCTTGACGGGCCAGTCCTTTGCCGCCCAGATCACGACGGCAAAGAACAGCAGGACCAGGAAACTGAAGACGGTTTGCGGGCGAATCCTCATGGAAGCCCCAACTCAGTGTCCTGTCCGGCTAATTCGCACGATAATCTGCGGGTCTTTTGTGCCACACGAAAGATTTTGTGTATTATTTGTCAACAAGTTAGAGGTTCGCCATCAAAACCGTAATCGGTCCGCAACTGGATTAGATCAACTTGTCGGCGGCGCGAGTGCACGTATGACCGCTTCCGGGTCGCGGTCGATCACCGTCAGCAACACCCGCGCCGCCCGGTCGGGAACCCGGCGACCCTGTTCCCAATCCTGAACCGCACGCGGATCAAGGCCGAAACGGTCGGCAAACTTCTGCCGACTCAGCTTCATGCGCTTGCGCAGGGCGACGATCCGGGTGGCGGCGGGGTCATCCACGATCCGGGAGGACAACGCCACCGCGCCCCGCACATGGGCGAGAACCTCGCCCAGCGCCGTCTCGATTTCAAGGCCGATTTCGGTTCGTTCGGTCGTCATCGTTTCCATCTTCCCCGTTCGATGCTCTCCACCAGCTTCGACAGCGCCTTGCGGTCCGCCGCCGTCAGATCGTCGCGCTCGGCCTTTGCGTAGGCCGTCAGCATGTAGATCGCCTCCGGGCCGGCGTGCCAGAAATAGATTGCGCGGATGCCGCCTCGCTTACCCCGGCCGGACCCGCGCCAGCGAAGCTTGTGGATACCGCCCGTTCCCGGGATGATCGGCGCGGCATCCGGAGCGGCGGCGCCGGCCGCCTCGCTGTGGGTACCGGCGACTTCCGTCAGCCGCTTGCGTATTACTCGTTCATTCGTGCGGGTGGATTTAATGTTGATTATGAGTCTATTATGCGTCAGGGCAG
>VXPS01000302.1 GCA_009839425.1 Chloroflexota bacterium
CCACCCTTTTTTTTATTGAAACGCCCCCCACCGAGATCTACACGCGTAAGATCGTCGGCAGCGGCAGATGTTTATATGACCCAGCAGTGGGGTGGGGCGAATGGGCCGGGCGGTGAAAAATCTCGGCTGCAATGATTGATATGCCAAGCGATCTGCTGTTGGGGAAGATGCGGGGCCATGCGGTCCAAATCCAGGCACCCCGACATCCAGCGTGAGCTTGGGTTTCTGGTTGGCAGTCTGGCCTCCGCGATGCGAACCGGGCTCAACCGGGAGTTGGCCTCCTTGAATATCTCGTCCGCCCAGTGGGCGATCCTCGATGCGTGTCACGAAGAGGAGGCGGACACGCTGACGAGCCTGGCGCGCGTGATCCCTCTCGACTCCGCATCCATCAGCCGGCACGTCGACCGGCTGGTGCGGGTGGGCCTGGTTCAGCGAAGTCGGAGCACGCAGGACCGACGCCTAGTCCGACTGTCCCTGACCGACGAGGGGAACCGCCTGGTGCCGGAGCTGGCTGAGCGAGTCCAGGCGAATAACGCGAAGTTCCTGGCCGGCATTACCAAGCGTGAGCAGGAAGCCATGATGCGGACGATTCGGCGAATGCTGGAAAGCGCGCAGGCCGCGGTGTACGAGGGAGACGACTAATCGGCACGCGGCGATGAAGACGGACGACGCGTCGCCAGCCTGACACCTTGTCGCAGACGCGTTGTTTCCGGTCGGCGGGCTACTGGGCCAAGGCTTCGGCGAAGTCGGCAGGTTCGTAGAGGGGGCGGATTTCGACCTCGCTGGGGACGAGCATGGGGTTGGGGCAGCGCTTGACCCATTCGATGGCCTCGTCCATGTCCCTGACCTGCCAAAGCCAGAAGCCGGCGACCAGCTCGTTGGTGGCGTCGAACGGCCCGTCGATGACGGTGCGGCTGTCGCCGTCAAAGGCCACGCGCTTGCCCTGGGAGGAGGGGCGCAGGCCGTCGCCATCGCGCATGACGCCGGCCTCAATCAGCTGCTGGTTGAAGGCGCCCATGGCCTGGATGAGTTCCATGGAGGGCATGACGCCGGCTTCGCTGTCGGCGGTTGCCTTGACCAAGACCATCACTCGCATGGTTGAGCCATTTCGGATTCGTTGCCTATCCCCAGGCGCTCATGCTACGCGTGGCCGCTGAAGGAAACCCGTTGGAATCTAGTGATGGGCCTGTGTCGTCGGTGGACCCAATCGGATTCGAACCGACGACCTCCTCAATGCCATTGAGGCGCTCTTCCAGCTGAGCTATGGGCCCGCCGACAGTTTAGGCGATGGGGCGGGGTGGCTGGAGGGTTGAGCGGCGGCGTAGTCGGCGGGGGTGTTGAGGTTGAGGACGGCTTGTTTGGAGTCCACGGGCACGGAGCGGAGGCGCTGGCGGTGGCGGGTGACGACGGCGCGCAGGCCCTGGGTGGCTTCGGTGACCTGTTGGAGTTCGGGGGTGACGTCGGCGGGGACGATGAGGGGGTGGCCGCCGCGACCGTGGTAGCTGGGCCGCCAGAGGGCGGCGGGCTCGGTGCGCCAGGCGGCGACGAGCGGGTCGAGCAGGTCGACGGCGAGTGGCTGATCGACGTTGACGACGAGGACGCTGGCTGGCTGGTTCTCCAGCGCGCGTGCGCCCGCGGCCAGCGAGGTGGCGCGGCCCTCGCGATAGCGGGGATTGACGATGACGCGGGCCGGCGTGCCTTGCAGCGCGTGGCGCACTTCGTCCTGGAGGCTTCCGACGACCACGATCAGCTGGTCGATGGTTGGCCGAGCCGTCAGCACGTCCACCTGGTGACGAACCAGCGGCACGCCGCCCCAGGGCAGCAGGGCCTTGGGCTGGCCCATGCGGGTGGACTCGCCAGCGGCCAAAACGAGGGAGGCAAGCCGGGGTTGCCGCCCTCGCGTGGCTTCACTCAGGCGGAAGCCTCCGAGGCCGAGCGGCGCAGGTTGTTGACTTCGGCGCAGCCGACGGGGGCGGGGAGGATCTTGTTGGGATTGAAGAGGGCGTGCGGGTCGAAGACCTGCTGGACGCAGCGCATGGCGTCCAGGTCGTGGGGGCAGTAGACCAGGGGCATGGCGGCCTGCTTCTCCATGCCGATGCCGTGTTCGCCGCTGAGCATGCCGCCGACATCCACGCAGACCTGGAGGATGGCGGTGCCGGCGTCGAGCACGCGGTCCAACTCGCCGGGCACGCGGTTGTCGAACAACAAGAGGGGGTGCAGGTTGCCGTCGCCGGCGTGGAAGACGTTGGCGATGGGCAGGTCGAAGGACCGGCTGATGCGGCGAATCTCGTCCAGCACGTGGGCGATGGTGGTGCGGGGGATGACGCCGTCCTGCACGTAGTAGTCGGGCGAGATGCGGCCCATGGCGCCGAAGGCGCTCTTGCGGCCCAGCCAGAAGAGGTTGCGTTCGGCGTCGTTCTGGGCGACGCGGATGTCGCGGGCCTCGTTGGCGAGGAGGACGGTGCGGATTTCGGCCTCGCGGTCCTTCAGTTCAGCGGGCACGCCGTCGACATCAAGTAGCAGGACGGCGGCGGCGTCCACCGGGAGATTGGCTCGCGGGATGAACTGGGACACGGCCTTGAGGGCGAGTTGGTCCATCATCTCGACGGCCGCGGGGACGATGCCGGCCGCCACGATGCCGGATACGGCGGCGCTGCAGGCGGCCACGGAGTCGAATGAGGCCAGCAACGTGCGCACGCCGGCGGGCGTGTGGACCAGTTGCACGACGGCCTGGGTGACGATGCCGAAGGTGCCCTCGCTGCCGCAGAACAGGCCGGTCAGGTCGTAGCCGGGGCTGTCCGGCAACCCGCTGGTGGTGACCACGCGGCCGTCCATGGTGACGAATTCGATGCCCAGGACGTGGTTGGTGGTGACGCCGTAGAGCAGGGTGTGGGGACCGCCGGCGTTGGTGGCGATGTTGCCGCCGATGGTGCAGGCGTACTGGCTGGATGGGTCGGGGGCGTAATGAAAGCCGAAGCGGTGGGTGTGGGCGCTGAGGTCGGCGTTGACGACCCCGGGTTCGACGACGGCGCGACGGTTGCGGGTGTCGACTTCGAGGATGCGGTTCATGCGCGAGGTGGCCACGACGATGCCGCCGCAGCGGGCGATGGCGCCGCCGCTGAGCCCCGTCCCCGCGCCGCGGGCCACGACGGGCACGCCATGCTTCAGCGCGGACTGGACGACGGCCTGGACCTGGGCGGTGGAGTCGGGGAACACGACGGCGTCGGGCAGGGCGCGGTCGACTGAGCCGTCGTATTCGTAGAGGAGCAGGTCGTCGGGGTCGGACAAGACCCAGGAAGCGCCGACGATGCGCTGCAGGTCGGCGATCAGCGCGGCGGGGGTCGTCTCTGTGGATACGGCCATGACACTTGGCACGCTACGGCGCGTGACTGGCGCTGGCAACTTGAAGCGAGCCGAGTGCGCGCTACAAAACACCCGCCCGGGGGCGGAACCGGAGTATCCGTCCAGCGGGCGGGGAGTAGATGCCAATCACGGTAGCCGGGCGATGGGCTGGGGACAAGAGTGCGAGCTTGACGACTGGTGTCGTCAATCGGTGAGTTGCGGGAGGACCTGGGCCAGGATGGTGG
>VXPS01000005.1 GCA_009839425.1 Chloroflexota bacterium
CCAGGATCCTCTATGTCCTTGGCGGATCGGCAGTGACCGCTCTGATTGCGTGGTGTGGGCGTCGAGGCAGGATCCGCAAGCTTGGGGAAGAGGTCGAGGGAGCGTGAAGCGAGGATCCAAGCGCTCGAGCGGAGAGTCGAGGAGCTACTCCCGCTGAGTCAACGCACACTACTCGTCCTGAGGCGCGTCAAGCGCGGTCCCGGCGTTCGGTAGGAGCGCGTGTTCCAGTCCGGAGATCACAGCAAGGCAGCTATCAGCGAACCGTCCGATTTCCCCTCCGATCAAGCTTACAAGTTTCCCCGGATGCTCGGTCTGGGTCTGCGCGGCGTAGTGCTCATCGGCGATCCCGAGATTATGCCCGATGACATGGCGCTTCTCGATATTGAGTCTCATGTTCGCCAGTGCTTCTCCTGAAAGGACGGCGAAAGGGTCAATCCCGAGCGATGCGTATTTCTCGCGGCCACGGTCGATATTCTGAAAGACGTTGCCGATCGACTTCTTACTGCATAGTTCAGCCGCCTGCTGTGGCATATCCCGCCGGAGCAGATGTCGGTACACGGCCTTTAGGGTGGTTTCAAATGCGGTAAGAACATCTTCATGGGCATTGCCCATGAGCCGAAAAGAAAGCTCGGGCTTGCACGCGCCGTCTTGCTCAGAAGCGAGTGCAAGTTGCTCGTGCACTAGCGCAACTTCACGCTTGAAATGCAGCGCGAGATTGGGCGCACCGCAATCGGGACAGTACAGTGCGATAGCGTAAACAGCGTAGGAGCGAGCGCAGATATCACAGGACAGATCGCGCAGTAGGTCGGCGCGGATTACAACAGGCCGCGGCCTGTGCCGGGGCTTGTACTCCATCTTCATGGTGATGAAACTGCCACGTGGTTGCCCACGATTGAACTCTCCGGCCAAGTCGTGGAGCCAGTCGCTCACGTCGGCCCCAATATCAAGTTCAATCTGATTCATGATTGTCTCGATATCGGCGGGATGCACGAATTCGTCATCATCCGCCATATGGCCAGTATAGGGACAAACAGTCTGTCCTGGTCCCGGTGCACGACGGGTTCGGGCTTGATTTTCGACCCGTACCTGTCGGTCGGAGGGAGAATCGCCGATCATAAACAGCCGAGGAATGGCATCGGGATTCGGCGAAAACTGGTAGATCTTGCCAGACGGGCTGCGCGGAGGAAGATAAGATAGCTTCATCCGATCCTGCGTCCCGCCCGTACGATGCCGTTCAAGCCGGCGAAAGCGAATATCCCTCATCGCGCCCGCCGCTAATGTTTCTTACCGCACGATGGATGCAGGTCATGGCCTGCTGGCACCGCGGTCCGGTCAAGCCATTTACAATCTCGGCCCTGATGCGGACCTCTCCGCCATCCAGCCCTCGACGGTCTGTCTGGCCACGCGTTCGCCTGTGTCTTAGGTACAGTGAGCGCTTTCGGGTCTTGCGACGCCGGCCTTTTTTCGGCAATTTAGTCGCTGGCATTGTTGACAACATAACGATCGTTCTTAGGCTCTCAATCGGCCTAGTTGCTCGGGTCTGTGGAGTGGGACAAGCCTCATTACGCGTCTACCTGATCTCGCTGCCACACTGTCTTTCCGATCGACTTAAACTTGCTTACGGATAGCGTTCCTCGTTCGTTTCGAGACTTCGACCCCGGTGCCTCAAGTGCATCGAGCACGTCCTGGCGGCCTGCCTCGTGCATAGAGATCGTCTCGAAGGATTCGTCAAGCAGGACTACTAGAACGGTGTCGAAGGGCTTCGATACGTCGATTCGGCCGAGGGTCCCGGGCTTCGAGCCAGCGCGCAAGCATCGTCCTTTGATCTGAATCTTCCGGCCCTCTCGGTCGATGGCGTCATAGCCTACTTCCCGCGCCGGCTGCAGCTTCAGACCCAACAGCTGCGCCGCCTCATACTCGGCGACTTCTCCCGTGATGCCGAGCGGACGTCCCGTGAGTGCGCGGTACTCCTGGGCCAGCGCCTTCGCAGCGGCGAGTATCTGGAGGACGTGCACTTCGCTTTCTCCGTGTCCCGCTAGACCCTCCCGGGTCGGTTCGCATCGCGGCAACGGGTCGGTCATAGACATTCTCTACCCCGTCTCCTGGTGTTGTTTCCTTGCAACCACTGGGAGCAGCTCGAGGTTCGCTTGCGGTGCCTGGTCCGGCTCTCAGACTTGGTCGGCACTCTTGGGACATCCCCTACTTTCCCGATGAACGGAAGCCGCTTTCGGAGAGACGTCGAATTCTGGATTCGTGTTCAACCGTGAGGTGTTATGGTCACTGGCCGGCATCTTTAGGCCAAGAAGGCATACCCATGTGGCCTCAACAAGGTCGAGGCGGCGGACCTAATTTCGCGCGCTGACGTCGGTTGACGGATGATTGGGCGGCTACCTATCTGACGAAAGTCGAGAGATTCGATGGCCAATCCGATCCGTTGACGATCCGCCGTGCTCTCAGCGGCGCTCTGATGCCTTCCCGCTAGGGATCATTGGATAGCGACCCCGAGGGGGCGGGGCCAGCATGTGAAAACGCGCATGGCCCTACGCCATTACCAGGCCCTCGGCCTAGGGGTCGCTTCCCCCACGGCCGATGCGGCCCGTCCGGCGACGGGCGGGTGGGCCGCGAGGCCGCAAGACGGCACCGCGCAAGCGGATGGACGGAAAACCCGGTGTGAACCGGCGGAGGGGCGATTCGTGAATCGGTCCCCCTCGTCGTATTCACGCTCCGGAACGGCCCGGGAGGGAGCGTCGGGACCTCCGCGACCGTACTCCGGTCGGCCAGCCTGCCGACCGGGGATTCCGGCCTCGCGATGAGGCCTTCTTCCACCTCTATGCCATCCATGCGGTCCGGGTTTCGGCAGGTCGCTGACCCCGCCTCCGGAGACCCTGCGCGTGGCGTCTTCGTCGGCCGCTGTTGGCGTACCCTCTGGGCTGGCTGGGCCAAGCTTGCGTGGTTCAGCAGCGTACCCGGTGTATAACACCGGGGCTAGCGAGGGGCTTGTCCCTTCGAACCCCAAGAGGCCCGCTTGATGGCGGCAGATCACCGCTCTCGGGCTTCGCTCCTTCTCCGCGTTGTGCTCGATCCGGACAGAGCGCTCGCCGTCAACATCGCGTCCACGGTGGGCTGGGTGATTGGCGCGCGTGCGCCCCCCATCTCTCGCCTTTAGGGGCATCGAGACGGCACTCCGAAACCGGCGTCAGAGCGGCTTCTGGCATCCGCCGCCCGTCCCGAGGGAACCGCCGACTTGATGGAAGCGGTTCTGGATTCGGTGGAGTACGGGCCTATACTTGTCCGGGCGGCGAGTCGGCCCGCGCCGCGACCGACCCTTGGAACGCGAGACCCACCGGCAATGACATACCACGGATTCCAGCGCGCCCTAGACCAGATCCGGTCCATTTCGGAGACCGAGGCCGAGAAGGGCCGCCTGTTCGAGCGGCTGATGGCGGCCTACTTCCGCGAGGACCCGATCTACCGGGATCGGTTCTCGCGGGTGTGGCTGTGGAAGGACTGGGTTCCCTACTTCAACAAGATTGCGGCCCGAGAGGGCGCCGACCGTCCTGAAGCGGGCGCGCTGCTCCGGTT
>VXPS01000273.1:0-2223 GCA_009839425.1 Chloroflexota bacterium
CCACCGCCCGACCCAAACCGTGCCCCCGCGCCTCCGGCATCACGTCCATTCCGATTTCCTCAACACCATCGCTGTAGTGAAGTACCCCCGCCAGCGCCACTAACGCCCCGTCCTCCATCACGCCATACCCCTCATGCCCCTCGCCGTCGTAGCAGTGCCAGAACCGCTTGTAATCGACTTCGGCCAGGTCATCCTCGCCAAGTCTGACGACTCGCGGATCCGCCGGATCGTTCCAAGTAGACGCATCGCCGAAGAAGAAAAACACCGGCCCCCACGCGCTAACGCCGTCTGGCTGCGTCACCCGCGCCAGTTCGTACGCCCCGAAAACCGAAAACAGCATGTCGGCATGCACATTCGTCACCACCGGCCGCAGCGCCTCCAGCCAGTCGTTCCGCGCGCTCACCAGTGCGCCTCGATCCAGCCGAATGGCCGCCAGCGGCAGTCCATTGAACCCGGGTGCCTGCCCAATCACGGGAATCGGGTCGGTGCCAAACGCATCCAGCCCCGCGCCCAGCGTTGATTCGATCAGCGTCACTACACCGGGCGGCAGGAACGGTCGCCCGCCAACGTTGTCTGTCGTGCTCATTGGCCTCCGGCTCCCTTGGCGCTTCGCGCCAACTGCAACCGCCTCAACTGGCTCGCTGTAATTGGGCCGGCAGGTAAGGCGCCCACGCTGGGTCCAACCTTCCGTTGAAGAACCTGCCGATCAGGTGTGAATACGGCGAACGCGGATGCGTCGGCCGCCGCAGCAGGCGCATGTTGGCGCCCAGCGGCGTTCGCCCGGCCTTTCGCAGATTGCAGGGACGGCACGCCGTCACCAGGTTGTCCCACCGCCGCCGCCCGCCCAGTCGGCGTGGCTTTACGTGGTCGATGGTCATATCCGTACCGCGCAGCCCGCAGTACTGACAGGTGTGCGCGTCTCGTACCAGCACCTCGCGTCGGCTCAGTTTGATCGTGGGTCGCGGGCGGCGTACGTAGTACCGCAGTCGAATCACGCTGGGCCTCGGCACCTCGCGAACAGGCGTCCTCAACGGGCGCTCATGGTGCGCCAGCGGCTCAGCCTTGCCCTTCGCCAGCAGCACGATGGCGCGTCGCACGCGGCAGACGTTGAGCGGCTCGTAGTTCTGATTCAGGAGCAGAACCGGCGTGTCCACAAGCCCCCAGCGCGTCGCGGCTAGCCGCGGCAATGGTACAGGTCAGCCGCCACTCCGCATCGCGGCCGCCCGACTGCCGACGCCAATTCACCCATGCGCCTTATCCTTGCGCGTGACATCGGAACAAGAATCGCCGGACTGCTGGTATCTGGTCCGGTTCACCAAGATGGGCGCCACGCGCTTCCTATCCCAGCACGACGTGCGACGGGCCTGGGAGCGGGTAACCCGGCGTGCCGGGCTGCCCCTGGCCTACAGCCGCGGCTTCAGCCCCAAACCCCGCCTCAGCTTCGGTCCCCCGCTTCCCGTCGGTGCCGAAGGCCGTCGCGAGTACATGACAATGGCCCTTCGCAACCCGCTGGACGCATCGCAAGTTCAAGGGCGACTGACCGCCGCCGCCATCCCCGGCATGGCGGTCGTGGAGGTCGCCCGCGCGCCCGGCCGCCGCGTTCGCACCACCTGGGCCGACTACGAAATCACCATCGATTCGCCCCCGCCCGACCTGGCCGACCGGGTGGAGCGACTAATGTCCAGGGATGTCGTGGAGATCGAGCGCGCTCGTGACCCGGAAGGTGTCAAGCGCGACATCCGGCCCGGTGTAGGAACACTACAGGCTGAGAATGGCCACGTCGTTGCACGGCTTCGACTCGCCCAGGACCAGATCGTCACCTCGCGCGACCTGGCTCTAGCCCTGGATATCGAACCCGCCACAACAATCCGCACCGACATTGAGCTCGTCCTCGTCGGCTGAGACCGAGGCCCGGCTCAGGGCAATCCTGGCCGCATCCAACCAGCCCGGCAACGGACGATTGCGACCCATTCGTCAGGGCCTTTGGCGCTGGACGGTTGGCGATGCCGATCTGGCGCTCAAGCTCTTCGACGGACCCAACGCGCACGAGCGACTGCGAACCGAAGCCGCGCTCTACCGGGAACTCTGCCAGGCGGGTGCCCCGGTCCCTGAAGTCGTCGCCGAAGCAGCCGAGGGGGGCGGGCGCGCGCGCGGGGGCGAGACAGCGGGTGAGGGGGGGCGACGAGGTCGCGGGGCGGCCCCCCCGCCAGCACCCACCACCAA
>VXPS01000273.1:2233-21364 GCA_009839425.1 Chloroflexota bacterium
CCCCCCCCCCCCACCCCCCCGCCCTCCCCCCCCACCCCAGCTTGCCTTATCCCGCAGCGCGGGCCGGCGGGGCGGGGGGCCCCGGGGGGCCCCTCCCCCCCCGCCGCCGGGCGCGCCCCCCCGCGGGTCTGGATTCCAGGTCGGACGGTCTTCCAGCGGCTGCTCGCTGCCGACACCCAGAATGCATCTCAAGCAGAGACCGTTCGCCGCGCCTGGCTGCGGCTGGTGCAAGCGCTGGCTCCGTGGAACGCGCGAATCAGCGAGTCCCGGCGCCAGAAGGCCCTGAGCAAGCGCCACATGGAGCTCGCAGCCGTGGCGCACGGGGTGGCCCAGGCCTTTCCCAGCGTTCCGTCAGACGCCGTCGACGACCTGCGACAGACCCTGGCCTCGGACGACCTGGCCCTTATGCCCCTCGACGCCTCGCCGTCGAACATTGTCGTCGATGGGGACCGGGCTACGTTCATCGATCTTGAGATTCTGGGCCTGGACTTCGCCGACTGGACCTACGCCAAATACGTAACCGCCGTGGCCGAGACAGGGGCCGTGCTGAGCCTTGCCGACCACAATACGGACGAGTTGGCGTCGGATGGCCTGGATGCGTCAGTCACGCTCCTGGCCCTAGCCCATGCGGCCGGTCTGTGGAGTAAGCCCCGAAACCTGCCCACGGACGTGGCGAACCACATCCCCGGCCGATCACGCGCGGCGCGACGGGTTCGCGCGGGACTTCGTCTAGAATCAGGTGTCACGTCCGATTGCGGATAGCGGAAACGAGCAAGCCATGGCTGCTAGTAACGACTCAGGGACGAACCAATCCTTCCAGCCACGGGGACGCGATCTGGTGATCGGCGGGATTCCGTGGATCGCCCGCATGTCAGACAAGGCCCGCGCTAAGGCGGACGGCACCATCGACGACTACATCTACCCATGCCCCATCGACCGGCGCGTTTTGGGTGAACTGGGGATGAGCGCCGACGAATTCATGGAGATTTCGGTTTCGTCGGACACGGACGCCGAGCTCGTTCGCCAGGTACGCGAACGCCGTAAGGCGCCCGAGCCGGCAGCCGGTGCCTGAACCCCGCGACGATGTCGTCACTCACCTAAACCGGGTTCTCGAGCTTCAGGCCTTTCCCGACTACGGCCCGATGGGCCTGCAGGTCCACGGGCGCGACGTCGTCGACACGGTAGTCACAGCCGTGTCGGCCAGCCGCGCGTTGTTTGAAGTGGCGGCTGAGCGGGACGCCGGCCTGGTGGTTGTGCATCACGGTCTGTTCTGGGACAAGGACTCGCGCGTAGTTGACCCAATGTTGCGCGAGCGCCTGCGCATGCTCTTCGACCACGACATCAACCTCGCCGCCTATCACCTGGCGCTGGATGGTCACCCCACCCTGGGCAACAACGCACGCATCATTGAAGCCCTTGGGTTCCGGAGAGAGCGCGTCGGATTCGCACACGTTGGCGACAGGCCCGTCGGCTGGTTCGGTTCGGCGTCAGACTCGCTGCCTGCCGACGATTTCGCTGTTCGCGTGGAACAAGCCGTCGGCCCGTTGCACGCCAACTACGCCAACGGCCCGCCAGAAGTCCGTCGAATCGCAGTCTGCAGTGGCGGCGGTCCTCGCTACTTTCCCGAGGTAGCGGCAAGCGGCTGCGACGCGTTCGTGACCGGCGACATGTTCGAACCCGCCGAAATGTGGAGCCGCGAATTGGGAGTCCACTTCCTGGCGGCCGGCCATTACGCGACCGAGGTCTTCGGCGTTCAAGCGCTGGCGGACCTGATTTCCGCCGAGCTTGACTGCGACGCCGAATTCATCGATCTGCCAACGAACGCATAGTGCCTTAGCGGCTGGCAGCGGCGCTGGCTTTGATTAATTTCACGGCCTGCTGCGCCGCCGGGACCGCGAGGGTGCGTGTGAGCAGACTTGCCGCTGCGAGTACGATCAGCGAAACAACCAGCGCCACCAGCGATTCGCTGGTTGATTCACCGGAAACCGCGGCGCGGCCGAGTTCAGTGGCCGCCGCTGCGCCCGCGAGAGACGAGGCAAGCCATGCACCGCGCACTGCGACATAAACAAAGGTCAGCGGTGCTTCAGACAGCACACTAACGCCGTGGCTCCGTAGTCGCGGATAGCGCAAAGCGCCAACGGCGCCATCCCGGACATTGGCGGCGGCGTGCAGGTCGCTGCCAGGGCCAGCCTTGGCCACCAGCGCCTCAAACGCCCGCAATCGTCCCGGCAGACGCCAGAAGACCTCGTAGTCCACCGCCAGGTTCGTCATCGTCCAGCCGAAGAAGTAGCCGATGAGCACAATGGCCAACCAGTAGATCACCGGCAAACTGGCGCCCCAGCTTCTTGGATCCTCCGGGTGGAGAAAACCACCTGCAACGGCCCCAAGTGCGTGGAGCGGCCCCATCCCAACCGCGGTAAAGATGACGATGATGACCAGCGCCTCTACGAAATCATGCCGGAAAGTACGCATTCCACCGCCACCTGGCCGGGTTTGCCGGCGCCTACGCGAACACTCTACCCGTGCGGCGCGGACGGGCAGGCCGGATGAATCGCCCTAGGACCCTGAGCGCGATCGGGCGCGCATGCCCTCCAGCATCTCGGAGAGGCGCACGTCAAGCAGGTCCATCGACCGGGCAACGTAGCCGTCGCCGTCACGCTCGGCGATCACAATTGCGGCCGCGCCCACCTCCGGCATGATGCCCGCTTCGAGCTGGCTGAGGTCAATGGTCACCTCGTTACCCAGCATGGTGAACATCTCGATGACGCCGTTGCGCACGGCCGTGACCTCACCTACGGCAATCACCATGCCGCCAGCCCGTACGCCTTGTCGCTCAGGCGCAACGCGCTCGAATCGGCGCATGGATGGAGAGTCGCCACGGAAGAATTCGCGCGGAGACACCTCAATCCGCGGCACGACAATCACGCGGCGAGAGCCCCACCAATCGTGATAGCGACCACGACTGTCCTTGCTCCGCTCGTACCGATCGCCAGAGCGCCGTCGCTCGGCGTGCGCAGAGCGGTCGTTGACCCGCTTGTCGTGATCCCGCTCGGAGACTCGCGAATCGGCCTTGGCCTTAGATCGCTCGTTCTCTATCTGCGCAACTACTCGCGCCGCGGTGTCGGCTGATCCCCCGCGAGCGAGCGCAAGACCAAGGGCTGCCCCGCCGACGGCCAACGAGATGACCGCCAATACGATCAACGATGTTAGACGAGCCGAGAATTGCCACTGCATAAGGACACCCACAAACAATCTGCCACACCCCTATCGTCTCACCATCGAGCCGGGCGAATCGTAAAGCGCCTCACCTTTCAGTTCGGAGACTCTCGGAGCGGCCGGTTGGTATTGCTACCATCGTCGGCGTCGCTCGCGGGCTCCGGCTCCGCGAACGCGCGAGCCTCCGTAGCTCAATTGGAAGAGCAGCTGACTCTTAATCAGTTGGTTGTAGGTTCGAGTCCTACCGGGGGTACCACGAACAGTTTCGCCGCTAACTGCGCGAATCAAGGGCCGAATATTTTCTTCCATGCGCTCATCTGACGAATCCACGACCCGTTCAGAGGTTTGGACCCACCGCACGGCGGAGCGCGATGCCAACCTGGCCAACTGGAATGACCGCGTGGCGGCGCACCTTGCATCCCCTGGATACGACGTTGAAGGGTTCATCGAAGATCCCGGCAGGATCGGCAAGGCTGTCAGGCTGGACCGAGAAGAAATCGGCGACGTCCGCGGCCTGTCTCTCTTACACCTGCAATGCCACATCGGCCTGGACTCGCTCTCCTGGGCACGGCTCGGCGCCCAGGTAACAGGTCTCGATTTCTCGCCGCCGGCAATTGAAGCAGCTCGCGAGATCTGCCGCCGCACACAAACATCCGCGGAATTCGTGCTGGCTGATGTATATGAAGCGCCAGAGGTTCTCCGGCGGACCTACGACATCGTTTATGCCAGCGAAGGCGTCCTGTGCTGGCTGCCGGATGTCGCCGCCTGGGCTCATGTGCTGCGTCGCCTTACTCGACCCGGCGGAACGGCATACATTCGCGACGGACACCCAATCTTTCACACGCTGGATCATGATCGCGCCGACGGCCGACTTGAACTCGTCGGTGGGTACTTTGAAGGCCCGGCACACCGCTACGACGAGCCTGGCACCTACGTCGAAGGCGATGTCCAAATCGAGCACACCGTGAACTACGAGTGGGACCATGGACTTGGCGAGATTGTGAACGCCTTCATCCAGGCTGGATTCCGAATCGAGTCGCTGCGGGAGTATGGGGTGTCGGCTTATCAGGCCTTGCCGGGCATGGTCAGAGGCAAGGACGACTGGTGGCGCCTGCCTCCTGAGTCGGGACAGGTACCCTCCATGTTCTCGCTCCGAGCAACGCTGCCCGAGTAGCTGGCGCTGGTCGTGAGTCCCCGGTTCGTGGCCAATTCAGACAGACGTGCTGGGAACGGCGATTCTCGGGAGGACTGAATGAACCAGCTTGATCGACTCAATGCCTATCTGCAGGACCGGCTGCGCGACGAGGGTTTGGCAGAAGTCACTCTTCAAGAAGCGGCTCGCTGGATCCGGGATGCTGAGTTACTTCCCCAGCGTTCATTTCGCCGTGATGGCCCGCTGCGGTTTCTTATCCAGGCAGGCTGGATTCAAGGTGGAGAACAGGAGCCACGCCCCTCTGGATGGTATCGGATCCGTAGGCAGCGCGAGTAGCACAGGAAGCACCGTTCGAAAGCACTGGCAGGCTTTACCGCACAGGCCTACGCCGTGCGTCCGGCTTTGGTTCCGATAGACTTGCCCGACAGCGGTTTAACAAGCGTTGGTTCGGGGGACGTCCCGGCTGCGCCGGGCACACCGTGCGGGCCATCGCGAGGGACAAGTCCGATGGCGCAAGACTTCACGATGTTTGTGGGCACGGTCGGTGGCGGCCTGAACGTGAGCTCCGACGGCGGCTCGTCCTGGAACCAGGTTCGAAGCCCCGTCCCCACCGAGAGCAACGTCCGCGCCGTGACTGTCTATCCCGACAATCCACGGCGCGTGATTGCCGGTACGGACGTTGGCGTCTTCCGCAGTGAAGACCAGGGTGAGACCTGGGAACAGCTCGACACGCCCATTGACGGCATCCACATCTGGACCCTCACGGTCGATCCGGTTGATCCGAGCATTCTCTTTGCCGGAACACGCCCCGGCGTCTACCGGTCCACGAACGACGGTGACACCTGGGAAGAGCTGCCGGTCAACGTCAACATGAACGGCCCGATCGACCCGCCGCGCACGACCACCGTGCTCGTGGACCCGCGCGATCACCAGACTGTCTGGGCCGGGGTGGAAGTCGCTGGTCTCTATCGGAGCAAAGACGGCGGCGACTCCTGGACAGCGCTTGCCAACGTCGGTCCGCAGCTGATGTACGACGACATTCACGGACTCGCCATCCGCCCCGGCGATCCCACGCTGGTCTACTCCACCAGCCCCTTCGGCCTGGCCATTAGCACGGACGAAGGCGACAGCTGGGACCACCACAAGTTCCCGAGCTTTGACCCCGGCGGCTCGTCCTATTGCCGCAACATCCTCGTTCGTCCGGACAATCCCGACGTCATGTTCGTGGGCAACGGCAACGGCATACCCGGCGTCACCGGCGCGATCCGCCGAACCGTCGATGGCGGCGCCACCTGGGAAACGCCCGAGCTGCCCGTGACGCCAAACTCCGTCGTTTACTGCTTCAGCGCGCATGTGGATGTACCCGACTGCGTCGCGGCAGCCAGCATTTACGGCTACATCTACCTCAGCGGTGACGGCGGCGAGACTTGGCGCAAGCTGGATCGAGAGTTCGGCGAGATCCGGGCGGTGGCCATCAGTCCGAACTAGGGGCCGGAAGGGCTCGGTCGTCGGCAGGCGGATGGCGCTTCTCGGAGTGCCTCGGCTGCTCGTGCGTGGTGTGCCCTCAGGTAAACAGCCCGATCAGCCCACGGCGCGTGGCCCGGTTCGCCACGCGGTTGAATATCCAGATCCCGCCCAGAACACCGCCAATTGCGCTGGCGGCCAGCACGCCCAACTCGACCGCGAGGGGAACGATGGTTGGCGTTCCCAGCAAGGTGTGCCGCATGGCGTCAATCACGTAGGTATACGGCAGCGCCAGGCTCACCCAGCGAACTTCCCACGGCAGCATAGCCACGGGAAACGTGGAACCGGCCATGGTGAATATCAGGACGACGAAGATCGA
This sequence comes from Chloroflexota bacterium, assembly GCA_009839425.1. GTDB lineage: Bacteria > Chloroflexota > UBA11872 > UBA11872 > UBA11872 > UBA11872. The sequence goes on from VXPS01000273.1 coordinate 8,446, forward strand.
AGCCAAGGCCGGCTGCCGTTGGGCAAGCCCCACTCCCGCAAACGCGATTCCAAGTCCCCAAAATGCGATCAGGGCCAGAGCGAACACGGGAATGACCAGTGGATCGAACCCAGCAGGCGCCGCACCCGGCAGGAAGAGCAGCGCCACCGCCAGCACGCCAAGCATGACCGTCCACTGGGCAATCTCCCAGCCCGTCACGCCCACAATCGGGATCCAGCGTGGACACGGCGTGGCCCAGACGTGCGGAAGTACGCCGGCCTGGCTCGCCCAGCGGAGGTACCCCTGGCCGCTGTAGAGACCCTGCTGAGCGATTTGCAAGGCCAGCCATCCCAAGGCCACGTAGCCCACGAAGTTCGATCCGCCCCCATTGGCTTCAAACCCCTCACTCCCGAACGCGCGCTCCGCCAGCAGCCGGGTCGTCAGCAGCAGGGCAAGCGCCAGCAACGTCGAGACGTAGAACAGCTTCTGCCGCCCGAACTCCCGCCACTCGCGGACGCACGAGGCCCAGGCGGCCATGGCCAGCGCGCGTCGTGTCCCTGTATAGGGCCTCATATCGCGTCAAGAACGCCGTGACGTCTGGCGGACCGCTCCAGCGCCCCAAAAATCCAGATCGAAATCGCCCCGTACGCGGACGCCATGAGCAGCAACACACCGGCCGACAGCACGGCATCGCCTGCGTCGGCAAAGACCAGCGCGGCTCGCAGCCCGCGCAGTATCCAGGTAAGCGGTACAAAGTGGGCAACGACCTGGGCCCAATCGGGAAGGACGCCAACGGGATGTGCAACGCCGGCAAAGATCCCCGAGGCCATGACCCCGAGGCTGGAAATGAAGGCCGCCGCGCGATAGCGCACAACCAGCCCGGCGAACGCTACGCCAATGGCGAGGTTGGTGGCGTAGGACGCCCCGAGCACCAGCAACAGGGCGCCGGCCTCCAACGTCAGCGTGAATCGAAACACCGCCCAACTCGCGGCGAACATCGTGAGCGACTGCACCGCGATTCCGATCGAGCTGCCCATCGCGCGTCCCACGATCAGCAGAGGTTTGGCAAGGCGCCCGGTCCAGATCGCGCTCAACGTGCCCTGCTCTCGCTCACGCTGCAGGGCAACAGAGAGCAGTGTCAGCGTGGCTCCGGCCCAGGTCATTCCAATCACGCCGATCGTTACGAACGCCAGGTAGTTCTCCGTCCCCGCCACTGACGCAAACCGTGCCGCCTGCTCGTGATTCGGGCCGGCCAGCGCACGCGCGCCCAGGATCCCGGGCAGCACCATCGCGAACGCCGAGGCTACGAGCGTGGTTACAAAGGCCCATTCGCGGCGGTGCACTGTCCACCCCATTACCGCCAGCGAGGCTACGGCCTGCCCGCCACGCGCCAAACGCATCGCAGGAGCGTCAAATTGATTCAAGCGACCCTCCCAGGCGGCTTCCGGTCAGGCTGACGAAGGCGTCCTCCAGCGTGGCTTCCCGCAGGCGCGACTCAGTCACGGTCACACCAGCCGCCTTGAGGCCGGCTGCAATCCGCTCGGCGGATTGCCAACCGGCGGGGGCGCTCACCGCAACTGCGATAGCGCCGTCGTCCTGAAGATCGCCCCACCAGAGAGCGTCCGCGCCGAGAACCTGCCGAGCGGCGGCGGCGTCACCGCGCAGCTGCAACTCCAGCCGCGGTTCGACCCCGGCACTGGCGATCAGGGCGGCTGGCCGGCCTTCAGCCACAAGCCGACCGTGATCGATGATTCCGACGCGATCACAGACTTCGTCGGCTTCGTGCATGTTGTGGGTCGTCAGCAGCACCGCTTTGCCGGCTCGTTGCAGTGTCCGAATCAACTCGCGAGTTGCCCGCGCGGCGGCCGGATCGAGTGCCGCGGTGGGTTCGTCCAACAGGAGCACCGGTGGGTCGTGCAGCAACGTCCGCGCCAAGTTCAGCCGTTGCTTCATGCCGGTGCTGTAAGTTTCCGCCAGGTCGTCGGCTCGCTCCGCCAGCCCTAGCTGCTCGAGTAGAGCGCCCGTTCGCTCTTGGATTGCCTGGCCGGGCATGAATTGCAGCCGCCCGAAGATCTCCAGGTTTTCGCGGCCTGTCAGCCGCCAGTAGACCCCTCGCTCCCCGGCGAACATGACGCCAATTCGTGCCCGCACCGCAGCGCCGTCTCGCAGGGTGTCATATCCGCAGATTCTGGCCGTACCGGTCGTCTGCTCGAGCAGGGTTGCAAGCATGCGAGCCATAGTCGTCTTACCCGCGCCATTTGGCCCCAACAGGCCGTACACCTCGCCGGCGCCGACTCCCAGGGTCACGTCGTCAACAGCTATGACCGAGTCTGGCGCCGGGACGGATCGACGCGTCAGAACGTCCCAAGGCCGGCGCGAAGGCCGCCGGCGCTCGAACCGCTTCGTTAGCCGCTCGACTTCAATCAACATCGCCGCGTCTTTTCTCAGGCTTCAGAACGCGCTCCATGCGGCCGCAATCGGTCAGGCGAGGCGCAAGACGTCGTTCGTACTGTGCCATGCGCCGATCCTTGCCCTCCGGGCGAAGTATCCGGTCCGGCACACGTCCGACTGCGGTCACCCCACTTGGTTGAACGAACTGCGGCGCTCTGTTCCAATGCAGGCGGTCGGTGGCCCAGGCGCCGTGGTTGGAACAGCGTGAAGGGATACCGAGTGAGGGACCACGAAGAGATACGCACCCTGCTCAGCGGCCCCGTCAACCCGCTGCCCACCAAGTTTCACAGCGACGGGACTATCAATTTCGACGGCATGCACGCCGTCATCGACTGTTCCCTGGAGGCTGGCTGCCAGGTCATCATGCTGACCTGGGGCGAGACTCTCGTCTCATTGCTGAGCGACGCCGAACTGGCCCAGGTCCACCGGTCCGTGATCGCGCACGTTGGCGACCGCGCCCTCACCATCGCCTGCGACAACATGTGGGGTCTCCACCAGACGCTGGAGTTTGGTGACCTGGTGCGCGACTTGGGCTTCGACCTGTATATGGTCCGGCCGGCCGACTGGGCCCGCGGAACACCACAGTCCTTGGCCGACTTCTACCGCGTAGTTTCCGAACGAACCCGCGCAATGCTTGTGGGCGACGTGCCGATCGAAACCTGCGAACTCATCGAGGACGAACCCGGAATCCTGGCGTTCAAGGAGGACAGGCAGCTCGACTTTGCGCACGAAGTGCTGATGCGCTGGGGCGACCGCTGGCCAATGGTCGGGGGAGGGGGCATGAAGCGCCACCTCCTGCTCTGGCCGCATGGCTGCCGCGCCTGGCTGGAGCCGTTCGTGCGCTGCTATCCGCAGCCAGCCATGCGTTACTGGCGAGCACTGCAGCGTGGCGATACCGACGAAGCCTGGAAAATCATCATGCGCGTCGAAACGCCGGTGCGGGCTGCGGGGCACCGCTTCCCCGCCGGCTACAACGGCTTCGCCCAGGCCATGATCGAGGTCTACGGCATCGCTCCCCGCTGGCGCCGCTCGCCTGCACCGAACGCGACTGAAGCTGAGATGGAGGATGTCTGCGGCGTGCTGCGTCGCCTTGGTATCTGGCCATGACAAGCAACGCGCATCTCCGATGACCCAGTCGGCAGCCGACTTCTTCGGCGACCGCGGCTTCAGCCAGCCTCCGATTTACCTCACCGAACTTGACCGCTGCACCCCGGTCGGCTCGCTGTCCCCGGTACCGCGCCGTCATTCCTGGCGCGCGCTGCCGTATTCGACCGACGCGTTCAGTGGCGTGATGCTGCTGGCCGGCCCCGAAACCGCCGCACCGGACGTTACCTTTCGCCTGAACGCCACGGGCTGGCACGCGGTCTCGATTGGGGTCTACCCGTTTTGGTCCGAGCCCGAGGGCCGGCAGCTCGAGCTCCAACTCAAGCTCACCGGATCCGGTCCATTCACCGTCTTGTCCCATCCGCGCGTTCCCTTTGCCGGCCATGCCGAGTGGCTTCACGAGATGTTCTGGGACGTAGTTGACCTCACTGGCCGAAATCTGGTCATCGCGCAGCCAACCGCGCGCTCATCGCCGGACGACGACCCCGGCTCATTCCTCGGGCAGCCGGCACGTATTGCTTATGTCAAGTTAACTCCACTGACGGGTGCCGAGGTGCGCGCGGTGACGACAGACCGTGCCGCCAGCAAGACCCAACGACTCTTCGCCCACCAGGACGCCCACGGACCGCACTCGGCCTGGCGGCTAACCAGCGCGGCCGAAATCCAGCGCGAGGTCGAGCCATACCGACACACCGACTTCTCGCGCCTCTATTGGGAGTGCGGGTCCGGCGACCTGATGAACTACTTCACCCAAATCGGCCGCATTCCTGCGTATGACGGGCTGGAGGACTTCGGGCGGCAGGCCGACCGCTTCAACGCGGAGAGTTGGCGAATTCTGCGCGACCGCGGCATAGACCCGCTACGCGTGGCTGCCGACCACGCTCGCGACGTGGGCATCGAATTTCACGCCAGCTATCGTGTCGCCGGCTTCCACTACCCACCGCCGCTGGACCACTTCAATCATGGCGACGCCGTCTTCGACCGGCGCCCGGAGTGGCGCGGTGTCGACCGCGAGGGCCGCCGCACGCCTCGCTTTGCCTACACCTATCCCGAAGTCCGTGCCTACGTCATTTCGCTCCTGCGCGAGGTCGCCCAATACCCGGTAGACGGCATCTGCATGCTCTACAACCGGCGCCTTCCACTGGTGGAATACGAACCGCAGCTGGTTGAGGGCTTTCGTACCGCGCACGGCGTGGATCCACGAACGCTCGACTCGCACGACCCCGCCTGGCTCCGCTACCGAACGGGCGTGCTGACCCAGTTTCACCGCGAATTGCGTGCCGCGATGGACGAGGAAACGCGACGGCAGGGCCGCAGCCGTCGCCTAGAGATTTCGGCCGTGGTCGCGAGCAGCGAAGCCGAAAACCTGGAATTCGGGGTCGATCCCAGGGCATGGGTAGACGAGGGCCTGGTCGACACCCTGATTCCATACTCCTCGGCGCGGAATTTCAATAGCAGTGTCGACGCCTGGGCCGACCCGCGAGCGGTTGACTACTTCATAAACGTCGCGCGCGGCAGCAACACAATCGTTGCGCCGAACATGATGCCCCGCCAGGTTTCACCCGAGCATTTGCGCCGACGCGCCGCTGGACTCTATCGAGCCGGCGTCCAGCACCTGTTCTTCTGGGACTGCGCCGGAGGCTCCGGGCGCGCGAATTACGCCGACATGTGGAGCGCCCTGCGCCGGCTCGGACACAAGGACGAGATCGAAGGCTGGCGAGCAGGCGGCGAGCCTGATCTTGCTTCGCCGCGCCACGAAATGCACTCGCTCGGCGACTGGAATCTCGACTACCAAACGCCGGGCTAGAAGAGCCGACCTGCTCTCTGCCCGCGTCAGGCCACGCGATACTTCAGCGGCTGACCGGCCTCCATCCGCTCGATGTTTCCGCGAACGACCTTCGTCGTGCCCCGCAAGAAGATGTCGCAGGCCGATGCCCCATGCGGCGTGGCGAACACCTCGCGTTCAAACACCGGATCGGCGGGATCCACTGGTTCCTCCCAGAACACGTCCAACCCCGCGGCCCGCAGGCGGCCGCAGTCGAGCGCGTCGAGCAGTGGCTCTCGCTCGACTACGGGGCCGCGCGACACGTTGACCAGAACCGATCCGTCCGGCATGGCGTCAAGCACGGACTTATCGACCAGCCCATGCGTCTCGTCGGTTAGCGGCACTGCGAGCACCACAAACCCACAATCGCGCACTGCCTCGGCCAGCCGGTCGGCGGTGTGTAGCTCGGCTAGCCCCAATTCGTCAGCCAGCTCGGGATCCGGCGTTCGCTTGACGCCGATCAGCGTTGCTCCGAACGGCTTCAGCAATCGGGCGATCTCACTACCCACGCCGCCAACGCCCACAATGCAGACCCGCGCTCCGAAGAGCGAGGCGCCAAACGGGACGGCAATCGAGCGGGCTGCCAATGTACGAAAGTGGGTTGGCAGCTGCCGACCGGCCGCTATCAGATGCATCAGGGCAAACTCAGCCACGGCCTTGCCGATCCCCGAAGGGCCAGCCGGCGCGTTCGCCACGGGAACGCCTCGGGCGCGCGCGGCTTCGAGGTCAACGTGATCGACTCCAATACCGAATTGTTGAATCAGGCGCAGTCGCGAAGCCGACGCAATCGTGGCGGCATCGATGGGCGTACGCGCCGGAATGATCACGTCGGCGTTGGGCGCCTCCGCGGCGAGGGCGTCAGGTTCGGTCGGAACGATCTCGTGCTCAGGCAGCGCGTCGCGCAGCACGTCCGTGATCGCCGCCAGGTCCGGGCTGCACATCAGTAGCCGCATCGGATGTCCCCTTCTTGTGATGCCTCGCCGTTAGGCCGCCTTCGCCCTACAGGCCGCCAGCGCCTCGTCCACGATCTCCAGCGTCCGATCCACGTCGTCCTCGCTGTGCGCGATCGAGATGTAGAACTTCTCGTTGGGCACGATCAGGATCCCCCGCTTCACGCACTCGATGGCGAACCGTGTGCCCATCTCACGGTCGTTGTCCAGCAGGTCGACCCACTGCGTGGGGTTCGAGTTCTCCATGAATCGGACGCCGAACACCATGTCTTCGCCCAGGGCCTGGACGGGAATTCCATGCTTACGGCCGGCTTCTTCGATCCCTGCACGCAAACGCCCGCCGATGCGGTGTAGCTGGTCGTACACGCCGGGCTCGCGCAGGATGTCCATCGCGGCAAGTGCGGCCGTGGCCGCCACCGGGTTTCCGTTGAACGTTCCGCTAGCCCAGGCAATCGTGTTCGGCGCCCGACCGACGTTGCCATATAGCTCCATGATGTCGCGGCGTCCGGCGATCACGGCCAGCGGGAACCCGCCCGCCATCGCCTTGCCGTAGCAGGCCATGTCGGGGACGACCCCGTAAGCCTCCTGCGCGCCGCCCCATGCCAGCCGGAATCCGGTGACGATCTCGTCATAGATCATGACGATGCCGTGCCGGTCGCACGCCTCGCGCACGGCTTCCAGGAATCCGGGCACCGGCCGCAGCACGCGCTGCAGCGGTTCGATAATGATGCCTGCCAATTCGTCCGCGTATTCCTCGATGACCTGGAGAGCAAACTCGGTGTCGTTGTACGGAGCGACTAAGACTTCGTCCGCCAGCACGCCCGGAACACCGAGCGAGTCTGGGTCCGCGTGGGGGTAGTCACTGGCCTCACCGGGCACCGTGCCGAACATCGCGAAGTCGCCGGTCCCATGCCAGCCGCCTTCGAACTTCAGGATCTTTGGTCGCCCGGTGAACGCCCTCGCCGCGCGCAGCGACAGAAACGTCGCGTCAGACCCGGTCGTTACATAGCGAACCTGCTCGGCACACGGAACCGCCTCGATCACCTGTTCCGCCAGGCGGATGGCCGGTTCGTTGAGGAAATAGAACGTCGTGCCCTGTCGAATCTGGTGCTCGACGGCTTCCAGGATTCGCGGATGGCAATGACCCACCAGCATTGGGCCGGAGCCCATCAGGTAGTCGATGTAATCGCGGCCATCAACGCTGATCAGGTGGCTCCCTCGCCCCTCGCGAATGACCACGTCCTCCGAACGCGGGAGCATGAGGAATCCAAGAGCCCCGCCGCTCATCACGTTTCCGGCGAGTTCGAGAAGCTCGCCGTTCAAGGCCGACGTCTGGCCCGGTTGTGTCGAGGCTGCCACCGCTCACCTGGCCTTCAGATAATCGCCGCAACAGCGGGCGGCGCTGGGTCGCGCATACTACACGCGGCATCGAGCCGATCGGTTGCCGAACCCGAGGCGCGGAGAGTTCGAAATGGCGGAGATCAGGCTGTGAGCGGCAGCGTTCCCGAGTCATCCCGCCTTCGGATTGCGCTTGTCGGCGCCGGCGGCTTCGGCACGTATACCTGCGAGCTGATCGATCGGCAGCCCGAGATCGATTTGGTCGGCGTGGCCGACACCGACGGCGGTAAGGCCCGGCGCCTCGGAAACGATCGGGCCGTCCCCTACTGGACTGATCACCGGGCGCTGCTGGACGAGTGCGACTGCGACGCCGTCGCCATCGTGACAACGCACTCCACGCATCGCGATATCGCGGTGGACGCCGCGGCGGCCGGACGCCACATCTTCTGCGAGAAGACCATGGCCATAACCGTGGCCGAATGCCATGACATGGTGGAAGCCGCAGACGCGCACGGCGTCAAGCTCATGGTTGGCCACAAGCGCCGCTTCCGGCCCGCCTCGGCCGCACTTCGCCGCGCCCTCGGTACTGCCGGACTTGGCCGCCCCCTCGCCGTCAACATCCGCGGCTTCTTTGGCAGGCGCATCACCGGCTTCTGGCGCGAGCGGTCCCTATGCGGCGGGCTGCTCTACTGGGCCGGGGTCCACGACGTGGACACGCTTCGTTACCTCTTTGGAGAAGTCGCCTCCGTTTACGCCGTGCTGGGGCCAAAGTTTCGTCCCGAGGTCTCCGACCAGGAGGACGCCATCTCGGTCGCCCTGACGTTCCAAAGTGGCATGGTCGGCTCGCTGCAGGTATCCACCTTCTATCCGATGGCCACCTATCAGACCGCATTCGGCTTTGACATCGTCTGCGAGCGCGGCGGGATCAGCTACAACCCGCACGATCTCTCCATCACGACCCAACTTGAGGACCAGCCTTCCGGAGTGGTTCGCCTTGAGCACAACTCGCCGGATGGCGCCTACGACACGGAGTGGTCCAGCTTCGCTGCCTGGGTGCTCCGCGACGAGGCCCCGGTCCTGACTAGCGAGGACGGTCTCCGCTGCGTGGAAATCCTCCAGGCCGCGTACTTGAGCGCTGCGACGGGATCTCGAGTCGACCTCCCGCTCGACCGAAACGAGCGGCGCCCGTTTGACGACCTGAGCTAGCGCAACATGCGCATTGCCTGCGTGCAGGTCGCCACTGTCGACGGTGAGATTGACGCGAACCGAGTGCGTGCTCTGCGCCTCGCCGAACAGGCCCTGGCCAATAGCCCGGACCTGGTCATCCTTCCCGAACTAGTCACCACAGGCTATTGCACCGACGACTACGCAACCGTCGCGGAGAACGTCGAAGGCCCGACAGTTCGGGCCTTTTCCGAACTGGCAGCGTCTTCTGGCGCCAGTATCGCCGTAGGCCTAGTAACCCTCACGGCCGGCGGCCGTCCGCAGAACGGCAGCGTGCTCGTCAGCCCACGCGGCCTAATCGGCACGTACGCGAAGTCCCACATGTGCGTGAACGACGACCCGCGCGTCGACGAGTCCAGGGCGTTCGCCCGCGGCGAGGCGCTCGGGCTGTTTGACTTCGCCGGCGTCCGGATAGGAGTGATGATCTGCTACGACGGCCAGCACGGCGAGTTGCCCGTCGCCCTCGTTGCCGGCGGAGCCGACCTGCTGATCTGGCTCAACAACCGGACGTCGATGCCGGTCTGGGAGGCGGCCGCCATTGCCAGGTTCAATCGAGTGCCCGTCGCGGCCGTCAACCGTGTCGGCGAGGCCGGCTGGCAGCCGGCCGGCGCGCCGCCGAGGTTCTTCACGGGGGTCTCGGCAATCGTCGATCACGAGGGCGAAACCCTCGCCGCCGCTCACGGCGGGGAAGAGACCGTGATCGTCAGCGACGTCGATATCGAGGCCGGACGACGGCGTCGGAACAGCCACGTGCTGAACACCCTGCGGAGTCGAAGGCCCGACCTTTACCCTCTGGCCTAGCTGCCGAACTCTCCGTTTCTGCCCAAGCCGACGATGGATGCGGCTATGATGCGCGCCGGTATTGGACAGCAATCCATTGAATCGGGGCCGTAGCTTGGCAGCAGTCGGGCAATTTGTCGGTCAGTCCGGGTCGGAAGCGCCCGTTCGCAGCGAGTGGAACCTGGCCTGGCGCCGGCTGAGACGCAACAAGGCGGCCATGGCCGGTCTCGCCGCGTTGCTCATCATCTCCTTGGCCGCGATCTTTGCTGACGTCATTGCGACCGAGACCGAGAATCACTTCGACATTGTGTCGTTGGGGCTGCCGCCGCTTGCCGAACGCCTCGACCCACCCGACGACTGGCGGCCCTGGGCGCAGCGACATCTGCTGGGAACCGACGACATCGGACGCGATGTGTTCAGCCGCATCGTGCGCGGCTCGCGTATATCCCTGCGGATCGGGTTCTCGGCGGTCACCATCTCGCTGATTGCGGGCAGCATTCTTGGACTGGTGGCCGGCTACTTCCGTCGCTGGCCCGACATGGTCATTAGTCGGGTTCTTGACGTGATGCTGGCGTTTCCCGGGATTCTGCTGGCGATGACCGTTGTCGCATCGCTTGGCCCGGGCCTCAACAACGCCATGATCGCGCTTGGCGTGGCCGGCATTCCGTTTTACGGACGCGTGGTGCGCGGCACGACGCTCGCCGCGAGGGACCTGACGTACGTGCGCGCGGCGCGCGCCGTGGGCATGTCCGATGTGCGCATCATGCTGCGCCACATCCTGCCCAACGTCGTGAGCCCCATCCTCATCATGGCCACGCTTGGCCTGGGAGGCGCCATCCTCGCGTCGGCCACGCTCAGCTTCTTGGGCCTCGGAGCGGAATCGCCGGCGCCTGAATGGGGATACGAGCTAAGCAAGAGCCGCAATTTACTGCGTGAGTACTGGTGGATAGCCACGTTCAACGGTTTCGCCATAGCAACCACCGTGCTTTCCATCAACCTGCTTGGCGATGGATTGCGTGAGGCGCTCGATCCGCAGGCAAGTTCGTGGTCGGATTAGCTGACGTCCGGTTCCGTAGCACTGTACGCCGGCATTAGGTACGCTGGCGCATTCGTCGAGGCGCTGTAGTTCCGCGCCTCAAGGGGAGGATGCACATGATCAAGACGCCGAGCGTAAGTCGGCGCGCCGTGATCCGGACCGGCCTGGCAGGTCTGGCCGGTGGCGTCGGCGCAGCGGCGTTGGCCGCCTGTGGCGAGACCCAGGTCGTCACGAAGGAAGTCCCGGTCGAGACGACCGTGATCAAGGAAGTTCCGGTCGAGAAGATCGTCCGGGAGACCGAGGTCAAGGAAGTTCCGGTCGAGAAGATCGTGACCCAGCAGGTCGAGAAGGTCGTCACCAGGACGGTCGAAGTCAAGCAGGTCGTTGAGGTTCCCGTCGAGGTCGAGGTCGAAAAGGTCGTCGAGGTTGAGAAGATCGTCGAGAAGGTCGTGGAGAAGATCGTCCAGCAGGCCGCCGAACGCGCGCCCGGCATCGACATCTACAACCTTGACGAATCCGTACCCATTGGCGCCAAGCCGTGGGACCCCAAACCGGGCGGCGAAGTCAGCTACATGACCTTTGGCAACCCCACCGGCTTTGACCCGGCAACCTGGGGCGGCCGCAGCGCGGAGCCGGCAGCGGTGATGTACGACCTGCTCTACACCTACGGCAGCGGCAACCTGATCTACCCGCACTTGGCCTCCGACCTTCCGGAGCCGGCGGACGACAAGCTCTCCTGGGTGATCCCGTTGCGCAACGACGTCGTCTTCCACGACGGCGAACCGTTCAACGCCGATGCGGCCGTCTTCAATTTCCAGCGCTTCCTGGACCCGGATCTGGCCCGCGGCCATGTGATCCGTGACGTCGCGTCCATGGGCAGCGTGGAAAAGGTGGACGACTTCAAGATTCGTATCCACACCCCGCAGCCGCAGTCGCCTCCGTCGTTCCTTCACTCCATCGCCCACCAACACACCGGCATGGCATCGCCCAAGGCGGTCACCGATCGCGGCGAAGCCTTCAGCCGTGACCCAGTCGGAACCGGCCCCTTCAAGTGGTCGGGCGTGTGGGAAGACGACGTTAAGGTCGTCTTCGACCGTAACGAGGACTACAACTGGGGTCCGTCGTTCCTCGCCCACCAGGGCGCGCCGTATCCGGACCGACTGCGTATCCAAATCCTTGGGTACAACATGACGGACAACGCGGCTGCTTTTGAAGCCGGCGAGGTGGACATCTGCCTGAACTGGTCGTTCGCGGACTACAAGCGAGTGTCCGAGAACGCCAAGTATCACGTCATCGGCTACGCGGCCCCCGGCATGGGCCAGTACATGCCGCTGCACACGCAGCTCTGGCCGCTGGACGACCTTAACGTGCGCAAGGCGTTGCTCTTCGGCGTCGACCGCCGCACCGTCACGGTGCGCGCCAATGGTGGCACGGCGCCGCTCAACATCAGCAACTTGCTGGTGCCGGGCACCATTGGCCGCAGCGCCGAGGCTGGCGAGCTCTACACGTACGACGTAGGCAAGGCCAACCAGATCCTCGACGAGGGTGGCTACGCCAAGGGCGAGGATGGATACCGTTACGCCTCGGACGGCCGGCGGCTGGAAATCAGCTACCCGGACCGTGGCGACCCGGTGGTGGAGTTGTTCAAGCTGGATGTGGAGAAGAACCTCGGCATCTTCGTGGATATCCCGAAGATGGACGGCGCCACGCACCGCGAAGGCGCCTCCAAGGGTCTGTACCACACCACTTGGATCGGCGTTGCGGCGCCGAGTGGCGACGTAATGTACGACCGTTTCCACACCGCCTCGTACGGTGGAGCGAACCGCTCCTACTCGTTCTTCGAGTACGACGGTGTCCCCGAGTCGGCCACGCCGAACGCGAAGATCGACGGGCTGCTTGAGGCGGCGCGCGCAAGCTTCGACGCGGAAGAGGCGAAGGCTCTCTGGGAAGAGGCCGAGCTCTACCTGATGGAGAATGCAGTTGCCATCCCGTTGGTCCACGACTACCTGCCGTGGCTCACGAACCCTGACCGCATCGGCGGCGAGTTGTTCCTCGGAATCGACTATCTGCCGTTCTTCGGTCAGTTCTACAGCACCCAGGAGTAGATCAGGACCCAGTGCGAAAGACGCCCCGCCCGCCGTTTGGCGCCCGGGCGGGTTTTTTTAGACACCCCCGGGGGGGCCGGGGTGGCGATGGGGGGAAAAATATTAGGGCCCGGAGGAAAAACAAACC
>VXPS01000273.1:21374-30511 GCA_009839425.1 Chloroflexota bacterium
GTCCTGAAAACCCCACCCCCGCTTTCACCCCCCCCCCTGTCATCACCCCCCCCGGCCGGCATTTGCCGGCCGGGCGTCTTTGTACAACGAACCGAGTGGGAGACGTCTGAGCGATGGGCTCATACATTTTGCGCCGCGGTCTCTACACCATCCCCGTGCTATTCGGGGTGCTATTGACCGTGTTTGTCCTGATGCGCCTCGTTCCCGGCGATCCCATCGCGCTGTTCTACGCCACGGGCGGTATCGGCGACTCTGGTGCCACCGCCGGTAGCGGTGGTGAAGTAAGCCGGGCAGCGCTCGAAAAGCTGCGCGAGAGCTACAACCTCGACAAATCCGTACCACACCAGTTTGTGCTCTATGTGCGGGATGTCTTTCGTGCCGATTTTGGCAACTCGATCCAGTATCGTCGCCCCGTCACCGACATCATCAAGGATCACGCACCAGCCACGATCCAGCTAACTGTCGCGGGAATGGCCGTGGCTCTTGCAATTGGACTTGGGGCCGGCATCATCTCGGCGATTCGCCGCCACTCGACGGCCGACTACAGCGCCCAGGTATTCGCCATTCTGGGCGTGTCGTTCCCCAGTTTCTTCCTGGCCACAATCCTCATCTTGATCTTCGCAATCAACCTCAACTGGCTGCCCGTGATCTCAAACGGCATCGGCCCCCAACTCCTCATGCCGGCCATCACCCTCGGAGCCGCCGCAGCGGCCATTCTCGCCCGGCTCACCCGCTCATCAATGCTCGACGTCCTATCCCGAGATTACATTCGCACGGCCCGAGCTAAGGGACTGATTGAATCGAAGGTAATCTGGATTCATGCGCTGCGAAACGCTCTCATACCAGTCATTACCGTCGTTGGCCTTGAGTTCGGCTCGCTGCTTGGCGGCGCCGTCGCCATCGAAGCTGTCTTTTTCCGCCAGGGCCTGGGAATGCGACTCGTCGAGGCCATCGAGGCCCGCGACTACCCCGTCATTCAAGCCTTGGTCTTGCTTGCGGCCGTCGTCTACGCCGTCGTGAATCTCCTAGTGGATATCCTGTACACGTATATTGACCCACGAGTACGCCTGACAGATCAGACCGCCAAGTAGCTTCCCCGGGACTCCTCAGGTCCTACATGTCGGCGTGGCTGCATGAAACTCTGCATTTCGACAGCCTGCTACCGCTGGATGCTCGACCCGCATCGGCGCCGGGATCGGCCTGAACACCGCAGCTTCGGCTGGCCCCCAGCGTTTCTGCAGTCCGACGCCCCGCCGCCGCCAGACATCGCGCGACATGACTGGATGCTGGAAAAGACTCGAGCGCTCGGACTTGAGGGCTTCTACATGCACGCCGCCGACGTTGGCGACTTCGCGACGGTCGAGGTCTTTGGCGCTCGCATGCGCGCCGCCGGTCTCATCTTCAACGGCGGACTCACCGCCAACTGGGCGGCCACGGCCGACGAATGGGACTGCGAGTACCGCGAGCGGGCAATCGAACACGTCGAACTCAACGCTCGTAGCGGCGCGACCATCGCCACTGTCACCCACCTCATGGCCGGCGTTCACAACCACTTCAGCACCGAACCACCCATCGGCGAGCAGATCGAGCGCGCCATTCGCAACTTCAGCACCATCCTGCCGGCCTGTCGGGAGCACGGGGTGACCCTCGCCTTCGAGAATCACATGGACTATCGCCTCAGCGAGGTGGTGACCATTGTCGAAGCCCTCGACTCCGACTGCGCCCGCATCACGCTCGATACCGCGAACCCTTTCCTGGTTCTGGAAGATCCCCTCGAAGGCGCCAGCCTGGCGGCGCCACATGCAGTGGCGGTGCATCTCAAGGATTTCACGGTACATCCGCTTACCGAGACTTGGGAACCCGAACTCCATTGGGCCCCCGTCGGTCGCGGCGACGCTCCGATTGCCGAGGTTCTGGATCTGCTGCAGGCCGAAGCGCCTGACCCGGACAATCTCCTCGCGCATATCGAGATTGCCGGCCTGCCCCAGACGGATCCCGACCGCTGGGTCCGCTCAAGCGCTGCGCACCTTCGCCGGCACGCCGCCGACCATTTTCCAAACCAGGCCGCCTCGTGAGGCTCGGACTTGCCGCCGACACCTACCGCTGGATTGCCTATCCGTGGATGCGCGCCGACCGACCGGCGTTTCGCGCCTCCAGCCACTATGCCCCGCACATTCTTTCCGTCACGCCGCCGGAATCAGGCGACGACGTTCCCGACTGGCTCCTGGATCGAGTCCTTGCCCATGGGTTTTCCGCCCTCACGATGGACCTGGGCTTGCTGGGGAGTCGGTCCCGCGCGTCGGAATTCGGCAGCCGCTGTACCGACGTGGGTGTCCGACTCTTGGGCAGCGTGCCTGTCGACCTGGTCGCTGAACGTGACCGCTGGGGGTATTCGACGTCCGACAATGCGAACGCTCACTTCGACCCTACAGAAGCAGGCGTACTGCAGTCTGGCTGGATCGGCGACAGTGAAGCATCGATCGCCGGCACGGCAATTCGCCTGGCCGCCGATGCGGGCGTAGCCGTCCTGAGCCTTATCCACGGGCAGCCCGATCGCGCCAACCGTTATTCGCCGGAGCCCTCCTTGGCCGAACAACTGCTGCGTATTGAGTCCAACGTGCGTACGTTGCTGCCGCTCGCGGCCGATGCGGGAGTAACGCTGGCTCTTGAACCGCACATGGACTACCGCTGCGCTGAGCTCGTTCCGGTCGTCGAAACTCTCGCCTCACCCCGCCTGCGCCTCGTCCTGGACGTGGCCAGCCCGCTTGCTGTCACGGAAGACCCGCTCGACGCAGCCCGACTCGCTGCGCCCTACGTCGCCGCCACGCATATCCGTGACATGCGCATGCAGGCGCTGACCGAAATCGCCACTGGCGCTCTATTCCACACGCCAATCGGCGCGGGCCACATCCCGGTGAAACAGATCCTCGACGTCGTCAACGATGGTGCGGCTGACCCGGGCTCCGTCATCCACTGCCTTAAGATCGTCACTCGGCCGGAACACGACGTCGAAGCCTGGCTCGCGGCCTCGGCCGCTGCCGTGCGCCGGTACGCCGCGCGGTCGCATGCCCCGTGCTGAAGCGGAAGTCTGGAGAATCGCATGAATGACCATGACCGCTACCTGTTCGACTTGCAGGGCTACGTGACGATTCCCGACGCCATTGATACCGATACCGTCGCCGCTCTAAACGAAATCCTGGATCGCAAGATCGCCAAGGAAACGCCCGCCGACGCCACCACCCATCGATTCGTAAGCCTTCTTGACTGGGGCCAGCCGTACATCGACCTGCTCGATCCGCCCAAAATCGTTCCTTACTTGGACGCCATCCTGGGCCCCAAGTTCCGCCTGGACCACACCTATCTGGACATCATTCGCGGCGGGCTGAGTCCGATCGGGGCGACGCTGCACGGCGGCGCGATGCCATTCAACCCGGTGCAGTACTTCCACTACAGCAACGGCGAGTTTCACAACGGCCTGTCGGTGGTCGCATTCAACCTGGCCGACGTCAATCCCGGCGACGGCGGTTTCGCCTGCGTCCCTGGCAGTCACAAGAGCAACCTGCCGTTCCCTGACGATTGGAAGGACCTCACCAACGAACATGACTCGGTCAAGCGTGTCACCGGCCCCGCCGGCACGGCCATTATCTTCACCGAGGCGCTAACGCACGGTCCCCTGCCGTGGACCGCCAACCACGAGCGCCGCACGATCTTCTACAAGTACAGCCCGAACCCGTTGGCCTGGTGGGGCGAATACCCGACGCCCGCCGGCCTCGAAGGGCTCACCGAGCGTCAGCGCGAGGTTCTGGAAGGACCCAACGCCCGCTATCCGGAGCGTCGGATCCGCTGAGGCTTGGCTCAGTTCAGCGGCGCGAAGTAGGCCAACCCGGCGCCCAGGTCATCCATCGCAACAACCGCATCGCCACGCAGGCGAGCGCCGATGTCATGGTCCTGATGGCGAATCGTCAAATCGCGCTCGCCGAGGGGTAGCCCAATCTCAAACGCGCTTCCAATGCGCGGTTGGCGCACCGTAATGCGACCGTCAACAATGAATCGGCCCGCCGGCTGACCGTTGACCGTCATAGCGTCCAGGTCCGCCCAGGACGGCACGCGCACCGCGATGTCACCGTCAACCTTGGGCGTTATGCGGAGGGCATCCCCCGTGTACGGCGACTCGACCCGTACCGCATCGCTCTCATGGTCAAACAGCATGTTGATCCGTGTCACACCGCCGCTGGTCACTACAACTTCGCGGAAGGCCGCGCACAGCGAAGCCGTGGCGCCGCCCACGATGTCGATGCTCGGGGTGACTTCGTTCTTGCCTAGCGGCAAGTGTCCGTACACGGCATTGAATCCGAACATCCCAAGCAGGCGCGTGCGCAGATCGCACCGTTCGTCGCCGCCAGGCATCTCGTCCGTAAAGCTCAGCTCCCGGACCTGTGATGGCAGCAGCTGTGACCGCAGGTAGCGTTCGGCGTCCTCGAAGTACGAGTCACCAAAGTAGCGCCCCAGGATCAGCGCCGTCTCAATCACGTCCCCCACGTTGTTCATCTCGCCCTGTTCAGGGTGAAAGTTCGGATGGTGGCGCTCTCGCACCCATCCCACTTCGTCGCGAATTACTCGCAGCCCGTTGTCATAGAACGTGCGAACCCGCCCGAGCAGCCCCATGTCGTCAGACACGCTGCCAAGCAGAGCCAGCCCGGAAAGCGTGCAAGTCGTCGAATGGGTATGCGCCCCCAACCGATCCGCGTCGTAGGACCCGTCGGCCAGGAAGAATCGCTCGGTCGCGTGCGCCGCCAGGTCCTGCGCTGTCTCAAGCGCGGCGGCAGATCCTATTGCCTGGTGCAACTTCGTCAACGGCCCGATTGCCCGTCCCACGCCCTCGACAAACGTCGGCCGCGCGGTCATTGGCAACCCGTACGCCTTCCGCACAGCAACTTGGTCCCAGTCGCCGTCGGCGCTCCAGAACCGCCGCACGTCGGCAATCAGGGCCTCAGCCGATTCGGCCGCCCGGTCGGACTTTCGATATCGCGCCAGCGCGTGCAGACCGTGCACGGCTTCACGAATCGAATGCTCGTCCACCGACGTCAGCGGACCTCCCGGCGTGCTGTGATTGCACGGAAGCGGTCCGGCGCTCAAGGAGAAAAAGCACGCCTCCGCGTGTTTCGAAATCACGTCCTCATCCAGGTCAATGCCCAGCGCATCCTCCGCAGCCAGCAGCGCGTCCAGGTGGCGTCCGGACAACTGAATTGCCCCGTGATAGGGACTGAATCCAAGCCACCCGTCTGGCCAAATTCGCGTGTACATGTAGGGGTAGCCGTTGTCCGCGGGGTTAAAGACTTGCCCCATAGCGCGGCAGGCCAGCTCGACAGCCGCTGGAATGCTGGTGGAGTTCACATTCGACACGCGAGCCGGCGGGATGCGCGACTCGTCGAATGGCGGACCTGGAATAAATGCGTGCGCGGTAGGCGATGGCGGTTTTCGGAGCGGCTGGTCGCTCACGCGGTGAATCTCCACAACTCGCCGCATCCGACGGCGGCATGAATCGTTCGTCTGTTTGAATCGGCTTCGCTAATGCTCACGCGCTCCACAGCCCGACCCGCCACCGGCCCATCCATTCGCGACCAGTCAAGACCCAGGGTGCTGGACAGATACACCCCGTCACTGGTTGCGGCGGCAACCAGGCCGTCGCGCCCGAAATCTGCGGAGACCGTGACTTGCCGAATCGCCACCCCGCCTTCCGCGACCCGTAGTCCTGACCACGGACCGCGGCCCGAACTTGGCGGCATTGCAATTCGGTCACGCGCCGCCAGCAGCACAGGCCCCACGTCGGGCTTGAAGGTCGGCGGTATCGCCAGCGACGCCCAGCCCATGGCCGCGTCGTATTCCACCCAGGGCATCCACGTCTGCCCCGCGTCGCCTGATCGGATGACCACCAGGCGCTGCGCGTCGCCAACGGCCGCAACCATCGCGCGGTCCTCTCCGAAGTGCGGCGAATAGGCCAGCGCCAGTACCTCGCTGCCGTCGAGCCCCGTCCAGACCGATCTCCACGTATCGCCACAGTCGTGGGAAAGGAGCAACATCCCGTCCTGCGCACCGACCGCTATATGGCCATCGGAAGCGAAGTCCGGCGAGAACTCCAGCACGGTTGCTGCCGAGTCATTGGTCAGACCACCCATGCGCACCCATGAGCGACCGCCGTCAGCGCTCCAGAGAACCTGGCCGCCGGCAATCCCGCCAGCGATGCCGTCCCTCGCAAAAGCGGGCGACAACCGCACCGACGTAACCGGACCCAGTCCCGGGTCATCCAGAGTCGTTATCCAGTTCGCCCCGCCGTCGGGCGATACCCGCACGCCGTCCTGCAACGTCCCCAGGACCAACGTTTCGTCGCCGTCAATCGATCGCGACACTGCCAGATCCAGGATCGGGCGGTTGACCAGACCGTTGTTTGCTGCGACAGCCGGATCGGCCCCGGTCAGTCGAAAGACGCCGCCGCGATCGGTCCCAATAAGCGCACGCCCGTTAGAGGCTCCCACACAGAGAGCCGAAACCTTGCCCTCCCGGGCAATTGACTGTGCTTGCCACGTCAGGCCGCCGTCGCCGGAATGCAACACCCGTCCGCTGCCGGTCGCGGCAACAACCTGGTTTCCTCCGCTACTCGAGCCGGTCGCGGCGATTCCGTTGACCGTGTCCCCATCCGAACGCCAGACCGTATTCCAGCGCTCCCCGCCATCGGTCGAACGCAGCAGGCGCCCGGAAACGGTTCCGGCTAGAGCAGTCTCCCGCTCAATCCACGTACAACTCTCGATTGGATCGGCGTCAATGCTCTCGACTCGGCGCCAGCTTCGACAGGCGTCATTCGACCGTAGCAGCGTCCCGCGCTCGGTCGCGGCCAATACGGCCCCGCCGTCCGAGGCTCCAGGTGCGATGGCCAGCGCCGAAATCTCGGTGTCGTGCAGGCCGGTAACGAAGCCGTTCCAGCTCTGCCCCCGATTCCGCGAGACAAACACGCCTTCGTGTTGCGTCCCGGCGACGATCATCTGGTCTCGCCCGAAGTCCGGCGAGATAGCGACTCGCGTGACCGTCGGTCGAATGCCCCAGAATTCGCGCCGATACCAGCTCGCGCCACCGTCGAACGAGATGTGCAGACCCGAAACCGCCGTTGCTGCCACCACTACGCCGTCTCGCTCGAAGTCTGGCGACACGCCCACGTCCTGCACAAACGGGCTGATCAGACCTTTCCCGGCCCACTCCCAACGTTCGCCGCCGTCGGTGGATCGAAACACGCCGGCCAGCGTCCCGGCGAACGCGGTCCCTACTCGGTCTCCGGCACAGGCGATTGAGCCGACAGTCCCGCCTTCCAAGGCGAGCAGACGATCCCAATTCATGCGGCACCAGGTCGCAGCCGTCCGACGAATCTCATCGCCGGCCTCAGTCGCTGCGGGCCTCGCCGCCGCGCAGCGCTTCGGCTGCGGAGACTGGCGGGACGCCGCCGGAATCCTCGATTTCGCGCCAGAAGTGACACGCCACGGCGTGCCCGTCGCCGGTCTCGTTCAGCAACGGCTCTTCGGTCTTGCAGCGTTCCTGGGCCCAGGGACAGCGGGGATGAAAGCGGCAGGCCGAGGGCGGATTGACTGGACTCGGTACGTCGCCCGGCAGGATTATTCGCTTGCGCTTGGCCTCGACAGTCGGATCTGCCACCGGAACCGCGGACAGCAGCGCTCGCGTGTAGGGATGCAGCGGACGCTCGTACAGCGTGTCGCTGTTTGTGACCTCGACCAGCTTGCCCAGGTACATCACCGCGACCCGATGGCTGATGTGTCGAACGACCTTGAGATCGTGCGCGATGAAGAGATAGGCCACCCCCAGGCGCTGCTGCAGATCTTGCAGCAGATTGATGATCTGGGCCTGGATTGATACGTCCAGCGCCGACACCGGCTCATCGCAGACGATGAACGACGGCTCGACGGCGAGAGACCGCGCCGTGGCGATTCGCTGGCGCTGTCCACCTGAGAACTCGTGCGGATATCGGGATGCCTGCGTGCGGCTCAAACCAACAAGCTCCAGGATTTCCTGGACGCGGTTGCGCCGATCCTCGCGGCTCTCGTAGAGCTTGTGCACCATCATCGGCTCTTCGATGATCTTGCCCACCGACATTCGCGGATTCAGCGAGCCGTATGGGTCCTGGAAGATCATCTGCATGCGGCGCCGAGCCCGACGCTGGGCGTCCGCCTTGAGACTCGTCAGGTTCTGGCCTTCAAACACCACCTCGCCCGACGTCGGCACTTCCAGTTGCATCACGGCGTTGCCCGTAGTCGTCTTACCGCAGCCTGACTCGCCGACGAGCCCCAGCGTTTCGCCTGCCTCGATGCTGAACGATACGTCGTCCACCGCCCGCACCCAGCCGGCGTGTCGGCGAATCAGTGCGCCGCGCGTGACTGGAAAGTGTTTGACGAGTTGCTTGACATCAAGCAGTGCGCCGTTGGATCCCACGGCCGCGTCAGGCGCTGGTCGGGCCTCTATGCTCACCGCAACTCTCCTGTCGCTGGGTCGACGATGCAGCGAACCGGGTGGCCGGCCCCTCGATCTACCAGATCCGGCACCATCGAGAGACACGCGTCCCGAACGTATGGGCAGCGCGCCGCATAGGGACAGCCCTGCGGCAGACCGATCAAGTCGGGTGGCGAGCCCGGAATGTTGGACAGCTTCTCCGACCGATCGCCCGTAATCGTCGGCACGGCCCTCATCAGGCCCAGTGTGTACGGGTGCTGTGGCCGCGCGAATAGCTCGTGCACCGGCGCGTGCTCCACGATGAACCCTGCATACATGACGGCGACCGTGTCGCAGAACCCGGCCACGAGGGCCAGCTCGTGCGTAATCAGGATCACCGCCATGCCCAGCTCGCGCCGCAGCTCTGCCAGAAGTTCGATCACCTGGGCCTGAATTGTCACGTCCAGCGCGGTCGTCGGCTCGTCCGCAATCAGCAGGTCCGGCTGGCAGGAAATGGCCATCGCAATCATGGCCCGCTGCTGCATGCCGCCTGAAAGCTGATGCGGGTAGTCCTTCACCCGCTCTTCCGGCGCCGGGATTCCCACGGTGTCCAGCAACTCAACGGCCTTGGCACGGGCCTGCTTCTTGTC
>VXPS01000003.1 GCA_009839425.1 Chloroflexota bacterium
CCCCCCCCCCCCCCCCCCCCCCCCCCCCCCCCCCCCCCCCCCCCCCCGCGACCGTTTGAGGCGATTTTTTTGGCGAGTATCCGAATTTTCGGGGTTGGTCGTGGAGCGGAGGCCTTGAGGGGACAGCGAGGCGGAGTCCGCGACAGGACGACCGGATAGCGCGACGGGACGGCCGAACAGGTTCACTTCGAGAAGCAGGGGCGGACGGAGCGGTGGGCATACGGTGGACACGAGGGCTGGGACCATCAGCCCCAGTGTACTCTGAAAGATAACGAGTGGCAAGGGAGAGCATGGTACCGACGGGTCCAGCGAGACTCACGACGCGCTTTTCAGGCAGGTGTTCACCGAATCAGGGCCGATGTGTTCAGTTTTTGCCCGGATGTGTTCAGTTTCCGGCCCGATGTGTTCACTTTCCGGGCGAATGTGTTCAGTTTTGAGGGTCATGTGTTCAGTGATCGGTGGCGCGCGCCCCCTCACGGCCCAATTCGGCTGGCTCAGGGTAGGCACTTCGGCAGTCTCAGAGCAGGTCTCTGGGGGACTTCGGGAGTCGTCGATTCGGTGGCTATGGGGCGATCTCGACCGGAAGACCCCTCACCGATTTCGGCCGAAGACGCCCGAATCTGCCTCTCCCCTTGGAGAGGGTGAAGAGCGGCCACGCCTTCGAGGACGCCGGGATGGCGGGGATGTGTCCACTCTGGCAGGCCAATGTGTCCAGTTTTCGGCCGAATGTGTCCACTTGGACCTGGTGACGTGTTCGGGGTTTCCGGCGACGAATCGCCGATCGCTCCCCCAGCTCGGGGCGGGCGATGAGGACGAACGGTCAGTCCCAGGCGCGGGGGGCGATGCCGGCGATGTCGGTTTTGACGTCGATGACGGCGGCGCGGTCGGATGAGATGGCGCGGTCGAGCGCCCCTTCCATTTCGGATGGGCGGGTGACGGAGATGCCTTCGCAGCCCATGGTTTCGGCGATGGCGGCGAAATCGGCGTCGTTGAGCTTCCAGAGCCGGTCGGAGCCGGGGGTTGCGCCGCCGTAGATGCGTTCGTTGAGCGCCTGTTCCTGGTTGAGGGAGGCGTTGTTGTTGACGACGGTGACGGTGCGGATGCCGTAGCGGGCGGCGGTGTCGAGCTCGGTGAGGTGGTACCACATGCCGCCGTCGCCGGTGAAGCAGACGACCGGACGGTCAGGCGCGGCGCACTTGGCGCCAATCGCGGCGGGCAGGCCCCAGCCCAGGGAGCCGGCGCAGCGGATGAAGCTCTGGCCGGGCGAGGTGAGGTCGATCAGGGTTCCGGTCCAGATACCGGCGTGGCCGGTGTCGGAAAGCAGGATGGCGTCAGATGGCAACAGGCGGGTGAGCTCGCCGCAGAGGCGCTCGGGGCGCATGGGGACCTGGTCCGAGGTGAGGAGCGGGTCGACCTGGGCTCGCCAGGTGCGGACGAGCGACTGGACGCGCTGGACCCAGGATGCTCGTGATGCCGGGCGGGTTATCGAATCGGCTTCGACCTGATCCAGGAGCTTGCGGAGGCCGGCGCGGGCGTCGGCGAGGAGGCCGACGTTGATGGGGAATGAGCGGCCGAGCTCGGCCGAGTTTATGTCAAGTTGGACGATGCGAGCGCCGGGGCGGGGGAGTTTCCATATGTTGGTGACCTGCTCGCCCTTGTGGCTGCCGATGAAAAAGGCGAGATCGACTTCGGCGAAGACGCGATTGGCGCACTCCCGGGAGTAGGTCCCGGAGACACCGACCGCAAGCGGGTGATCGGCGGGGAACGTCTCCTTGGCGTTGAGGGAGGTGATGACGGGGATGTCGAGGGCCTCGGCCAGTTGGATCAGCTCGTCGCGTGCGCCGGAGGCGCGGACGCCGCCGCCGGCGACGATGACGGGGCGGGAGGCCTGCGCCAGCTCGGCCAGGGCAGCGCGGACGCTGGCCGAGTCGGGCTCGGGGCGGAAGGGGGGCGTGCGGCGGAATGGCTCCTCGACGATGACTTCAAGATCGTCTTCGGCCGTCATGATGTCTCCGCCGGTGATGCCCCAAAGGTCGAGATGGGCCGGACCGGGGGTGCCGGAGACGACTTCACGCAGGGCCTGGCGCAGGAAGATGGGGAACTCTTCGAGGGAGGTCACCGGGGTGCTGAACTTGGTGACGGCCTCGAAGGGGGCCGAGTGGTCAACCTCCTGGTAGGCGTGGCGGTTCTGCATGATCTGGCGAAGGCGGCCAGTGAAGGCGAGGACGGGTGAGCAGGCGAGGTAGGCGTCCTGGAGGCCGGCGGCCAGGTTGAGCGCCCCGACCGATTGGGCGCCGCAGACGCCGGCGCCGCCGCTGATGCGGGCGTAGCCGTCGGCCATGTAGGCCGCGCCCTTCTCGGTGTGGGCCATGACGGGCTCGACACCAACGCGTTCAAGCTCGGGCATGGCCTCGGGCACGCTGACGGGCATAAAGAAATAGTGGGTGACGCCGTAGCCGTGGAGGGTTTCGGCAAGAAAGCGCGCGCCGGTCATCGTGGGCATTGAATGGTCCCTTCCCTGGTCAGCACCGGCGTTGCGGCTCGGCTGCCTGCGGTATCCGCATCCTGCCACGCGAGACCTCTGCGTAAGCGGGGGTGGTTGCCCGGAAGACCCTCACTCCCAACGCTCTCCCATGGGAGAGGAGAAAGAGCGGCCGCGCATTCGGGGACCAAGGGACTGGTGCAGAGGTCCCCAATGGATGAGAGTCGGCAGCTACCATGGAGGTACAAGCCGTCGGGCCCGCCACACGCTGGCGACAGCAGGTCCGACGCGCCGCCGGGGCGAGCGGTCTGGGGCCGCTCGCGGCGTCCCGGCCAGCGTGGCGCCCCTCATTCGAGGAGCGGTTCGTTGCACAAGAAATCCAAGCAGATTCAAGACCCCGATCACCTGGGCCCGCGCGCCGCGACAGGCGGCAGGCCGCTGGTAACCCGACGACGGTTGCTGGCCGCCGGCACGGCCGGAGTTGCCGCGGCGATGCTGGCTGCTTGTGGCGAAGAGGAGTCGGCGCCGGCCACTCGGCTGCCCGCACCGCCGACGGCAAGTCACGAGACCGTGCAGGCGCAAGCGGTTGCGGCAACGGTGACCGAAGCGGCTCCGCGCGACGTGGGCGGCCTTCCCGAGCCAGGCGCGCAGCGGCTGGTGAGCGTGGCGTTCACGGCGCCGACGTGGAGCGTGTGGGGTTTTGGAATCGAGCCGATGCTCCTCTCGGCGGGACTGGCGGCGTCGGCGGCGAGCGAGCGGCGGTATCGCTATGAGGGGCGCACGATCACCGACCACTTCAAGAGCGATTACAGCCTCTCAGCGCAGCTCGGTTCGCTGCCGGGCGGCGGGGCCGAGCTGGTGATGTTCCATGCCCACGATCTGCCGGATCTCCTGGCGGCCGAGCAGTTGCTGCCGCTTGACGACCATCTCCAATCCGACGCCGACTTCGATCGCGCAAATTACTGGCCTGGGACGCTGGAGACCGGATTGCACGAAGGGGTCCAGTACACCCTGCCGGTTGCGGTGTCGCCCTGGACCATCGTGTTC
>VXPS01000064.1 GCA_009839425.1 Chloroflexota bacterium
CCCCCATCCTTTTTTTTAATGATCCGGGCACCACCGATATCTACCCGCGTATGAGCGTGGGCTTCGTCAGTTGTGTAAACATCCCCTACTCCGGACTGGGCAATCCTTGGGGCGGCCGGCAGGGCGGCCCGGGCTTCAACACGAACAACCGCTACCAGTTCTCGAACGATCTCACGTGGGTGAAGGGCAAGCACACGATCAAGTTCGGGATCGAGTTCCGGCACCACCAGTACCCGTTCCGCCAGTGGGGCGCCTCGCCCGGCGGGCGATTCAGCTTCAGTCGCCTGCAAACTGGCGGATACGACGCCCAAGGCAACAATCTGCCGTCGACGGGCGACCCTTTCGCGTCGTTCATCCTCGGGCAGGTCCACAACGGCAGCTTCGAGATCGCGGCCGAGCCCACGTTCTACGAGAGGTACGTGGCACCGTGGGTGAACGTTGACAGCAAGGTCACCAACAACCTGACACTGACCTTCGGCCTAAGGTGGGACTACCAGACCTCGCGCATCGAGGCCCGGGACATGTACTCGACCTTCGACATCAATACGCCCAATCCAGGTGCAAACGGCTTGCTCGGTGCCCAGCTCTTCGCCGGCACCGGTGAGGGCCGGACCGGTTCGCGGAAATTCCAGAATCCCCCCAAGGACGCTTGGGGGCCGCGCTTCGGATTCGCCTACCGAATGGGCGACAAGAACGTGATCCGCGGCGGCTACGGCATCTACTACTCAGGGGTCTCCCACAGTCAGTTCACGGGTCTGCCGGTTCTCGGCTTCGCGGGCAACCCCGCCGCGAACAACACAAATGGGGGCCTGACGGCTACGTACCATTGGGACGATGGCATCCCGCGGGACAAGATCATTCGCCCGCCATTCGTCGACCCGACGGTCTCGCTGGGCCAAGCTCCCATCGCGGTGGCTTCAGACGACCTGACGCTGCCCAGATTCCAGAACTGGTCACTCACGTTGCAGAGACAGCTCAGCGACAACATGGTCCTAGATGTGTCCTATATCGGCAATCGTGGGACAAGGCTGAACAACCACCCGACCTCGATGGGGCTGCTGAACAACATGAACCACCCGTCGGTGCTCGAGTACGGAGCCGCAGTTCTGAACTCGGACATCAACTCCCAAGCCGCGCGGGAGGCGGGCATCGGGGCTCCATATCCGGGTTTCTCTGGAAACGTTGCCCAAGCGTTGCGTCCGTTCCCGCACATCCAGTCCATTCGGTGGAGGAGCGTGCCCACGGGCAGCAGCATCTACCACTCAATGCAGATGAAGCTGGACAAGCGATTTGCGAACGGCCTGCAATTCCGGGCTTCATACACGTACTCCAGACTTCAGGGCACGGGCGCGGAGAACGGTCAGGGCAGTCACGGTGGAAACGCACGGCGTCAGAGTCCGATCAATCAGCACGTCAAGTCCCTCAGTTACGACGACATACCGAACAGCGCATTCTTGGCATGGACGTACCAGTTGCCATTCATGCGAGACCAGAAGACAGGCAAGGCCCGGCTCTTCGGTGGCTGGAGCTTCTCCGGCATCTTCCGATTCGACCAGGGGCGTCCGATCAACACGTTCATGGCCAACGATCTGGGAGGGATCCTGTTCAACCCGCAGAAGAGGCCTGATCGCGCTTCCGGGGCGGGGGTGGCTAGCAGCGGGAATTTCGACCCCAACACCGACCGCTACCTCAGCGCAGCGGGTTGGACGGATCCGGGCGCCTTGAGATTCGGCAATTCCCCGATCAATGACGGGACGGTGCGCGGCTTCGCCAACATCACAGAGGACTTGAGCATATTCAAGGACATCTGGCTGAACGAGCGCTTCAAGGCGCGCTGGGAAACAAACTTCGGGAACATATTTAACCGCACGGTCTTTTGCGCGCCGAACAGCAACTGGAGCGCCGGATCGTTCGGACAGGTGTTCCAGCAATGCAACATCCCGCGCTCGATCCAGTTCGCGCTGCGCGTCGACTTCTGATCACTATTGCGATCTGACGATTCCAAGGGGCTTGCAGCGCTGCGCTGCAAGCCCCTTTTCTACTTCCGATGCGGACGGCGGCTGGACGTCGCGGGCAGTTCTGAGCGCGACCTTGGAGGACGAGTGCCCGCGCGCAGAACCTACAATCTCCAAATGGGGCATCCAGAACAAGACAAGCTTGAATCGCCTGCAAGCTGATGCATATTAGCCGGTTGGGAAATCTTATAGAATGCGGTCTGGATTTCAATACGTTGATGGCGACGGCACTGCAGCTTGCCTGAGAGGCGTGGAGAACCGACGATGACCGGACACACCGTCAAGCTCTCGCTGCGGGTTCGGAATGAGGATAGGGACTGGACGGCTTGGTGCCCTGCCATCGACGTGGCCACACAGGCACCAACCAAGCAATGTGCGCTTGAAGGCCTCGGAGAGGCCGTCGAGCTGTGGTTCGAGTCGTGTATCAGCCGAGGTGTTCTTGACCAGGCGCTGCAAGATTCGGGATTCCGCAAGGTCGCAGCGGTTGCGGGCTCCCAGAACGCGAGTGACTGCGTAACGGTGCGAACCACGCAAACAGCCAATCAGGCTGTCTCGATTCCTGATACTGTCCGCTTCCAAATCTCCGAGGAACGCGGAGACAACTTTCTAGAAGGGTTCATCCCCGCACTGCTTGCAAAGGACAATCTGGGCTGTTACTTCCGTCCGACTCATGGCGCCGGGGCTCCCAAACGCGGGGTGCTTGGAGCCAGCGCATGAGTTCGTTTAGTTCCGGACTACAACCCAGGCGTGGGGACTCGGACCTACGTCTGCCTGGTTCGTCTCGATCCTTGCCGCCTCGCCGATTCCAAGTTCGGAAACCGCGTGCTCCTGAGCGGAGCGAGGTATGACGGCAAAGAGAAGCGGTACCGGCCATCGCAAGAATCGACGGTCCCGGCGAGGATTCCTGAGAACTCTAGGGTCGTGTGGTGCCGTTGCGTCCTTTGGGCCACTAGCCGCCCTGCAGCCATAACAAACCGGATCCAAATATATTGAAGAGAAGTTGGGCAATACGTTTATCGCACTTGCAGCCGAGCCGCAAGCAGACGAGATTCGCTTTACGGACATCGCAGTGGAAGCGGGGCTGGGGTCGGCCGTCAACGTCTTCGGCAGCGCGACGGAAAAGAACTACCTGATCGAGGAAATGGGGAGCGGAGTCGCGTTCTTCGACTACGACCACGACGGCTGGCTCGACATCTTTCTTGTCAACGGATCCTCGCTTGAAGGCTTTCCCCAAGGCCGGGAGCCGACCAACTACCTGTTTCACAACAACCGGGACGGTACGTTCACCGACGTCACCCGCGATGCAGGGCTGACACATTCGGGCTGGGGGCAGGGGTGTTGCGTCGGGGACTATGACAACGACGGGCTTGACGACCTGTTCGTGACCTACTGGGGCAAGAACGTCCTGTATCGCAACAACGGCGACGGCACGTTCGAAGATGTCTCCGAGCAGGCCGGCGTGGGGGGGGCCCGCCGCGGCGCGGGGGCGGCGGGCCGGGCGCCCGGCGGCGGAC
>VXPS01000342.1 GCA_009839425.1 Chloroflexota bacterium
GGTTCGTTCGTTCATGGGGAAGTCCTCCACCATGTTCAGACGTAAACCAGCGCGGTTTTGTCCCACCCTGCGGCCAATTGTGGAAAAGTCGATGCGAAGCGGCACTTTGCCGGGAAAAAGTCGGCGTTTCAGGCCGTTCCGCCATCGGGGCAAGAAGCCCTACGCGCGTTGCGGGCCTGCGGCCCGCGTGCCGGCTGAAGCCGGCGTTCCAAGCCGCTACGCCACCGTGCGGCTCCGCATGGTTCAGGGGGCCAGAACTACCAACGTCGGTAGGGTGCCGGGCGGCGGTTTCCGGCAATCCTGCTCCGGTGCCGAACAGTCGGAACGGCGTCCTTCCAGGATGACTCGGCTGCTTCCGGCGGCGGGACCAGACGATGCGCAGGAAGTGGCTTCGGGCCGCGATGCTGGCGGGCGCCGTCATCGCGCTGCCGGGATCCGATGTGAGCGGCTATCGGTTCTTCAACAGCAATACGGATTTGCCGCCGGCGGCGCCGGCGGACGCGGTGCGCTGGGACGAGTCGGTCTGGGCGCCCGGAACGACGCTCACCTGGGTCGTGGCCGCTGATCCCGGGTGGACCGCCCCCTGGACCGACGAGACCGGAGCGGAGCGCCAACCGCCCCTCGCAAGTCCGGATCAGGTGGTTCCGTATGTTGCCCAGGCGCTCGAGGCGTGGTCCGCCATCGAGAGCGCGGACATCCGCTGGGAGGTCTCCGGCGTGGACGCCGATCTGGATCACGCCGAACGGGGAGACGGGCAGCCCACGATCTTCGTGGACCCGGAGGCGGAGCGTGGTTCGTACGCCGGGATAAGGATGGAAAGAGTGGGGGAGACGTGGAAAGTGGTCGACTGTGATGTCCCGCTTGCACCGTTCGCAGCTGCGGCAGTGGCAACTGAACCCTGGTGGACGTTCGTGCTGATCCACGAATTCGGCCACTGTCTGGGGCTTCTCCATGCGGGCGCCTATCCGCGCATCGACGAGGGTCGCGGCCAGGACCTCCGCGGCGCGTTCGGAATCGATCCGCTGATGTCGTACGGCAGTTTCTATGGAGACCTGGTGCACCTCGCGCTTGACGACCACACAGGAGCGTCTCTGCTTCGTCCAGCCCCGGGCTGGAGGGGCACCGTCGGCGGGATCGCCGGTGTCGTAACGGTTCAGGACGACCCGGCTCCGTTCGTTCAGGTGTTTGCCATTCGTCTCTCGGATGGCATCGACCGAGGCGCCGTCGGAAGCTTCACCAACGAGGAAGGCGCGTTCCTGCTGGCGGGGCTGGAGCCGGGCCGATACCTGCTGTGGGCGGGTCCGTTGAACGTTGTCTATGCGCACGGCGATCTCTTCGCCCGGGGGCCCGCCCTGGACGTGAGCGAGTGGGCGCTCATGCGTCCGGTGATCGTGCGCCCGGGCGGAACCACCGACGGAATCGAGATCGTTCTGAGCCCCGCGCGGCGCGGCTCGAACGTCACACAGTGACATGAGACCCCGGAACGGGTGCCTGGGGGGCGGCCTCGGAGCCATTCCGGTCCCGAAGTCTCTCGAACTGCCTGTTCTGGCCGCGACCTGCTTCGTGCTGGCCTCCTGTGGCGGAGGTTCGCCGGCGGGGCCCCAGGCGCCACCTCCGCCCGACGTCACCGTGTCCTTCGAGCGAAGCCGGTTGGAGGTCCCCGAGGGGGAGACCGCGGAGATTCGGATCCGGTATCAGGTGCGAAGTCTCACTGCACCCTGGCAGCTCGCCATTTCTCCACTCGGGGTGTCCGCTTCGGCCGACGATTTCGCGGTCTCCGCCACCGAAATCGAGATACCGGCCGGACAGGGAGTGTCCGGGGAGGCCTCCCTCGAGCTGGCGGCGGCCCCCGACGGGCTGTTTGACGAAGGAGACGAGACGGTGGCAATCCGTTTCGTGCCGGGTGGCGGCGTGAACGCAAGGCTTGGAGGCGACATCGAGGTCGTCATCCACGATGCCGGTGTTTCCCCGTGTCCCGGCGCCAGTGTCGTGGCTACTCCGCCGGAACCTGGCGGGCCGGCCATGGTCTTCGTCGAGCGATCCTTTACGTTTGGAGTGAGCGAAGCCGGGCAACCCGTCGCGATGGAGTTCCTTGGACCGTACACCCCGACGATTGGGGGAGGGGGTGGCGGTTTACCCGCGCGGAACGCGAACTTTGCCGCCAACATCGCCGCTTGGGAAATGGAGGCCGATGGTGGGACCATCCGTCATACCGTGCGTATCCAGATTCGGCGTGAGGCGTTCGGGGATCCCGATCTTCTGCTGGCCTTCCGCGGGGAGGGATGTGATCCGCACGGCATGGCCTGTTCCGCTGATCGCTGTGAACAGCAAGCGGCCACCTGACCGGCAAGCGCTTCGTCGCCCTCCTCACGGCGGTCTGCGGGGAGGCGAACATCCCGCGTCGAGCCCGCGCATCGCCTGGGTTCGAAGCTGGAACAGGTGCGTCTCGATCGCGTGGACGCATCGGGGCCCGGGGAGCTAACGCGGGTGGTCGGGATGCGGGGATATGCAGCCGAAAGCGTCGGCCCTCCCACTCGCGGGACAACTGAAAGGGAGTGACGACACCGGAATGAGTCAAGCAGATCT
The DNA here is from genome assembly GCA_009839425.1 of Chloroflexota bacterium. GTDB lineage: Bacteria > Chloroflexota > UBA11872 > UBA11872 > UBA11872 > UBA11872. Next base: position 2,587 of record VXPS01000342.1, read on the forward strand.
ACGCGATGAGGGGTCCATGTCCAGAAGGCGGACAGTTGTCGCCGTTCTCGGAGTTCCGGGTTTGCTCCTGTGCCTTGGCGCCGGATGCGGGGGCGACACTTCCTCGAGTCCAACCACGTCGCCCGGTCCTGCGGCTCTGGTCCTCGGCGCGCCTCCCCAAGCGGCGTGCGCGGACCAGAGAGAACTGGCCCTGACCCATACGCCGATCGTCGTAGGCGCCTGGGACGGAAGGCCGTTCCGGGTGGACATCGTCCGCAACTTCCCGGACTTCGTGACCGACGCGGATCTCGAGCAACTGCTAGCTCCGATCGACCGGCTCGCGGATCAGATCGAAGCCCAGTTGGGCTACCGGATCATTGAGATGGGCGATCTGGTCGACGTCCCTGCCGGCGCGCCGGCAGGGTGGGATCAGGACTACGAGCGCTACTGGCGGAACGGGCTGCTGGTCAGCGAGCCCGGCGAACTCCTGGCCTTCTACCTCAATGACGATAACGAAGCGTGGGGCGGTGAAGGCTCCATGATGTCGGCCCACCTTTGCTGTGGAACCACCAGCTACAACAAGCGAGCGCTCGGGTTGGCCTGGACGGGGGACGATCCCTGCTGTCAGGGTGACGCCAACCAGTACACCCGCGAAGGAGAAGCCATCACCCACGAGGTGTTTCACCTCCTGGGCTTCAAGCACTACTTCGACCAGCACGAGCTGATCGGCGTCCAGATGTCGCCCGGCGGGCTTGACAGACCGTGGGAAACCGGCTCCCGCATCTTCCACGCGACGTGGACGGACATCGAGAACCTGCGGTGCATCTTCCCCGAGGGGGGATGAGCCGCACCCGCGACGGACGACAAACGCCTCGGAGCGGGGGGGGCCCGGCGGCGGGGGGGGGGGGGGCGGGGGGCGGGGCCCCGCCCGCCCCCCCCCCCGCCGGCGCGCCGCGGGGGGGG
>VXPS01000084.1 GCA_009839425.1 Chloroflexota bacterium
ATGCCCGTGAACGTGAGCCTGACCGACGTGACGCCGGGCTACACGGCGCTCGCGGTCGGCACCTTCGATATCTCCGCGGGCGTTTCGCGGGACCACGGCGACGTGACGTTCACGTGCGCCGCCGGCGGCGAGGATTGCGCGGTCACGGTGGCGGCCGGCGGCACGGTCACCGCGACCGGCGGCACGGTCACCGCGATGAATTCCCCGGCTTATCAGGCGAGACTCGATGCAGCGGATGCTGCGAAGGTCGCGGCGGCGACTAGGGCAGCGATGACGAAGGAGTCGGCGAGCGCCCCGGAGGCGTCACAACCCCCAGATCCCGGCCCCGGCGGCGGGGACGCCGCCACCGACCACCCGGGCGCGGTCGCGCGCGACCGCGCCGGCACGACCGTGGCCATCGCGGTGGTTGGGGCCGCGGCCAACGACCCGACGTTCATGCAGGCCATGGACCTGGGCAGCGGGCGCACCATGCACGTGCGCACGATGCCCGCGGATGCCAACGGCAGCGTGACGGAAGAGGTCATGGTCGTCAGCACCGAGATCGAGGCGCCCACGGCGACACCGTTCGCGATGGTTCCGGGGCAGGAGCTGACTGTCGACGCCGATGGAGTCGCGGCGACCGGTGCCAATGCCGTCGCCTTTGATCCCGGCGGTGCGCTCGACAGCAACGATCCGGGCCAAGCGGCGGTGCTGGCGAAGGTCATGTCGACCGCGTTTGCTTCCGGCACCGGGGCGACGTTGACGTTCGGAGGCGACGACCCCGGTGACCCCACGGACGCGGCCTTCACGACGGCGGGCTCCTACAACGGTGCTCCGGGCACCTACAAGTGCGCCGGCGGGGCCGCCGACTGCACGGTCACGCTCGATGCGATGGGCACGCTGATCGCCATGAGCGACGACTGGATCTTCACGCCCGATTCGGGCGCCACCTCCGACGTCCCGGACGCGGACTACCTGCACTACGGCTTCTGGCTGCAGCGGACCACCGACGCGATGGACGCCGTCACCTACGACGAGGTCGAGACCTTTGCCGCCTCGTCGGTGGCCGCGAGCGGTGACGTCAGTTCCGTGACGGGCAGCGCCACCTACCGGGGTGGCGCCGCTGGCGTGTACGTAAACAAGGTGTTCAACGCGGACGGCACCCTCGACCGGGCAACCTCCGGCCACTTCGCGGCGGACGCCACCCTGACGGCGACCTTCGGCCAAGTGTACGACGCCACCAACGAGGGGACCATCGCGCCCAACCTGCTGTACACCCTCGGCGGAACCATCGACAACTTCAGGCTTTCCGGCGGTGAGGCGAACACGTGGTCGGTGGCACTGCACGGCGATATCACGGAGAACTCCGGCATGGCCTCGGGCACGGCCAAGGGCGGTGTGGCAGGCAGGGATGGTTCGTTCAGCGCCACCTTCCACGGCCCGGTGACGGATGCCGTCCAGCCCCACACCGTGGTCGGCGAGTTCAACGCCGACTTTAGCGACGGCGCGGTGGCCGGCGCCTTCGGGGCGAGGAAGACGATGGAGTAGCAGCGGCCGGCAGGTCAGGGTCCCGTTAATGGGACCTAGACCTTCTTTGGCTTAGACCGCTGAGAGAGGGTGGCACTACGTGCCACCCTCTCCTTGTCTCTCACCCGAACGCCACCCGAGCCAAGGACGCTGATCGCGCGAGGATTGGCGTTCCTTCCGCCCCTTGCCACCGGGCTTCCTCAAGCGCCGCGCGCCTCCTTGTCACCGTCCTCCCGGCGAACGGCAGCGTGGCGGCGGCCGCCGGCGCGGCGGAAACGGCCGGCCCTAGGAAGCTGACGGGTGGCGAGCAGCGTGAGGAGCTACTCGACCTCTGTCGGCCACGGGTCCCCGACAACGCGGTGGAGCCCTACGCCCTCGACCGGGCGCGGCTAGTTCAGGTTGAGTTTGCGCAGGAACTCCTCGACGCCGATGCCGTGATGGCGGGCGTCGCTCTTCAGGATGCTCGACAGCGTCTTCGCGCGGATCGGACGTGCAGCGGAATTACCTCGTGATGCTCGCCCCTCTGTTGTGTCGTGACCCGGACATGCGAGCCGCGCTGTCGCACCCTCTCGTAGCCCGGCCGGCGAAGCGCTGCCACGAGCGCAGCGCCACTCACGTCACGCGGGAGCCTCAAGCCGCGAGGACCTCGTCCTTCACATAGTGCAGGCGGGTGAGGCGTGGCCGGTCCATGCCGTCGTCGAAGTAGCACTCGACCGCCTCGCGCACGTTGCGGCGCAGATCGTCGAATGTGTCTGCCTGTGTGTGGATGCCGTAGCCGAGCGCGCTGGCCGAATACCCGCCATCAAGCTCGTCCTCACTGACCTCGAAGATAATTTCCGTCCCGGCCATGGCTTGCTCCGTTCGGCTTCGACCACGTTCGCCTGATTCTACGGGGTTCGGCGCACTGGCGAACCTGCTTCATGGCGGGGTGTGCGTCGAACACCGGGTTGCTCTGCGAGGCCACGCGCCGGCAGTCGCAGGCAGCCGGACGCCGGTGGCCACGCATCGAAATTCCTGTCGCGGGCGGCCCGGCTCGCGGCCGACTCCCCGCGGGCTTCTCCTCGCCCGGCCCACGTCTGGCACAGTCGCGCGCACCGGACCCGGCCAGCCGGGCGGTCCCCGGGGCCGAAGCGGGGGACTCGGGCGCATCGCATTGACCGGCTGGCCCCGCGCTCCCCGCATCTCTTCTTCCGGTGTTCCCGACCAACCGAGTCGCACCGCGCCCGCCCAGCCTGCATCCGTCACACCCTGGGTTCCCTAACGGCGCCCGGCACACCTGTCCGTGTCCCGGCAGTGACCACGACGCGGCGATCGCGATCTTGCCCGGACTCGTGAAGGCCGCGCTCGCCATCCGTACCCGTGCTGCCGATGACCGCGCTCGACGAGGCATGCACCGGGTGTGCCACGCTCCTCTCCGGCCTGCACTCGAGTAGCCGCCCCAGCGCACGCACAGCGCTCTGACAGGAGCCTCTGCATAATGCGCCGCTGCATCAAGCGAATTCCGGTCATCGATTTGCCTTGGGAGGAGGGAAGGAAACTGATGAAATTCCGTCACGTGCCAGTCGTCGCCGTGGCCGGCGCGGTGCTGATCCTCAGCGGGTGCGCAGGTGTGGGCAAGGTTGCGGACGAACAAGAAGCCGCGCCACTGCCGCCGGTCGAAATCCCCGAGCTCACGCCCGAGTCCCAGCCATTTCGGACGGCGACGTCCTTCATCGATGGCGTGCTCAGGATCGACGTGCCGACCCCTGGCGGCCCATCCCGCACCCTCGATACGGTGCGGGACACGGACTGGACGTCAGGAGGTTTCCTCCCCCGGCCCGTCCAGCCCGGTCATTCCAGCCGCGAATGGATCCTGGTGGACAACCACTACGACGGTCGGGTGTTCCTCTACGCCCTCGCCTCGTGGCACGCCGCCGACCCCACCGATTACCTCGCGGCGGGATGGTGGCTGCTCTACCCGCCGGAGGTCCCCCTCTGGCATTTCGAGGCCGCCGCCCGCGGGGTCTTTGTGG
>VXPS01000093.1:0-1184 GCA_009839425.1 Chloroflexota bacterium
AACATGCGGAGCTGGCGTCCCGTCAAGAGGTGGACGGAGAGCCCGGCTCTCGCGAGCAAACCCCGTAGCTCGTCGATGCGGGCGGCCTCGCATATGGCGTAGAAGCGCCGGTCGAGAATGCCGTCGCGCCTCTCCATGTCGCCGAGCAGACGCCGGAGCGACTCGGCGGCGACCCTGGTCTGCGGGGGCAGGTTGTCCGGCTGGTTCTCCTGCAGCTTCTCCCGCAGCCCTCCGAGCCTGGGCGGGTGCTGGCGGATGAGCAGCTGGAACGGGAAGTCGCAGGCGTTCAGGGCGCCGGCGAAGGCGCCGAGCTTCGGCTCGTCGATCTCGAGTCCCATCACCTCGCAGACGCCCAGCTTCACGTTGTCCTGGCGGACGGGACCATCCTCTTCGAGGTGGGACAGCATGAAGAACAGGGGCAGGTCCGGCGGCGGCTTGGGCGCCGGGGTCGCGGGCTCCTCGCCCGGCTCCGCCTGGGAGTTCGACTTCTGCGAAGCGACCCGCCGGAAGCCCCCTGGCAGGCTCAGGACACGTTCCTTCAGTTGGGAGATCGAGGGCACCCGGGTCCTTCGCAGGTGTCCCACAATGCCCAGCGCGTGCCTCTTCAGCGCGGAGAGCGAGACCGTCACCAGGGAGAACCGGGCTATACGCTCCCCCGGCTCACCTGGCGCGGCGGGTGGGGTGCCGGGGTCTCCAGCCGAAGCTTCGTGCTGGGAGGGAGACTCGACGTCCGGCTTCCGCCTGAACGCGGCCAGTTTGCGCGGCAGCATCCGGGCCCTAGGCATGATGATTTCCAATCGTTCTTTCAACGGGATTACCTCCTCCGATCTATGAGGCGGGGATTGTGGGGATGACGCCGTGCCTGAGCAGTGCTGCGACGGCCTTGGCCGAAAGGACAAGGACGAGGCCGACCACCGCCAGTACGACGGCGGTCTTGGCGCTTCCGCCTCCGCGGTCGCTCCCGCCCTCCGCCATCAGGACGAACCCCGCCCAGACGATGGCGAAAAAGCAGAGGCCGGAGCCGGCGTAGGCCATCGCCGTGAGCGCCTTGTCGAAGGCCTCCAGCATGGCATGTTCCTCCGGCGGCGGGGGCGCGCGGGCGGGCGCCGCACCCCCCCCCCCCCCCACGCGCACCGACCAACCCCCCCGAGACACAAACACCAGTATCAAAAAAAAAGCCACCC
>VXPS01000093.1:1194-3511 GCA_009839425.1 Chloroflexota bacterium
ACTCGTTTTTTTTTATTTATACGGCGACTACCGAGATCTCCACGGGTATGATCGTCGGATGCTTAAGATTTTTATATTAGACAGGCCGACGACTGCTCGGCGGGCGGGTCGACCGGCTCTGGCTCGGGCAGCACAAGGGCCTGGTAGGGGTCGTCGCTTCCGATCTCAGACGCTAGGGACAGGGACTCCTCGCGGCTGCCAGGGATGGGCTCGCGCTCGACCACCTCGGCCTTCACGTGCTCCGGATGGACGATGGTGAGAGTCACGTCCTTCGGGATCGGCGTGGCGGGCACGTAGGCGTAGGCATATGCGGAGACGGTGTGCTGCTTCGTTACGCCGTTTTCGTCGGTGACGGTGATGGTCTTGCTGTCGCTGTCGGAGTCGCTGGCCCCCGGCCTGTAGAGGCTCACCGTCTCGGTGCGCTCCTCGGTCCGCTCCGGGTGGTGCGTGAGCACGGTCAGCGGGGGAATGGGGATGTTCAGCACGGCCTCCAGGGTTGCGTCCACCATCACGGGGTGAATCGCCTCGCCCGCGGCCACGGGCAGCGTGAAGCTGGTCTCGCCGTTGGGGATGAACTCGACGGCGGCGATCGATCCGCCGCCGGACAGCGTTCCGGTTATCGCCGTCACCCCGGCCTCAAGGAGGGTCGTCTGGGTGACGTCCTGGTGCCCGGTCACCGTCTGGACCTCGACCGGGTGCTCGATGCCCGTCACGCACTCCGACTCGATCACACCGCTGACGACTCCGGGCGCCCAGCCCAGGGAGGTCATGCGAAGGTTGCAGAGGTCGCCCTCGATCTCGGGGAGCGGGTGAGGGATCAAGTCGTGCTCCACGGTGTGCGCTCCGGCCTGACCGAGGCCGTCCTCCCAGGAGACGGTGAAGGACGGGACGGGTCCGTGCAGGGGGAACCTGTAGCGGCCGATTTCCCCCTGGTCCAGCCGGTCCGACGCCGAGAACCTGATCCATGTTCCGTCCGGGCCTCCGAAGGCACGGATGCGGATGTCCACGTCCGTCGCGGCTCGGAGCGTCACGAGGGCGCGCTCTTCGGAGACAGTCATGCCCTCGACGAAAATTCTCCTTCCGTCCACGGGCTCCGCGACCTTGAAGTCGATCTCGTCCTGCCAGCGGTCGTGGCCGTCGGCCATGACGGCCGGTGGGATCGCGGCGACCGCCGCCACCAGTACGGCGACGGCGACTGCCATCAACCCCTTGCGACTCCGGCGCGTGCTCTCCAGCGTCTCCGCCCTGTGTCCCTGCTGGCCGCCGTCCGCCCTGCGGCGGCGCTTGCCGAACCAGCCGTGGGGGCGGAACGGCATCCGGCCGTTGCGCCGGTCCCCCTTCCTGTTCCTCTTCTTTCGCAGCCTGCGGAGGGTTCGCTTCGTCCGCTTCCCCATCAGGCGCAGCGGGCCGGGGCCGCTTCTTGCCGGCTGCGGCGACGTGGGCGGCTCGCTCCTGACCAGCTGAGACACGGGTCCTGCGTGGCCCCGCGCCCCAAGCCTGTACTTGAGCAGGTCGGCGGTCACCAGGGGCAGCCGCCGCCCGCCAATCTTCCCGACGATCATGGCGATTCCCAACAGCCCGAGGACGACGGCTAGGGCCATGCGCACCTCCGACGGGCCGACCGGGACGTATCGGTACGCGCCGTATGAGATGGCGCACACCGCCGTCACCGCCACGATCTGCGGAAACGTGAATCCCAGAAGGACCCTGTCCTCGGCCTGGACGTGGGTCGGGACCTCATGTTCTCTCATGTTCTGTTCCTCCCTCCTCACATCCATCTAGCTGTCCGAGACTGGTGTGGGCTCGGGCAACGCGTCGTCGATGTCGATTCCGGGGTCCACGACGGCGTTCATCACCAGCTCCACGACGCCGTAGGCGACCAGTGCCAGGACGATGCCCGCGAGGGCGGTCATCATGGCGCTCTTGCCGCGCTCCATTTGATGTGGAGCTCCGCTGGCGGTCAGGTACAGGTACGCGCCGTAGATGAAGAAGCCAACTCCGATGGCTCCGACCAGACCCAGCAGGATGCCCACCAGATTTGAAATCGTCTGTGTAAGGTCTTCCATTTCCCTCTCTCCTCTCCTTGCGAGCCTTCCGCTCGTCTCTATATGCGATTGCCGGTACGCTTCGTCAGCTGCACATCTCGCCGCCTCCGTCGTGGTTCTCGACGGCGCGGCTGTGCCTGCGCCGTTTGATTGCCTTGGTCTCTACTCCCCGCTGCTCCGTGGGGCTCCGCCGCCGGGGTCTCCTCCGCCGGACGGGGTCGCCATGGATGCCGCCGAGCTGAGGCCCCCGGCCGTAGCCGAAAGGCCCGCAC
>VXPS01000282.1 GCA_009839425.1 Chloroflexota bacterium
ACTTCGCATCGAACGTGCCGGCCACACCCTCGGGGTACGCGGTAGAACCAGCAACATCGGAGAAGAACTGTGCATTCCACCCCCCGCCGACTTCGGTGTTGCCGCTGATCGTCCAGCTCACGCTATCGTCAGCTCTTGCCACGGCGCCGCCATTGATCGCCTGAGATTGCAGGGTGACCGACCAGTCCGACGCATTGCTGAAGTTCGTTATGCGGCCCGAAAGCGTGCCTTCAGCCCCAGCGGTGCCGAAGTCGGCCGTGAGTTCAGCGTGCGCCGTAAACGAGCCGTGTCCCGATTGGGTGCCTAGGGGCTGGTAGATCGCAGACTGGCCCACCGCAGTGCCGGTGTAGGTTGCCGTGCCTGTGAGAGCATCGGGTATGTCGGCCACCGCATGCATGCCGCCGGAGAACATCTCGAACGAGAGCGTCTGGTCACTCTTTTGCTGGCGCTTCCACCAGCCGAAATACATGTAGCTCGTATCGTCAACCGGAGCGCGGGCGTTCTTGCTCGTGGTGAAGGTCCAAGAGCCGGAAGCCAGGTCGTATACCCTTCCTCCCTGGTGTGCGACCGTGCACGCCCCGGTGCACTCGAAGGTGCCCGATGCGCCATCAAAGGTACCGCCGAATCTCGTCGTGTCATAATCGTTTTCCGTGTTGCCGTCGCGGTCACTGCCGTCATTCGCGGGATCGGAATCGATCGTGTGCACGAACGTCGTGCTGCGGCCACCGCCGGGGAACCGAGACGAAACGATCGGATGCGTGTTGCCAGTAAGCGTCGCATGGATGTTGTTGGTGTTTGCGACGGCGGAGAAAAGGTTCGTGTAGGTAGCATGCTCAGTGAACAGAACCTGGGTAGGCCCGCCGATATCCGAGTAGACGACGAGATCATCGATGTGGGTGCTGCCGTCGTTTGAAAGCGTGGTGATCGACCACCGTCCTGACGAAGAGCGCCGCGGGCCCGCGAACTGAACGGCTGGAGCAGTGGTGACCATTGCGGTCTGCGCGTACCTTGGCGTTACAGAAACGGTGCCCGGGTCGGAGCGGGTCCCGGTGTCCAACCTCCCCCCAAGGCCGTCAAACGCGGCTTTCGCCTGTGCCTGACTGGCCGCCTGCGCCGCCTTGTCCCTTTCTTCCTGGAGACGCTGCCGTTCCGCCTCGGCGGCCTGGCGCTGCGCCTCGGCCTCCTGCTCAGCCTCCTCGGCAGCCTGACGCTCTTGCTCGGCTTCGGCGGCCTCTCGCTCGGCCTGTCGCGCCTCCTCCTCAGCATCCCGACGCTCTTGCTCAGCTTCGGCGGCCTCTCGCTCGGCCTGTCGCGCCTCCTCCTCAGCATCCCGACGCTCTTGCTCAGCTTCGGCGGCCTCTCGCTCCGCCTCCTGCCGCGCCTCCTGCTCGACCTCCAGTTGTTCCTCCAAGTCCGTGATCCGGGCGCCGTCGCCGCTGCCGCTACAGGCCGACACGGCGACCAGGACGAAGCCAAGAAGGACGGCCATCCAGAATCTTGATTGCATGTCTATCCCCCCTCAGAGGAAACAAAAAAATGGCGCCCGATCCGTCGCTGGATCGGGCGCCTCAGTACTGCGGATAACAGATCGTTGAGACCTGTTACTCGTCGTCGGCCTGCACTCCGCCAAAGGCACCACGGAAGGCGCCGCTGCCGTCCGACGAGAAGTCGAAGACGCCGCCGGCCTCAGCGGCCCCGGCCCCGTAGAACCCGCCGCTGAACGAGCCGGTGAACGCGCCACCGGTGTCTAGGCCATGCGGATCATCGTCCATGATGGTCGCCATGGTGCCCGCGAACGTGTTGCCCGCAATGGCTCCGCTCAGCGTGGCCAGCCCATCAAGAGCGGCAGTAAGGGTCGACTTGTCGAGGTCCGCCGTCAGCGTGGCGGCGCCGTGCTCCAACATCATGGCCCCTTCGCTTGCCCCCTGAACGGCAGCGGCCCAGTCGCCGTTGTAAGTGGCGGTGCCGCGATTGGGCATGTCGCCGGCGGCGGTCATACCGTCACCGATGCTCTGGACGAAGCCGATCCCGAGATCGGCGATGGTCTGGAAGCCGTCGTCCCCGGCGTCGCTGAGGCCTGCCCACACACCGAAGTGAATGTGATCGTACGGCTTCGCGTCAGGAAGCTGAGCCGTGGTCTGGATGTCCTTTGCAGCGACCTGGGTCGCCGGATCCGTGCCGATGGCAGGGAGTGTGACCATGGTGTCGACCCGCGCATAGGAGATCTCGAGTTGGTCGTCGGCGTGAGTTTCCTCCCTGCCCGTCTCGATGACGTAGCGCACTCCATCCGCATTGTTTCCGTCGCCGCCCGGTTGGCCGTCGGCACCCAGGTGGAAGTAGCTGTACACCGCCGCAGGCTCGGCGTCCGCCGCGATCATGTCCGAGGCATCCAGGTCATCCGCTGCAGCATTTTCCGTCGCCGTACCAGAGTCCGCCACCACAGCGCCACTGTCAGTGACAGGGTAGTACATGCCCTTGAACGTCAGCTCTGCGTACAGGTCGTCGTCGGTCTGGGCAGTGCCGTCGGCACCGTTGTGGATGAAGATCTGTCCAGCCCTCGAACCGGCGACATGGGTGGCAACGATGTTCTCACCGCCATTTGCCAACGGCGTGCGGTAATACGTCCGTACCGTCTTGGATCCCTGGTAATGCGTGATCAGCATCAGACGGGATGTGTCGTCGGACGAATCCAGCGTCCTCCCGATGTCAACTGACCTTGCCGCCACGGCCTGCTGGTACGCCACCGCCTCCATAGCCGTGGTTGTGGGGTTTTCCTGCGCCCCGTGACGCCCTGTAAAGGCAGGCGCTTCGTGCCCGGGGTCCATGCTCATCATCCGACCGGTAATCGTCGTCTGATCGGCGATGGTCTGCTCCAGCCGGCCGTCATCGGCGTTGAGGCTTGACCCGCCAACGCTCTTGTCCTTGCCGTCGATCATGAGCTCCATGTCCGCGGCTTCGGACGCCATCATGGCAGCTCCCTCGGCCGCATCCTGCTGAGCGGAAGCCTCCGCGGCGGCCGCTTCGGCGTTCACCCTGGCCGCGCCCGCGGCCGATGCGGTCGTCGCTGCCGCCGCCGCGTCGGAAGCCGCCTTGGCGTTCATGTACGCGGCCATCGCCATGTCCGCCGCGTCACGCGCCGCCTCGGCGTGCATCCTCGCCATTTCGCCGGTCTGTAGCGTCGCGACGTTCGCCGTCGCCGCCTCGGCGCCATCCGCAGCCATGTCGGCAGCATCCGACGCTGCCTTGGCCGCTTCAGCCGCTGCCATTGCAGCCGCCTGCGTGGTTTCCAGGTCGGACGGCGGCGTGGGCTCGGGGTCCGTGGTTGGCGGCGGTGGTGCCGGCGGTTCAACCGAGGCAGTGTTGCTGCTGCTGCTGCACGCCGTAAGCCCGATCGCGAACACGGCGGCGAGGCAGGCCTTCATCAGGCCGTTGTCAAACAAGCGATTAGTAAACATGGTTTCGAGGCTCTCCCATGTGATTAGAAGCGGCCTCGAAAGAGGCCC
>VXPS01000406.1 GCA_009839425.1 Chloroflexota bacterium
CGTCTGCGGATTGGCTCGCGCGGCGTCCTCCTCGGCCGCCGAGATTGCGTCGATAAATGTGTCGAGGACTAAGGCGGCGGGGAGCGGGATGTTGCCGGGCCTGAGGCCGGGCAGGTCGACAGGCAGTTCCCGGCGACCGGGAGTTGTGGACAGGTTGCACTGTTCGCTCATGGGACTGACCCGACGTGCGAAGGCTCGGAACCGCCTTCGCTACGCTTGCCGACTCAATGTAGCTGTCTAAGCGAGGGGCGGCGGTTCAGATGACGGGTGAGACCGAGCGGCCGCCGGCAACCCGCCCACCTCGCAAGGGCCTGTACCGGCCGCGTCGCTATGCGACTGGTCGATCGATCGAGCAGGAGCCGGTGACGCTCGACCGCGAACGGCCGCCCGGAAGTTCGGCCCCCCTCGCGTCGTTCATGCTGATCCTGGCGTGGCTGGTCGTGTGGTCGATTGACGCTCGGAGTCCCATTCCGGCATTCGCGGGGTTCGTGCTTGCCTTTGTGGTCGTGGTGATCTTCCCGCAGGAGCGAATTGCTTTCGAGCATCTGGGCCGCCGGCTGATCCTGCTGCCGGCGGCGCTGGCGTTGCCAATCACGTACGTCGTGCTGCGGCTGCGGGGAGTGGACAGCATTCTGGACGCACCGGCAGTCCTGATCCTGGTGCTCTTGCTGACGCCGCTGGCGCTCGTGGTGGTGCATACGCGCGAGCGCGGCACAGCTCCGATACCGCTGCTGACGCTGGTTCTGATGCTGGGGTTGCCGGTGGCGGTGATCGGATACGGCTTCGTGGAGCAGCGTTTCGTGGGCGCGGAGCATGAGCCGCTGATCATCGAAGAACCGTCGGTGAACAAGGTCTTTGGTATCGGGTCGATTGGTGGACGCATCGAGTCGGTTACGAGTGAAGCGGAGGGGCACCCGGCATCGCTGCTTATCGACAGCGTGGTTGATGGGACGACGCCGGCGTGGCGATCGGCGGATTCCGGGCTGCCGCAAGACATCACAATTCAACTGAACCCGCCGCGTGCCCTGGAGCGCATCGTGTTCTACAACGCCAGCGAGGAGCCGCTGGACACGTGGCCGCGCCAAGTCGAGATCGCGATCGACCGAGGAAGCGGGACGCTTGAGTGGGTGCGTCAACAGCCGCTGCGTCCGGACATCGAGAACGTGGTGGACATGCCGAGCGACGTTGTGACGGCGTTGGCGGTTCGAATCGCTGAGACGTTCGGCGCCGGCGGATACGTGTCGCTGGCAGAGGTCTTGCCCATCGGGCAATGACCCTGCGCGACAGAGTCTTCTGGGGCCAGCGTTCGTCCGCCGTCCGTTGAGATTGCGCGGGACACGCTGGGTGTTCAGCGCCGCGAAACAGGAAAAGCTCGTTGCGTGGCCGGAAGCCTCTTCGATCGTCCGGCTAGCGGCCCAGTCGCGCTGGTCTGGTCAATCGGCGTCGAAGTAGAAGTGCTTCAGGTCGACATCATGTTCGAGGCGGGCTTTGAGGCTGGCAAAGAAGTGGGTCCAGCCGGAGCATTGGTCAAAGGCGCTGACGAGGCCGGGGGCGTCGGGGCGCCAGCCGGTTTCGCTGACGTGGATGACGGTGGTGTCGCCGCGCGAGTCGAACGTGAAGGTGAAGATGGTGCGGTAGTCGACCTTTCCGGCGGCAGGCCAGTTGCAGACGATGCGGTGGTTGGGGAGGACTTCTTCGACGTTGACGTCGATCTCAAGGTCGCCGAAGCGCCACAGAACCGTGGTTCCTTCGGTTAGGGGGCCGCTGGAGGCGTCGGTGAAGTAGGTGCTGATGGCGTGCTGGTCGGTGATGGCGGTAAAGACCTGGTGGACGGGGGCGTTGATGTAGCAGGTGAAGGTGAAGGCGAGGTCTTCCTGGTCGATCACGTCAGTGTCCTTTCATGTAGAGACCTTGAAGAATGGTTGCCCGAAAGACCCCTCACCGATTTCGGCCGAAGACGGCCGAGACTGCCTCTCCCCTTGGAGAGGGTGAAGAGCCGCGACGCCTTCGAGGTTGATCGGAACTATGCAGAGAGCACTATGTGGCGGCGGACCGGATGCCGGCACGGCGAAGTGGATTAGACCCGGGCGCCGAGTTCTTCGAGGCGGTGGGTGAGGTTGGTGAGGGCTTCGTTGGCGGAGAGTTCGTCGCGGATGATGCCGGCGTCGAGCTGGTTGATGAAGGCGCCCCATTGGGGTCGGTCGACGGTGACGTAGTTGGCGGACTGCATTATGTCAACGACCATCTGGGCGGCCTCGTCGCTGTAGCTGACGAAAAGGCCCTTGAGTTCTTCGGGCGTGAGGCGCTGGGCGGGGACGTTGGCGACGCGCTGGGTGTTGCGGTCAAGGGCGCGGAGGGCGTCGTAGGCGACTTTGGGTTCCTGGGTGCCATTGCCGATGCCCAGCATCATCCAGACGCCGACGGGGGTGCCGCCGGAGCCGAAGCGGGGGAAGGGGTAGAGGACGTTGTCGGGACCGCTGCTGCGGGTCATCCAGCCGAAGCTGAGGCCGCCGAGGGACATGATGAGCATGGCGATTTCACCCTGGGTGTAGCGGAACCAGAGGGGGCGGCGGTTGCTGTCGGCGCTTTCGGCGAGGCCGTAGGTGGTGGCGAGGTCGTAGTAGGTCTCGGCGATGGCCTTGGCGGGGTCCGATCGCAGGGGGGCGAAGGTGCCCTGGCTGTCGGGGAGAGCGCCGAGGGCGGACTGCAGAAAGAGGAAGCTGGGGGTCCAGCTCCAGAGCTGGTCGGGGGCGCCCCACATGGGTTCGACGTTGAGAAGAAGGCCGAGGGCGTCGCTGCCGCCGGGGGCTTCGGGGTCGCCGTGCATGGCGAGGGCGGCTTCGACGAAGGCCTGGCCGTCCCAGGCGCTGCGGGGTGGGATCTGGTAGTCGGCAGCAGCGGCGAGGTCGCGGTTGACGATGGTGATCCAGGGCGCGGCGGCGATGGGGAGGGCGTATTGGACGCCCTCGACCTTGCCGGTCTCGAGGATGCCGGGCCAGTAGCCGCCGGGATTGAAGGTGGAGTCACTGGCGAGGTGTTCGTCCAGCGGCAGGAGCTTGTTGCCGGCGACGAGGTTGGCGAGGTCCCATTGTTCGAGCATGAGGAGGTCGGTGCGGGCATTGCCGGAGCCGTCGTCCACGGTTGCGGCGTAGTCCCAGCGGTAGCCGAAATTGGAGGGGAGGGGGGTGCGCGTGAACTTGTAGCGGCCGTCGGTGTCCTGGCGGGCGGCGAGTTCGGCGGCGAGGAGGATTGGTTCCACGTCCCAGTTCATACCGCCGGCGAAGGAGGGAAGGGCAATGGAGATGGGATGGTCGGCGCCGGCCTGGGGGAGGGCGCCCTCGCGGCTGGGGGCGCGGTCGCCGGCGGTGACGATGACGGTGGGCGCCGGCGTGGCGGCGGATTCAGTTGTCCGGGTGGCGGCGGCCTGGGTGCGCTGGGTGGAAGGGAGAACGGGGGGCTGGATCTTGGGAATCTCGGGTTCGCCG
>VXPS01000104.1 GCA_009839425.1 Chloroflexota bacterium
GGTCGGCGGGGCCGGGAACGTCCCGGTCGGCGACCGGATGCCTTTCGCGCCCGCAGGCGCGCGCCTTTGGGAGCCCTATGCCGACGAGCCGGTGTTGAAGGAGTTGAAGCCGACGCGGATCCGGGGCGTGGTCTCCCGCGGCATGTTGTGCTCGACCAAAGAACTCGGCATCAGCGACGACCACGAGGGCATCCTGGTGCTGGACGCCGACGCGCCGCTGGGCCGGCCGCTGGCCGAGGCGCTGGGCGGCGAGGTGCTGGAGTTCGAGCTCAAGGCCAATCGGCCGGACGCGCTGTCGGTGCTGGGTATTGCGCGCGAGGCGGCGGCCCTGTATGAAACCGCGGTTCGGTCGCCGATTCCGGACGCACGTCCGAGTGACGAAGGATCGAGCCAGGCGGTTCAGCTCGCAATCGACGATCCGGCGCTATGCGCGCGGTACTCGGCCGCTCTTGTCCACGACGTGAAGGTGGGCGAATCGCCGGCCTGGATGCGGGATCGGCTGGAGCAGGCGGGAGTGCGTCCGATCAACACGATCGTTGACGCCACCAACTACGTGATGCTGGAACTGGGCCAGCCGCTGCACGCATTCGACTGGCAGACGGTGCGCGGCGGCTTCATCGGCGTTCGGACGGCGCGGCCGGGCGAACGGCTGGTGACCCTGGACGGGCAGGACCGCGAGTTGACGCCCGAGACCCTGTGCATCGTGGACGCCGAAGGGCCGGTGGCCCTGGCGGGCGTGATGGGCGGCCTGGATACCGAGGTCACCGAGAAGACCTCGACGGTGCTGCTGGAATCGGCCACGTTCGATCCGATCAGCATCCGGCGCACGGCGCATCGCCTGAACCTGCGCAGCGAGGCATCGCGGCGCTTTGAGAAGGGCTTGCCGCCGGAACTGACGGTGCTGGCGCTGCGGCGCTGCGTGCAGGTAATCGCGGAGATTGGCGCGGGCCGGGGCGAGTTCCTGACGGCCGATGCCTACCCGGCGCCTTCGGATCCGGCGCCGGTGTCGCTGGCGTTCGACCGCATCGAGCGGCTGATGGGCGTGGCCTACGAGCGCAGCGAGGTCCGGCAGGCGCTGACCGCGCTGGATTTCGGGCTGGAGGAAGACGGCGACGAGCTGTGTGTGACGCCGCCGTTCTGGCGACGCGACGTGACCGCACCGGCGGACGTCGTTGAGGAAGTGGCACGCCTGGTCGGCTACGAGCGCATCCCCGACACGCTGCCGACCGGCCAAGTCATGGACCTGGCGCCGGGGGAGATTGACGAGCGCGACGACGAGGCGCGCGACGTGATGGCGGGCCTGGGCTTCGCTGAGTGCGTCACCTACGCCCTGACCAGCGAGGCGCGCATGGCGCGACTGGTGCCGCCGGACCTGCTGGACGCTCCGCCGGACTCGCCGCTCGGCGATGCCGACGCATGGGCCGAGGTGCGCGACACGGCCATGAACGACGCCGGACGCTCCCTGACCGACCGGCTGCTGCCCCTGGACCGCGAGCCTCTGCGGCTGCGCAACCCGCTCTCCATGGAAGAGAACGCGCTGCGGCTGACCGGCCTGGGCACGATGCTGGAGACCCTGCGCGCCAACCGGCGGCACGCCGACCGCGACTTGCTGCTCTTCGACTATCAGCCTTCCTTCCTGGCCCGTGACGGCGACCTGCCGGAAGAACCGAACTTCCTGACGGCAGTGATCGGCGAACGCGTCAGCGCGGATCGCTGGAACGAGACGGGGGCGGTGGAACTGCCGTTCCTGCGGGGCGCGGTGGACGAATTGCTGTCACGCTCAGGCGTGCCGTGTGACGAGGCCAGTCACGACGGGCTCCATCACCCCACGTTTGCCGCCGGCGCCGCGGCTGCCGTCACCTTTGAGGGCCGCCTGCTGGCCGCCTACGGCGAGGTAGACGCCGAGGTCGCCGCGGCCTTCGACCTGGATGAGCGAGCCTGGGCGCTATTGGTGGACATGCCGGCCGTACGAGCAGCCTCAGCCGGCGCGCCATCGTTCAGCGCCTGGTCGGAATACCCGTCCGCCCTGCGCGACCTGGCGATCGTCGTCGACGCCGACGTGACGCAGGCCGAGGTGCAGGACACCATCCAGCGCGCCGGCCGCCCACTCCTGCAGTCAGCCCGTCTCTTCGACGAATACCGCGGCGAACAAATCCCCGCCGGCAAACGCAGCCTCGCCTACGCCCTCAGCTACGCCGCGCCGGACCGGACCCTGACCGACAAGCAGGCCGATCGGGCGCACAACCGGGTGGTGCGAGCCTTGCAGCACCGCTTGGGGGCGGAGTTACGGGCGTAAGCTCTCCAGAATCTGCCCAGCCTAAATTGCCTTTCGACGAATAATCCCGAGTTTCGAAGTGCCTGCTTGACAACTTTATGGCGAATCACACGCTTATACTAGATGTAAATCAGTTTCAATCGAGGCACGAAACCCCTGTGCGCATTACATTCCTTCCGATTCAGGCTTGAAGAGCCTCAATCCTGCGGATCAGAGGGGTCGCAGACCGACTCAAGCCTAACAAGTGCGGAGTTGACGAGTGCTAACACAGCTTCGATCTCGCGCGGATTCGGCGGTATATCGTTATGAGCTACAGGATTCCTGTGAAGTGCGTATAGGCCCTTGAACAGGTTCAGATACCCCTCGCGCTCTGCGTTCGGAAGGAGTTCGCTTGCAGCTCCGTCTTGGCGAAACAGCGCAACAGCAAGCTCTTGTCCGTCGAGTCCCTCGTCTAGCTCGAACAGGTCGACGATACGTGTCTTAAAAATTACCCAAGCCTCTCTTATCGCCGCGTTTAGTTGCCCACCTCTTATGAACGGTTCTATTCGTGATCCAAGCCCCGTATCAAAGGGTGCTTGAGACTCATACCACTGATCAAAGGATTCAAGCACCCCCGGGAGGTCGTGCTGCGCAATGTCAACTGCGTCGCCCATGCATGAATCGGGGCTATCCCTTTCAAGGTAGTAGTCAATGAAGTAGAGATGTCGCATAAGGTAACCATGTCCACTCTGAAACCTCGCACTAAGGATCGGAGGGAGTACCGAGTGGAAGTCCTCAACCTTTCCTCGAAGCGATGACGCCTTGCTCCGAAGTTCCGGTAGGGATTCCCGAAAGGTCTCCTCACCGCCCGCACGAGAACGCTGTACAACGCTGCGTGATAGCGACGCTGTGAGATCAGCTGCGGCCGCCACCGCAGCCATGGCGTGCATGTACACGCGCGAGCGATAGTCAATCATCAGTCGCCGAGTATCGTCCCCAACGACTCGGCGTTCACTGTCGGCAACACCGATCAGTCACCCCGAATCACTTTCCGAAACGGCGGTGACTGCGGCCCGCGCTAGGGTCCAGTGACCTCAACCTTGCGGCCAGCCTTGGTGTCTTGGATCTCGAGCCAGACGCTAGCCGCGCTGAGCCGCAAGCTACTCCTCGAAGGTGACGTTCGCGGCGTGGAGTTCGTCGGGGCAGGCGCGGTC
>VXPS01000028.1 GCA_009839425.1 Chloroflexota bacterium
GCGGCACGGCGACGCCGCTGTCGGACGGCGCGCCGAAGGCGCTCGCCGCGACCGCGGCCGCCGGCGTCGGCACGGCCGCGAGCCGCGGCGACCACGTGCATCCGACCACCGGCGTGCTCACCACGGCACGGCTGCCGAACGCGAGCAACGACAAGCCCGTCGCGCTGGCGCGGGACGCGGCCGTCGGTTCGAGCTCCAAGGTCGCGCTCGCGGACCACGTTCACCCGCTGGCGGCCACCGACGTGGTGACCTGGAGTCAGGCGGCGGTGTCCACGCTCACCGGCGGCGGCGCGTCGGGCGGCGTCGAATGCGACGGCGCCACCAACGCGCCGACGGCGGCGGCGTGCAAGGCGATCCGGGACAACGTCATCGCCGGCAACTACAAGTTCGTCGGCGTGCGCCTGGCGCGGTTCGACGACAACAGCGAGGGCGAGCCGATCCACGTCTCCGGGTGCACGCTGTTCCCCGGCGTACCCGGCAGTGTCCTGACGGACACAGTCGCTTGGGAGGCGGCGTGCACGGCCAACAGCGGGAAAAACAGCGCCAACACGTTCAATCAGTACGACGTGTTCGTGCAGTTCGGCACCACCGGGAACTACATTCAGGTGCGCACGCCGAACTACAACAGCTACGGCGTCAACAACGTCGCCGTGACGCTGATCGGAGTGCGCTGATATGGGCGTGGTGGCAACGGCCCGGGAGGTCTGGCGCGCGGCATCGGCGCGGGCGGACGGCGTCGAGGATCGCAACTACACGGACGCGATCACGCAGGCGATCATCGCGGCCGCGGCCGACGCGGCCGCGGACGGCTACGTCGCGGGCCTCGAGGTCGCGGCCGGACAACTGTCGCGGGCGTTCGCGTCGGCCACCCTCGAGGGGCCGGAGGCCGAGCTGCTGACGCCGGAAATCATGGCGCAGATCGGGCGCCAACTGGTGGAGCACGGCGAGGCCGTGTGGTTCCGCATCGGGCGCCGCCTCGAGCGCGCGATCGGCTACACGATCAACGACCGCACCCGCGCGTACACGCTCGAGCTGCGCAACAGTCGCTCGGTCGTGGTGCCGATGGACCGAACCCTGCACGTGCGCTGGAACGTCGAGCCGACCACCCTGCGCGGCGTGGCGCCGCTGGCGACGGCGCGCACCTTGCGCCAGCTGCTGGGCAAGCTCGAGGTCAGCATGCGCGACGAGGCGAACGCGGCCGTCGGCTACCTGCTGCCGATGCCGGCCGACGGCGCCGCGACGCAGGTCGACAAGCTCCGCTCGGACATTGCGGACCTGAAGGGCCGCATCGCCGTCGTCGAGACCATGCAGGGCGGCTGGGGCACCGGCACGCCGGGCGCGCCCCGGCGCGACTACGAGCTGGCGCGCCTCGGGCCCAACTTCCCGGCCGCTAACGTCGACCTGTACCGGCAGGCGCACAACGTCGTCCTGGCCGCGTGCGGCTATCCAGTGCAGCTCGCGACGGATTCGGACGGGACGGCCCAACGGGAAGCGTGGCGCCGCTACCTGCATGGCACGGTCGCGCCGCTCGGGCGCCTGGTGGTCACCGCGGCCGACGCCGCGGGGGTCCGCGTCACGCTCGAGTTTGATCAACTGTTCGCGTCCGACATATCCGGTCGGGCGAGGGCGTTCCAGTCCCTTGTCGGGGGCGGCATGAGCATCGAGGCCGCGGCCGCGGCATCGGGCCTGCTGGATCGGGAGGAGTAGCAATGTCCGTGCTAAGGCGTCTGGGAGGCTCTGTGCGGGGCGTTTTTCGAGGCAGTAGGTTGGCATGGGGTAATTCGTGGGTTTTGAGCCTGCTGACGCCGACGCTGCCGCTGCTGATCGTGGCCGGATGCTCGGGCATCGCCGTGCAGAACATTGAGCGCGCGGAGGCCGACCTGGTCGCCGGCGTCGGCAAGGTCAATGACGCGCTCACGGTTGTCCAGGACGATCCGCACCTGGCCACGGCCGAGGGCGACCTGCGGGCCGCGCTCGCCGACTTCGGCGCCGCCTGGGCCGCGCTGACGGGCGAGCCGTCCGAAGGGGCGGTCCTGGAGTCCTGCGCCAACCGCTGCGACAACGAGTGTCCATCGGTCACCAAGACGGGCTGCGTCGCGGCCTGCCCGTTCGGCTGTCCGCCGCACTGCTGCGGCTGCAAGTCGGAAAAGGACGGCTGCGACCACGGCGGCTGCCCGACGTGCACGTGCTCGTCCCCGCCCTGCGATGCGCCCTGCGGCGTCGCCGAGCCGATCGCGCGCGTCGAACACCACTCCTGCGAGTGGTACTGCAATCAGGAGTCCTGCAATTCGACGCCGGCGCACGTCATTGATTGCGTCGACCATTGCATCGACGGTCTGCACCACCATCCGAAGTGCGAACACCTGACCGTCGAGCACGAGTCCTGCTATGCGCGGTGCCAGCACACCTGCAGCGGCCACAACTTCACGGACTGCCTGGAGTGGTGTGCGGACGGCAAAGGACCGAAGTGCAAGCCGTTTCCCTGATTGATACCAGCCCACGGATCAGCGGCGTGAACTCGAGTCGCCGACGACCCCCACGTTGGTATCGTTTTCGTCGAGATCCTGCGAGATCTCATCTGCAGGCTGGTATCATTTCCCCTGAGATCTCACGGGGGAATGTCCATGTATCAGCTCACGATCCGGCAGGAAGGCGGCGCGAAGATCATCCAGCGCCTGTGCGAACACACGCGGGAGCGCACCGCGAACAAGGCGATCTGGCGAGCCGTGCGGCTCTTCCCGTCGCGGTGCGAGGAACTGGACGCGACGCGGCGCGAGCTGGCGCAGGCGCGCGCCGAGCTGCAGGCGCTGCAGGACAAGGTCCTGGACTTCGGCGTGGCGCAGGCGCAGCTCATGGCGACCGTGGCGCAGGACCTGCGCGACGTCATGAACGATACCGATTGAACGACCTGGTCGACGTCGACGTCGGCCAGTTTGACACCAGAACGTCCGGATCCGCGGCCGCGGTCCGGACGTTTTTGGTATCAGGGACCGGGGGGATCGGAGCGCGGCGCGTAGGACCGTCGACCGCCAGCCTGACCCGGAAACACCAAGGGCCGCGAGTGCGGCCCTTGTCCATCCATCACCCGACGCGAGAGCTTGCAGGTTCGGCACCGGGGAGTGATGGACGGCCACTATACGCCGCCACCGGGGGACGCTCAAACAAGCGGCAGGCAAGTCGGAGCGGGCTGAGCCGAGAGCAGGGCGCAGCACGCGCCTGAACGAACGCCCGCCTGTCGTCTGGCTCCAAACGGAATGCCACCGGCAGAGACCTCACCCGACCGATCGCGTCGGGACTGGGGTCTCTGCATCTTCACCACCGGAAGCCAGCCAGCGCGCCGCCGCGCTCGTCAGAGCGTGAAGGGCGGCGGCGCGTCGTGTACTGCGTAGGTTTCCGCGCCGTCGGCTACGCAGCAAACGGGCATGGGGACCCCTGCGCGGGGATCGTCGCTGGCA
>VXPS01000276.1 GCA_009839425.1 Chloroflexota bacterium
GCCCCTGTTCTTCATGCTGTCCCACCTGGAGGAGGACGGTCCCGTCCGACTGGACGGGGTGAAGCTGGGCGTGTGCGAGGTGATGGGGCTGGAGCTTGACGAGCCGAAGCTCGGAGCCTTCGCGGGCGCTCTCAACGCCTGCGACTTCCCGTTGCAGCTCCTCGTCCGACAGCACCCGCCGCGCCTGGACGGGCTGCGGGACAAGCTCACCGACGCCCAGCCCGAGAACCTTCCCCCGCAGACGAAGGCGGCGGCAGGGTCCTTCCGAAGGCACCTCACCGAGCTGGAGACGCGCGACGGCATCCTCGACCGGCGCTTCTACGCCGTGTGCGAGTTCCCCCGATTCGACGAGCTGCGGGGCCTGCTGGCGCGGGCGGGGCTGTCAGTCCACTCCCTCAGCGACCGCCGCCTGCGGATGTTTCTTGTGGCTGCGGCCCTGGGAGGCACCCCCGCCGAGATGGACGAGGAGACGCCGGTGGAGGTGGAGATCAACCGACGCCACGTGCGCATCGGCGACCGGCTGGTGCGCTCCCTGCACCTGGGCAAGTGGCCCCGCTCCCTGGCACCCGGATTCCTCCAGAGCCTCATGGCGGCGGGAGCGCCCATGGACCTTGCCATCCACCTGGGGCCGATACCCACAGAGCAGGCCGCGAGGACGCTGGAGTGGCAGAAGGTTCGCTTCGAGTCGGCCCAGAGCCTGTCGTTGAAGCGGGGACGCACGATGTCCCCGGAGGCGCAGATCGCCCTGGAGGACGTGACGAGACTCCGGGACGAGGTGCAACGCGGGCGGGAGCGGTTGTTTCACGCCTCCCTCTCGGTCACCCTTCACGCAAAGGACGAGGCGTCCCTGAAGGAGATGACACAGCGGGCGAAGGGCCACTTCGGGGCGACTCTGGGCAAGCTGGACAACCTGGCCTTCCGCCAGCGGGAGGGCATCCTGTCCACGCTGCCCCTGGGACTGAACGCCGTCGCCGAGTGGCGCAGCCTCGACACCTCGAGCCTGGCCCGGCTCTTCCCCTTCTCGCCGCCCGACCTCGACACCCGCCGTGGGACGCTCTACGGCATCGACATGCGGGCCTGCTCCCCGGTGGTCTACGACCCCTGGGACGGGACCCACCTGAACGCCAACACCGCCGTCCTCGCCAGATCGGGGAGCGGCAAGAGCTTCGCAACGAAGCTCGGCGTGCTGCGTGGTCTCACCAGAGGCGTGACCGCCTACGTCATCGACCCGGAGGGTGAGTACGCGGACATGGCCCGCGCAGCGGGCGGACGTGTCCTCTCGCCCGGAGTGCCCGGACAGGGAATGAACCCCTTCGTCATCGACACGGGGGACTCCGAGGAGCTACTCCAGCGCATCGGCAGCCTGCGTCGCCTGATTGAAGTCATGGTGGGCGAGCGGCTGAGCGCAGAGCGAAGGGCATCTCTTGACCACGCCCTGGCGGGCTACTACGCCCAGGTCGGGGAGCGCACCGGCTTCCGCGACTTTTACAAGTATCTTGAGGGCGAAGCCCAAGACCTGGCGCAGTTGCTGAGGCCCTTCGCCACCGGCAGCCTGCGCAACCTCCTCTCCGACGAGGGGGACGACCTGCTGGGCAACGAGGCCCTCGTCACGGTCTTCGACCTGCGGCTGCTCGAACCGGAGCTGCGCCCCGCAGCCGCGATGGTCTGCACCGAGACGGTGTGGGCGGCGGCGGCCCAGGACCCCAAGCCCCGCCTGCTGGTGGTGGACGAGGTGTGGTCGATCATGCAGCACCCGGAAGGAGCGGCCTTCATGGTGTCTATGGCGAAGCGGGCCAGGAAGCACCGGCTGGGGTTGCAGTTCATCACCCAAGACGTCCAGGACCTCCTCTCCGAGGACTCTTCGAGAACCATCACCGGGCACTCCGGGCGGGCGCTCCTCCAGAACGCCGCCTTCAAGCTGCTGCTCCAGCAGGACGCGGCGGCGATAGGCACGGTCGGCGACGCCTTCGACCTGCCCGAAGACCTCCAGCGATGGCTGCTGTCCTGCCCCCGTGGCGACGGCCTGCTCCTGTCGAAGGGGCACCGCTTCCCCGTCCGCATCGAGGCCACGCCGGAGGAGACGGAGGTGATCGAGTGGCGGCCGGGCAGGCACTAGGAGCGGACAACCACTGAAGGGAGGACGAGACCGATGGACGAAAGACACCGGCGCGACCACGAACCGACCGACGACCCCAGTAGAGAAAGGAAGGGAACCATGAACCTGAACCCGATACGAAGACTCTTCGGCAATGATGACGGCAAGACGCCCGTGCTGCTAGCGGTGACGCCGCCCAGGGACGGTGAGAGAACGCTGCTGGGCGTGGAGAACCTCCTGGGCTCCATCGCCGTCCCCGAACCCTTCTCCCTGGAGCTGGCGGGAGACGCCGACGGCGTGACCCTGCTGGCCCGCTGCCTGCAAGACCGGGTGGTGCGGGGCCAGATCTCCGCCCGTTACCCGCAGGCGCAGATACAGCGGATACCCACCGAGGACGACCCCCTGAACCTGGAGGAGGGCGAGCAGGCGTGGAGCATGATGCTCCGGGCAGACGGCCCCGAGTACGCGCCCCTGCGCACCTTCAGGGACGACGACCTGCTCGACCCCGGCTCCGACCCCCTCATGGCCGTGCTGGGGGCGCTCTCCAACCTGAACGAGGGGGAGCGCGTCGTGGCGCGCCTGATGCTCAACTCCCTGGGACCCGACTGGTCGCAGGGCCACCAGGAGAAGGCCCACAAGAGGCCGGTGGAGGACCGGCGCGATCCCTCCTACACCTACCAGACCCGTCCCCTCCAGATGGACGGCGTGACGATGGCCGTCCTGGGCGTCGGCGTGGTCGCCGCCCTGCGCGCATACCTCTGGGTGCAGGCGGGAGAGACCTGGAAGGCCGTCCTGATGGGCGTCGGCGTGACCGCCGCGCTCGCGGCGGGCGGCTGGCTCTGGCACAAGTGGAAGAAGGCCCACAACCGGGTGTACGACCCGAACCAAATAAAGGAGAAGGTCTCGCGCATCGCCTTCGACGGCGAGATCCAGGTGACGGCCTTCCTGCCGGAGAACACCGGGCGGCAGCGGGCGAAGGAACTGCTGGAGCCGGTGGCGGCCGCCTTCCGCCACTACGACAATCCGGCGGGGGCGAAGATGAAGGCCGGCCGCATCCGGCCCGCCGCGCCCGACCCGGAGATGCTGTATCCCACAGGCCCGGGACTCTTCGGCAGGCGCAGCGTGCTGGGCGTCCGCGAGGCCGCCTGCCTGTGGCATCCGCCGGGGGCCAGGGACGAGACGCCCCTGGTTGCCCGCGCCGGGGCCAGGGTGCTGCTGCCCACCGCCCGCAGCGTCAGCGGCGGCGCCCACGTCGGCGACACCACCACCGGAACGCCGAGGAAGATTCACTTCCCCGCCGACCTGCTCAGGCGGCACCACCTCTACGTGGCACGCACCCGCATGGGCAAGTC
>VXPS01000105.1 GCA_009839425.1 Chloroflexota bacterium
GCTCGCCACCCTCGCTAAACCCCTCCGGCCGCTCCGCCAACTCCTCCGCTAACCGCCCCCGCCACCACGCAAGATCGCCGTCCGGCGAGCCTTCGGCATCCCGCTGTTCTCCTATCTCTCCAAGGCGCGGCGACTCTTCACCCTCTCCTGGGGGAGAGGCAGATTCCGCCGTCCCCGGCGGAAATCGGTGAGGGGTCTTCCGCACACCCACCCCCGGCTCACGCACAACGCTCGTCGCAGCCAGATCCCGCTCCTCATTCGGATCCTCCACCACGTCGAACAAATGCTCCTCGCCCGTCTGGCTGAACCAGATGTACTTATGCCGCTCATTCACAATCCAGTGATTGCCGTCCGCCTCCCGGTACTGCCCCGCGTGCTCCCCGTGCAGCACGTCGCGCCATTCCGGCGACTCCCCACGCATCCACGGCAGCAGGCTCCGACCCGTCACCGATGCCGGAATCTCGCAGCCCGCCGCATCCAGCAGCGTCGGCATCACGTCTTGCAAACCCACCGGCGCCGCCACCTCCACCTGGCTGGGGAACCCCATCGACCGCGGCGCCCGCGCCAGGAACGGCACCCGCACCGACGCCTCGTACGGCCACGTCTTGGCGAACAGGTGGTGATCCCCCAGCATCTCCCCGTGATCCGACACGAACATGATGAACGTGTCATACAGCAGGCCCTTGTCGCGCATGTACTGGAACAGCCGGTTCAGCTGCATGTCCACGTGATTCACCAGCCCGTAGTACCCCGCCCGGCAGTGATGCATCGGCGCCGGGTCCAGGTGCAGTCGACGGCTCCATCGCTCCATGTCCTCGGATAGCTCCGGATCCATGCCACGTCGCGGCCCCGAAAACTCCGGGACCCAGTCCCCAATCACCGGTTCCGGCAGATCCATGCGCTCGTACCGGTCAAAGAAGAACGCCGGCGGCGTAAACGGCGGATGCGGATCCATGAACGACACATTCAGGAAGAACGGCGCCGTGGGATCGCGCGTTTCCAGGAAGTCGATCGCCCGCGACACCGTCCAGAACGTCTGCGTCTTCTCCTCCGGCAGATGCGTCGGACGTCCGATCCAGCCGTTCGAGGTCGCCCCATGGGCCATGGCCCAGCGGTGCGGCGGCGCCTCGCCGCGCAGCCACGTCAGGTAATCGTTGTCCCGGCCGCGCGAGCTCTCGGCCAGGTCCATCGCCTCAAAGCCAAAGCGCCGCCGCGTCGGCTGCAGGTGCAGCTTCCCGCACAGGTGCGTCTCATAGCCCACGTCGCGCAATTCGCCCGCCAGCGTCGCCGGCGGATCCCATTCCGGATGCCCGGTCATCCCCACCATCCCGTTCGCCGACGGCGCCTGCCCCGACATCAGCACCCGCCGAGCCGGAACGCACGACGGACACTCCGTGTACCCCCGCCGGAAATGCGTCCCCGAAGCCCCAATCCAATCCATCGCCGGCGTCTCCAGCACCGCATGCCCATCCAACCCCAGCGCATCCCCCCGCTGCTGATCCGTCACCACCAACAACACATTCGGCCGCCCCTCACCCATCACCCCGACTCCTTCGGTCTGTAACTCTCACGCCCCCACAGGACAGACTCTAAGTCGAGAAGTCAGCGGCCGCGTGGATTCGACCGGCCCATCCTTCGTAGGGGCGGCGTCTCTGACCCGCCCGTCTTCCGCGCAACCACCATCAGCAACTCCGAAACTGTCCGTCGCTGCTCCGCTCTTTCGTAGGGGCGGCGTCTGAGACCCACCCGTCTTCCGCGCACCCACCAGCCCCTACCCGTTCGTGGTGAGCCGGTTCGGAGTCCCTCGGAGGCCTGTCCTGAGCTTGCCGAAGGAACCGTGTCGAACCACACCCCCAACCACCCAACCGTCCGAGTCCCGCTCCTCCTCTTTCTCACTTCTCTCCCGTCTAACCTCTCCCCTTCCCCGGAACAAACCTCTCATGCGGCCGCCCAACAACCAGCCCGCCGTCCCGGCTAAACCCCTCCGGCTGATCCGCCAGCTCCTCCGCTAACCGCCCCCGCCACCACCCAAGATCCACGTCCGCTGAGACGGCGGCATCACGTTGTTCTCCAATCTCTCCAGGGCTCGCCGCCTCTTTACCCTCTCCTGGGGGAGAGGCAGATTCCGGCGTCTTCGGCGGAAATCGGTGAGGGGTCTTCCGCGCACCAACCCCCGACTCACCTAAAACGCTCTTCGCTGCCAAATCCCGCTCCTCATTCGGATCCTCCACCACGTCAAACAAGTGCTCCTCGCCCGTCTGGCTGAACCAGATGTACTTATGCCGCTCGTTCACAATCCAGTGATTGCCGTCCGCTTCCCGGTACTGCCCCGCGTGTTCCCCGTGCAGCACGTCGCGCCACGCCGGCGTTTCCCCGCGCATCCACGGCAGCAGGCTGCGGCCCGTCACCGATGCCGGAATCTCGCAGCCCGCCGCATCCAGCAGCGTCGGCATCACGTCTTGCAAACCCACCGGCGCCGCCACCTCCACCTGGCTGGGGAACCCCATCGACCGCGGCGCCCGCGCCAGGAACGGCACCCGCACCGACGCCTCGTACGGCCACGTCTTGGCGAACAGGTGGTGATCCCCCAGCATCTCGCCGTGATCCGACACGAACATGATGAACGTGTCATACAGCAGGCCCTTGTCCCGCATGTATTGGAACAACCGGTGCAGCTGCATGTCCACGTGATTCACCAGCCCGTAATAGCCCGCCCGGCAGTGGTGCATCGGCGCCGGGTCCAGGTGCAGTCGCCGGCTCCAGCGCTCCGTGTCCTCGGATAGCTCCGGATCCATCCCCCGCCGCGGCCCCGGGAAGGGCGGAACCCAGTCCCCAATCACGGGTTCCGGCAGGTCCATGCGCTCGTACCGGTCAAAGAAGAACGCCGGCGGCGTAAACGGCGGATGCGGATCCATGAACGACACATTCAGGAAGAACGGCGCCGTGGGATCGCGCGTTTCCAGGAAGTCGATCGCCCGCGACACCGTCCAGAACGTCTGCGTCTTCTCCTCCGGCAGATGCGTCGGACGTCCGATCCAGCCGTTCGAGGTCGCCCCATGGGCCATGGCCCAGCGGTGCGGCGGCGCCTCGCCGCGCAGCCACGTCAGGTAATCGTTGTCCAGGGTGCGCGAGCTGTTCGCCACGTCCATCGCCTCAAACCCAAAGCGCCGACGCGTCGGTTGCAGGCCCAGCTTGCCGCTCATGTGTGTTTCATAGCCCGCGTCGCGCAATTCGCCCGCCAGCGTCGCCGGCGGATCCCATTCCGGGTGCCGGGTCATCCCCACCATCCCGTTCGCCGACGGCGCGTGCCCCGACATCAGCACCCGGCGCGCCGGAGCGCACGACGGATACTCCGAGTACCCCCGACGAAAATGCGTCCCCGAAGCCCCAATCCAATCCATCGCCGGCGTCTCCAGCACCGCAT
>VXPS01000139.1 GCA_009839425.1 Chloroflexota bacterium
ATTGTCGATTCCGGGGTTGCTGACCCCGACGATGACCGGCGCCCGTCCATCGATCCGCTTCAGGACATGGTGCGTGAACGCATCCTGCTCCTCGAGCGAGAGTTTGGGCGCTTCGCCCATGACGCCCAGCAATGTGAATCCGTAAACGCCCTCCTCAAGACAGAACTCGACCAACCGGTCCGCGCTCTGCAGGTCCAGCGCGCCGTCATCGGCAAACGGCGTCGCCATGATGACGAATACGCCCCGGCTTTCCTCGGAAATCAGCTTCGTCATCGGTTCCCTCCTGAAGTCTCATGGAGTTGCGGTCGGGCTACGGAGGCGGTTCCGCGCGTTCGACGCGAAAGCCGTTGTCGGAACCGCGGACGAACCGATTAGCTTGCCTCTTCAACACTTACTCGCAGCGACACGATTCCATGCCGCTGCCATGCCCCTGCCCTGTAATGCGGACGGCTTCGAAGATTGCCGAGAACACTGGATGATGCTGTCATTTTGGTAGCATCCCAGGGCCGTTCCTCAGTGCGCCCATCGCGATGCAATTCGACTATCCGCGCACGTTTGGTTCTAAGCAACATCCTCAGAAAATCTTTCGCGTTAGGCGGATCAAGCTCAATGGGCAGGGGGGCTCGCAATCTTGGCGCCGCCTCACCGCTGGCAGTAATGTCAGAGCGCCAATCTGATTGTTGTGGCTGCATCGCAGCCTCGGATCGCATTGTTCGGACAATGGATGTTTCACCTCTTGTGCCAGCATTTCCAAGCATTCCTTGCAGAAAGCCGGCAATCGTCTCCCAATCAGGACGATGGCCCGATATATCCCTGACCGCATCGGCCAGTTCTTCGCGTAACAGGCTATCCGGATCGCCCAGTACCCGCTCCCACGCATCTTGCAGAGCGGCTCGAACGCGCCGCTCGCGTTCCTGACTCTCGAATTCCCGCTTGGCTTCCTCCTGTACCTCGCCGCTTACAACGCCGCTACGGTTGAGGAAACGGTAGAGCGTTGCGGCCGCATCTGCCGATTGTTGTTCGCCGAAGTTCACGCGGGCGAAGCGCCGCTGTTCCCAACTGACCTTCTCCATCGGCAGGTAGAGCCACCAGACGAGGCCGTCCGTGAGCGCCGCCAGCGATGCCCCCTCATCGAAGGCGTAACGCAGCAACTGTTCCTGGTGCTCGGCAAGGTCCGAGCCCGCCCGCTTTACTTCGATCAGGACGAGGCTGCGTGCCTGGCTGCGAAGGCAATAGTCCACTCGCCCGCCCCGGACCGAGTATTCGCGGGCGACCTCATCGCGGTCGAGCGTGTCCCAGCCCAACTCGCCGATGATAGTATTCACCGCTATTTCGCGCGTGTCCTGCTCGCTGCTTTGGGAAAAGTCGATCCCGGCCAGCCGCGCGATCAGGGCCTCAAGTTTCGACAAGTCAGGCATCGTCACCAGCCTAAACGACCTGCGCGAAAGGCAGGACCAGGCCGTCCTGCACTTCGCGGAAGACGATCTCGACCGGCAAGTCGAGCCCGAGAGCATCGGGGTCCGCATTCAGAATCTGGCATTGGAGGCGCACGCCTTCGGCCAGTTCTACCGTCGCCATGACATAGGGGATTTCTTCGCGGAAGCCGGGGACGAAGGGGTGGTGGACTTCCGTCCAGCTGTAGAGCCGGCCCCGGCGCGAGGATTCGATCCACTGCACCTGCAACGAGTGGCAGGCGTCGCACATCGGCCGGGGATAGTGGCGGACAAGGCCGCAGTTTCCGCATTGCTGGAGCAGCAGGCGGCGTTCCTTCAGCCCGTCCCAATAGGGCTTCGAATCGATGGTCGGTTCCGGCGCCGGACGGGCGGCACTCACGCCGCCGCTCCCATGATCGCGAGCGAGCCGTCGCCGAGGTCGCCATAGCCGGTGACGAGGCCGATTTCGGCATCCGCCACCTGCGCCCGGCCGGCCTCGCCGCGCATCTGCTTCACGAGTTCGCAGACATGGTTCATGCCGACGATATGCGCCTGGCTCAGGAGGCCGCCATGCGTGTTGACGGGCAGCGCACCACCGAGCCCGATGCGCCCGTCCTCGACGAAAGCCCCGCCCTCGCCCTTCGGGCAGAAACCCAGGTCCTCCAGCTGGCAGACGACCGTCCAGGTGAAGCAGTCGTAGATCTCCGCGACATCGACATCCTCGGGGCCGACGCCCGCCATGCCGAAGGCGCGCGGCGCGGCCTTGGCGAGGCCGAGCCGCGTGATGTCGGGACGCTGGGTGATGACGCTCGGCGAGTCGGGGTGCCCCTCGGCGACGCCCAGGATCGGCACCGGGCGGCGCGTGTCGGCGGCGCGGTCCGCACCGGAGATCACCACCGCCGCGCCGCCGTCGCTCTCCAGGCAGCAGTCGAACAGCCGGTACGGGTCGCAGATCATCCGCGATGCGTGATGGTCCTCGACCGTCATCGGTTTTTGCATGATCGCATTGTCGTTCAGCATGGCGTGGCGGCGCATGGTGACCGCGACTTCCGCGAACTGGTCCGCCGTCGTGCCGTAAAGCTCCATGTGGCGCCGGGCCATCGGGGCGTAAAGCTGCGCCGGGGCGATGGTTCCGGACGGGGCCTCGAACTCCGATACGACATGGAATTGCGGCATGGCCGCGACCCTGGATGCGACCCGCGAGTCGGAATAGCCGCGCCGTCCTATCGGCAGCAGCACATTGCGGCAAAGACCCGTCGCCACGGCAATCGCCGCCGCCTGGATGGCCGCAACGCAACTTGCGCCGCCCATCGGCGTGGTCGCGGAGAAGGTCACGTCCTTCAGGCCGAAATTGGTGATGAAGTCTTCGGCGACGGCTGCGCCCGAGGCGTAAGGCAGGATGCCGTCAATGTCCTTCGGCTCCAGCCCCGCATCCGCCACGGCTTTCAGCGACGCCTCCAATTGCAGCGCGAGCGCGCTCTTGTCCGTACCCCGCTCATAGGCCGTCTCGCCGATTCCGACGACCGCCGCCTTGCCGTTCAACGATGCCGCCACGGCCTGCCCTCCCCGTTTGACCGTCCGCTGCGATGCTATCCGCGCCGCGCCGCTCGCGCCATAGCGGGCGCGGCTCGCCCCGCAGCGGAGTTGACCGTATCCTGCGCGCGACCCGCCGCCATCAGGAGCCCCTCGCCATGCCGGACCCCTTCGCCCCGATCCACGAGCTTGCGCCGGAAATTGCGGCGGGACGGCTCTCCCCCGTAGAAGTAACGGAGACCTGCCTGGACCGGATCGCAAGCCTCGACCCCAAGCTCCACGCCTTCGCCGCCGTCTATGCCGACGAGGCGCGCGAGGCGGCCGAGGCAGCGCACCGGGCAATCCGGGCCGGGCACCGCATCGGCCCGCTTCACGGCATCCCCATCGGCGTGAAGGACCTCTGCGACATGGAGGGCCGCGTCACGACCGGCGGGGCGGCCATCTGGAAGGAGCG
>VXPS01000061.1 GCA_009839425.1 Chloroflexota bacterium
CCCCCCCCCGGCGCCGCGCCCCCCCCCCCCCCCGCCCGACCCACAACACCCCCCCCCCCCGCCCTGCGGGCGCGCCCCGCCGGGGGGGGGGGGGGCGCCCCCCCCCCCCCCTCGGCTTTCTCGGACTGATCTACTCGCGAGCTTCCATTGGCTCGGTCGGCCACATGGCGCCGGGGTTCATGATGTTGTCGGGGTCGAAGGCGCGTTTGATGCGGAGCATGGCCGCCAGCGTGGGCGGGTCGTAGGCGCGATCGATGAACGGTTGCTTCACCCGCCCCAAACCGTGCTCGCCGGAGAGGATGCCGCCGGCCGCCAACCCCGCATCGGCCACGATTGGCAACAGGCTGAACGCCCGGTCTCGCTCTTCCCGATCGCTCGGGTCGTACAGCATGTTCGGGTGCAGCGTGCCGTCGGCCGCGTGGCCGAATATGGCCACGACCACGTCGGCGTCGTCAGCGGCCTGTTTGATGGCCGCAAACGTCGGGGCCAGTTGGGAGTACGGCACGCAGATGTCCTCGCCGATCTTGGCCGGGCGAATGCGGGCCAACGAGGCGGTGATTCCGCGCCGGGCTTCCCACCAGCGCTCGGCGCGGACGGGATCCACGCTGTCCATCCCACCGCCCGCGGACCTGAGCAGCGCATCCAGCGTGATGCTCTCGTCTCGAACCTCGGCTTCGTCGCCGTCCAGTTCGACCAGCAGCAAACCACCCGCATCGCGCGGGAATCCCCAGGGGCGCGAGCGCTCGAGTGACTCGACGGTGATGTCGTCCAGGAACTCCAGCTTGGCCGGGGTAATCCCGCGCTCCATTATCTCCGCGACCACCCGGAGTGCGGATTCCCCGTCGGGAAAGCTGGCTGCGCGCACGCTCCGGTGCGAAGGCAGCGGACGCAACTGCAGTGAGACTTCGGTCACGATGCCCAACGTG
This sequence comes from Chloroflexota bacterium, assembly GCA_009839425.1. Taxonomy (GTDB): domain Bacteria; phylum Chloroflexota; class UBA11872; order UBA11872; family UBA11872; genus UBA11872. The sequence goes on from VXPS01000061.1 coordinate 927, forward strand.
CCTTCTGAACCGATAATGAGGTCAATCACCGCGTCGTCCGTCCCGCGCGTCAGGCTCAGCAGACCGTGCCGCGGTGTCACGACACGCAGACCAATGACGGCGTCGCGTGTGACTCCATACTTGAACGCATACGGCCCGCCGGCGTTGGTGGCCACGTTGCCGCCGATCGTGGCGGCCGCTTCGGACGACGGGTCGGGCGCGTAGAACAGGCCGCGAGCGGCGGCATAGTCGCGAAAGTCGCGCGTGACGACGCCGGGCTCGACCGTAGCGCGCCGCCGTTCGGCGTCGAAGGCCGTAATCCGGCGCATTCGGTTGGTGTCGATCACCAGCGCTCCGTCGGGCGGCACCGCGGAGGCCGAAAGGCTGGTCGCCCCCCCACGCGCCAGGCAGGGAACGCCATGTTCGCTGGCCGCGGTCAGCGCGTCGACGATGTGAGCTTCCGTCTCGGCCATAACCACCGCGGCCGGCACGCCCCGGTAGCCCATGGTCGCGTCGTAGCCATAGGCCACCAACTCATCGGGATCCAGCAGCACGTGCGGGGCGCTGCCAAGACGACGGAGTTGGGCAATCAAGGCCGGATTCATGGACAGATCTATTCGCCTGGGATCGGGATCGGTTCGTGGCGCATGCGGGCATGGTAGGCGGAGAGGCGGTGAGGGGGCAGCGGGGGATCGGACGGCAATGGCCCCCGCTGGACGCATGTGTTCGCTATTTGTACGGTTCACGCATGATGCGCCGTCGCACTCGGCAAGAGATCCAGATAGCTGCCGCGCTGCTACGGCAACGGGGCGGGCTGCCGGCCTCCGCGCCGATCCTGGACGCAGCCGACCTGGCACGAACGGCAACGTCACTGCGTGTCTACCAGCGCCCGCTCCCCCTCGGAATCCGCGGACTGCTGGCCAGCGTGGGCGGCAGCCGTCCGGCGCTCGTCGTCAACGCGCGGCTGCCTGTTGTGGACCGCAACGTCAGCGCGGCCCACGAACTTGGGCATTGGCTGCTGCACGCGGACACGACACCATGGGCCGCAGGGCGCGGCGAGCGCCGGCGTCGGGAATGGGAAGCGGATCGCTTCGCGCTGGAACTGCTGCTGCCGGGGGCACTGGTCCGGCGGGTGCTTGCCGAGCGTCGTTGCTCAATGGGAGCCGCAGCCGCTCGGCTGGGAGTGCGCGGAACCTACCTGTCCCGTCGGATTCGGGAACTGAGGCTAGCTGATCAGCCCTTCTTCAGAAGAGGAAGCCCGGTACGCGGGTTTTCCGACACCACGTAGCCCTCAGGCATCTCGTCAACCGCCCCTTCGCCCACAGTCTTGGCGAAGTAGTAGATGCGCTGCTGACGGCCGCCGCGCAGCGTCACCACCCGCGAGTGCAGATGGTACGTGTGTCCGGACTTCTGGCTGATCACGCTATACGCCACGGTCGGTCCTCCATGGTGCGCCGCGTCTGGCGCGATTCCTGAGCGGGAAGCATACCGTCAAACCGGCACGGCACAAAGAAAACCACGTCAATATGGGCGAGAAGCAGTCGGATCCGAGTTTCTTGTTGAGACGTCGTACCGGAAATGCAGGTCTTGAGGGACGGGCGCGGGCGGCGTGGCCTTTCGCCAGTGTCAGGAGTCGGTGAGACTGGACACGGCGCGCTGGGCATAGTGAGGTCTGTTGACAGACGCACCGATTCCCTGGGCCCCACTCCGGGCCTCGGTCATCCAAAAGCAGCTGCGCGCCCACGGAATCCACGCGCCGGTCACGGTGACGGACCGAACCGGCTCGACACAGAACGACGCCCTGGCCGGACTGCGAGCGGGCGCACGGCACGGGTCGGTCTATGCGGCCGAACATCAGATGCAGGGGCGCGGGCGCCGGGGCCGCCGCTGGCTCTCCACGCCCGGCGGGCTGCTGTTCTCGATGATCGTGCGCGACGGCGTCGCATCCTCAGATCCGATCGGTCGCCTCACCATTGCGGCCGTGGCAGGGGCCGTTCGCGCGATCCAGGACTGTACGGGAGCGTCGGCCTCCATCAAGTGGCCGAACGACCTGGTGTTCGGCCTGGCCAAGGCCGGCGGTGTGCTGGTGGAGACCCGGGGAGAAGCCGCCGTGGTGGGTGTCGGTCTGAATGCGTTCAATGCAGCCGGCCTGGCCGAGGGGCAGCCCACGACCACCGTGGCCGCCTACGCAGCCCGACCGTTCGACCGTAGCGAACTGCTGGCGGCCTGCGTGGTCCAGATTCTGGATTGCCTGACCGCCGAGGGTGCCGCGTGGGATGCGGTCTACCAGGAATGGGTTGGCCGGTCGACGCTGCTGGGACGCAAGGTTGAGGTGAGCGGAGCGCTGCGCACGCGCGGCGTGGTTGAAGACTTTGCGCCGGACGGAGCGCTGCGTCTGCGCGACGAGGCCGGCAATCTCAGGCAGATCAGTAGCGGCGACGTGTCCTTACGGCTGATGGCGGACGCCCAATCGCGATATCCATGAGAGTCAGCGCCGCCGCGCTGCGGTCAAGGGCGTTCAATGTGCTTCGCCAAGGCGCGCCTCCACCCGCGCCGGCCCGAGCGCTGCACGCGGTGGTGCTTTCCGCCGTTCTGAGCCTGGCCGCAGCCCTGCGCTTCGTCGGCCTGGACTGGGATCACGGACAGCACCTTCACCCCGATGAGCGCTTCCTCAGCCTGGTGCTGCTGCAGATTCATCCGGCCCCGGATCTGTGGACGTACTTCGATCCCGGTCGCTCGCCGCTGAACCCGTTCAACCACGAAGTCTCGTTTTTCGTCTACGGCACATTCCCGCTGTTCCTCGTCGAGTCACTGGCGCGCGCGCTGGGCCGAACCGGATACGACGAGGCCTACTTGGTCGGTCGTGCGCTCTCGGCCCTGTTCGACCTGGGCACCGTGCTGGTGATCTACCTCCTGGGTCGACGATTGCTGGGGCCCTGGCCGGGCCTGGTGGCGGCGGCGCTGCTGGCGCTGGCCGTGCACTCGATTCAGATCGCGCACTTCTTCGCCGTCGACACGTTCGCCACCTTCTTCGCCACGCTGACGCTCTGGCTGATGGTCCGCTACTCGAAGTCGCGCGACGCCGGCAGCCTGGGGCTGGCGGGCATCGCCGCCGGGCTGGCAATGGCCAGCAAGCTGAGCACCGGTTTACTGCTGGCGCTGTTTGCGGGCTGGTGGGCGCTTCGCGCGGTCCGCGAAGGCGCGCTCGGCGACACCTGGGAGCGCCAGGCATCCTGGTTCGCCCACCTCGGCGCGTTCGGTGTATTTGCGGCGCTGGCCTTTCGGCTGTTTCAGCCTTATGCGTTCGCATCGGCGTGGCCCTGGGACTGGCGACTGGCCCCCGCCTTCACCGGCGCGTTGGCTCAGCAGCAGGCCATCCAGTCGGGCACGTTGGACTGGCCTCCGGGCATCCAGTGGGCGGGCACGACCGCCTGGCTCTATCCGCTGGAACAGATCGTGCGCTGGGGTGTGGGCCCCGCGTTTGGCTTGGCGGCTCTGGCAGCCTCCGGCCTAGCCGCTGTGGTGTGGTGGCGCGCTCGACGGCATGTCCTGGCGCTGCCGCTGGCCTGGGGAGGGCTGAACGTCGTGGTCTTTGGTGCGCTCGTCCTCAAGACCATGCGCTACTTCCACCCGGTCTATCCGGTATTGGCGCTGCTCACCGCCTGGATGGTTGCCTGGGGCTGGAGACATCGCGGGCGGCTCCGAGGTCTGGCGGGTTGGGGCGTCGGCGGGGCGCTGACGGCGGTGCTGGGCGCGTCGTTGCTCTGGGCGCTGGCCTTCGCGCAGATCTACGGCCGCGACCACACCCGCGTTGCGGCATCCGATTTCATCTACGACAACGTGGCGCCCGGATCCACCATTGCCGTGGAGCATTGGGACGACGCGCTACCCCTGCCGCTGAAGGGGCGGAACCCGGAGTTGTTCGAGCGCGTGCAGTTGCGGGTCTACGACCCGGACCGCGAAACCAAACGCGTGCACCTGATCGAGACCTTGAGCCGGTCCGACCTGGTGGTCCTGGCGAGCGACCGGGGCGCCGCCACTATTCCCAGGATGCCGCAGCGCTACCCGCTGACCGGGCGGTACTACGCGGCCCTGGACAGCGGCTCGCTGGGGTTCGACCTGCTGGCGCGGTTCGAGTCGCGTCCCTCCCTGGGTCCCTGGACCATCGACGACCGGGCCGCCGAAGAGGCGTTCAGCGTCTACGACCATCCCACGGTCTCAATCTATGGCCGCCGCGGTGAGGGGACCGCCGCAGCCATTCAGCGGGAACTCGGATCCGTCGATCTGCGCGGCGTCGTCCAGGCGCTGCCGAAGGACGCCGTCACCCGTCGGACGGACTTGACGGCGGCCGAGTCGGCCCGGGTGCAGGCCGAGGCCGGCTGGCCTGCCCAGTTCCAGGAGCGACCGCTGCGTGGCGCCGGTGCGGTCGCGGCCTGGTTCGCGGCAGTCTGGCTGGCCGGGCTGCTGGCGTGGCCGTTGATCTGGCCGGCGCTGCGACGTCTGCCCGACCGTGGATATGCGGCGGCCCGGGTACTGGGACCGGCAGCGCTGATCTTTCCAACCTGGTGGCTGGCCAGCACAGGGGCGACCCCTTTTGATGTACCGGCACTTCTGGCCGGCGCGGGTCTTCTGGCAGCCGCTTCAGGCACGGTGCTGTGGCGCCGACGGGCCGAGGTGCGTCGCTCGTTGACAGGGGCGGTGGCGCCGATCCTGGGAACCGAGGCGCTCATTCTCCTGGCCTTCGGCGCCATGCTGATGCTGCGCATGCGCAATCCGGACCTCTGGCATCCGGTCTTCGGCGGCGAGAAGCCCATGGACTTCGCGCACCTCAACGCTGTGATTCGCAGCCCCGTCTTCCCGCCGCACGATCCCTGGTATGCGGGCAGCCGCCTGAACTACTACTACCTGGGCCACGTGCCCACGGCCGCGCTGGCCAGGACGCTGGGCGTGGTTCCGGCCACGGCCTACAACCTGGCGGTGGCCGGCGCGTTCGCGGCCGCCGTGGCCGCGATCTTCGGTGCGGCTTCAAACTTCTGGTCCTTGCTGGGGCGGCGCTGGAGCGAGGCGGTAGCCGTCGGCCTCGCAGCTGTGGCGCTGGTGTTGCTGGCCGGCAACCTGCACGTGGCCCTGCAACTCGTGGTGTTCGCGCAACTCAAGGCAGGCGATACCGGGATTGCCCTGCTGGAAGTACCAGGACTTCTCCTGGGCGGCGGCCTGAGCCAGTCCTTCGACTTCTGGGCCGCGACTCGCGTGATCCCGCGAACGGTCAACGAGTTCCCCTGGTTCACCTTCATGTATGGCGATCTGCACCCACACCTGATGAACTTCGCCCACACCGGGGCGGCGCTGATCGGGGCGGCGGCCATCCTTGGGCTCGGCGAGGCGACAAAACGGCAGCCCGAGATCGGGTGGCGTCCATGGGCCGCCGTGCTGGTGTTCCAGACCTTCGTGCTAGCGCTGCACCGGGTCGTCAATCCTTGGGACTATCCGACGTATGCCGTGATCACCCTCACGGCGTTCGCCTATGCGCTCTGGCGGAGCGGCCGGCTCGATCCGCGAGCGCTGGCCGCGACCTTGCTCGGCGTTGGCCTGGGCCTGACGGCAGCATCCCAGCTGCTGTTCCAGCCGTTTCACGCGGCCTATGTGGACTTCTACGGAGGTCTGAACCCCACGCCGGGAACGACGCCCGCCGCGCAATGGCTGCTCATTTTCGGCCTGCCCGTGACCGTGCTGGCCTCCTATGCGGCACTGCGCCTCGCCGAGAGTCTGAGAGAAAAGCCGACACGGATCGCATTGCAGGCTGCCGCCGTCGTCGCCGGCACGCTGTTGCTGGCGGGACTCGTCGGGGCAGCCGCCAACTGGTCGACCCGCGCGCTTATCGTCGGCCTGCTCATCCTGGGCGCCTCCGCGGCCTGGCCGTTACGTACCGAGCCGAAGAAGCTGGCGCCCCTGGCCCTGCTACTGGCCGGCGCAGGACTTACGGCGGCGCCTGAGTTCGTCGTGGTGCGCGACGACATCGGGCGGCTCAACACCATCTTCAAGTCCTACCTCCAAGCGTGGACGCTGCTGGGCCTGGGCGCGGCGTTGGCTGTGCCCTACCTGGTTCGGGTGCTTCGGCCTCGACGAGGGATTCGATTCAGAGCGGCGCGGGTGGCCTGGGCCGCAAGTCTGGCGCTGCTCGCAGCCACTGCCTTGTCGTATCCGCTGCTGGCCACGCCGCACAAGCTGGATCTGCGCATCCAGCCGCTGCCCGCAACGCTGGACGGTGAAGCGTTCATGGACGGCGGCGTCATCTACGACCAGGGCGTCCCGATCGACCTCAGCGCCGACCGCCGAGCCATTCAATGGCTGCGCACCCACATGGAAGGAGCGCCCGTGGTGGCCGAGACGCCCACGACCATCTACCGCTGGGGCGGACGGATATCCGTGTACACCGGCCTGCCAACCGTCATGGCCTGGGACTGGCACGCCAAGCAGCAGCACTGGGGCTATGTGCACGAGGTCGAGGCTCGTTTTGACGACGCCCGCGAGCTGTTTGCCACACGAGACGCGCGCCGGGCGCGCGCCTTGCTCTCTTCGTTCAACGTCAGCCTGGTCTACATTGGCGAACTGGAACGGAGCATCTACGCGGCCGAATCTTTGGCAAAGTTCGACCGCATGAAGGAGTTTGGGGTACACGAGATCTACCGGGACGGCGATACGGTGATCTATCGCGTAGACCCCGACAGTCTGTCCGCGCCGGCCGGATGACGGTTGCGGCGGCGGTGATGCGGAGGGAAGGCGTGACATGGCGACGCAACTCCTGAGCCGCGTGGTCCTGCAGCAGGTCACGCAGCAGGTCCTGCCGCGGGTGCTCCAGCAGCTGCCGGAACTCATGGCGCGCACGCAGACCGGCGCGCCGCAACAGGCGCCGATGACAGACATCTCGCGCATGAACGCGCTGGCTATTGGCGAACTGCGCGCTGAAGCCGGCCAGGCCCAGGCCCGAGCGGAACGCGACGCCGCCCGCCTGGATCGCCTTGAAGACCGCATGACTCGCCTGGAGCAGCAGACCAGGTGGCGGCGTACCGCGCTGACGTTTGCCACGGCCGTGGTGGCCTATGGCATTGGCCTGGGCACGGCCGTGGTGCTCGTGTTGCTGGGCGCGTTTGGCTAGGGCTGAGGGCACAGTGCATCAACGGTATCGCGCTGGGAACGAGGACGGCAGGCCTGTCCTCACGGAGCCTCGCCATGTCGATTGATCCAGCCCGCGCGTTCGACCGGGTGACGGGAACGCTGCAAGACGACCCAAACCTGATCGCCACGCTCGAAGTCGTGGACACGCTCAACGTGATGGTCGAGGGCGCGCATCCCATCCTGCGCTGTCCCGACGGTTGCGCTCGCTGTTGTTTGCAGCAGGTGTTCATCAGCGAGGAGGAATGGGCCATCCTGCTGCCGGCGCTGCATCGCGACTCCACAGCCGACGAACGCCGGAGGATCGTGCGTCGCGCTCGGCGTCTACTCGACCGCAAGCGCGGTCCCCTGCGACGCGCGCTGCGCGCCCGCAACCTCGAGGATCTCAGCCGGCTGACCATGACGGTGGATCGACGTCGCGTTCAGCGCTGCGTATTGCTGACCAACGACAATCTCTGCGCGGGGTACAGCGGGCGTCCGATGGTCTGCCGTGCATTCGGGCGCGTGTCGCACAACCTCGACAACCCCATGCTGTGCAAGATCTTCCTGGACCGGTTGTCGGATGAGGGACGCTCGCACCGTGACCTTCATCTGCCCGACTTCGGCCCGGTTCGCGCGGCCTACCTGCTGGGCACCCCGGAGGACATAGGCTTCACCCTGCTTCCGATATTCGTGGTGCTGCACGCGGATGCCGATGGCGACCTGATGACTGAGCCGCGGCAATTGCCGCGCGACGGCGACTGGCCGGTGCTGACCCGAGAGGAAGTCGCGCTCCTTTGACCGGGGGCCCGGACGCGCTGGCCCCGATGACGGTTGGCACGGCCGGCCACGTCGACCACGGCAAGTCCACGCTGGTCGAGGCGCTCACCTCGATCTTTCCGGACCGGCTGGCCGAGGAACGCGAACGCGGCCTGACCATCGACCTGGGCTTCGCCTGGTTCACGCTGCCCAGCGGGCGCGAGGTGTCGGTCGTCGACGTGCCGGGGCACGAGCGCTTCGTGTCCAACATGCTCGCCGGCGTGGGCGGGATCGACGCGGTCCTGCTGGTCATCGCGGCCGACGAAGGCGTGATGCCGCAGACGCGTGAGCACCTGGACATCATCGACCTGTTGGAAATCGAAAGCGGCGTCGTAGCCCTGACCAAGGCCGACCTGGTCGAGGACGAGTGGGTGGAGCTGGTCCAGGAAGACGTGCGCGATGCCCTGGCGGGCAGCCGCCTGGCGGACTCGCCGATCGTGCATGTATCGGCGCAGGCACGGACCGGGTTGGACGAGCTGGTTGAGACCCTGGACCGCGTGTTGACTCGCCGCCCCGCGCGCACCGACGGCGGAGGCGCCCGCATACCGATCGACCGCGTGTTCACCATGCCGGGCTTCGGCACCGTCATTACGGGCACGCTTACGGGCGGGCCGCTACACGTGGGTGATCGGCCCAGCCTCTATCCGAGTGGACGCGCAGTCCGGGTCCGAGGCCTGCAGTCGCATCAGACGACCATCGACGCCGCACAACCCGGACGCCGGGTGGCGGTGAACCTGGGCGGCACCAGCCCCTCGCAGACGCGTCGCGGTGACGTGCTCGCAATGCCTGGCGCGGTGCTGGAGACGCGCCGAGTGGACGCGCGGCTGCGGATGTTGCCCTCGGCGCCGCGGGCACTGAAGCCAGGCGAGGACGTGGCGCTGCACATCGGCGCGGCGGCGCGTGTTGCCAGGCTCCGGCTACTCGAAGCGGATCCCATCCCACCGGGCGGCTCCGGCTGGGTCCAGTGGCGCCTGGACGCCCCCATTGCGGCGCGCCGCGGCGACCGCTACGTGATTCGGCGGCTCTCGCCGGCTACCACGATTGGCGGCGGCCGTGTGGCCCGCGCCCTGGCGCGGCACGCGCCGCGGGGTGACCAGGCGGTGCTGGAAGCCGTGGCACGGGCGGCGGCCGGCGATCCCGCAGCCCTTGTCCGTGAGGCCCTGGCCGACGAACTGGTGACGTTGGCCCAGCTGGCGCGGCGAACCGAACTGGACAGCGCGACGACGGAACAGACCGTCGCCGACCTCGCCGCGGCCGGCGAGGCGCGGACGCTCCGCAGCTTCGTGGGCAGCGTGCAGGTGATCGAACGCCTGACCTCGGAGCTTCTAAGCACTCTCCGGGAGCACCACGAGTCCGACCCGGGGGCGATGGGACTTAGGACATCTGACCTTGCCCGCTCTATGGACGCGCCGGCCGAGGCGATTGGCGAGCTGGCGGCCGCTGCGGCTGCCGAGGGGTTGGTACGCCTGGAGGGACCCCGCGTGGTCCTGGCCGGTCACACGGTCGAGCTCACCGAGGCCGAAGAACACAGGGCCCAGCGACTGCTTGCTCACCTCGACCAGGGTGGATTGACGCCGCCGTCGCTCAACGAAGCTCTAACGGCTACAGGTGGCAACCGACGCTTGGCGGCGGCGCTGGCGCAAGACGGGCGGCTGGTTCTGCTGGCCGCTGACATCGCGCTCTCGCGCGATACCTACGCCGTCTGGCTCCGCGCCGTCCGCGAACTATTCGGAACAGCTCCCTCGGTGACCGTCCGCGAGGTGCGGGACACGCTCGGCACCAGCCGCAAGTACGCGCTCGCACTGCTTGAATACCTGGACAGCCGCGCCGTTACAAGGCGTGTGGGCGACGCGCGCCTGTGGCTGGGCGAGGACTCGGAGCGCAAATAGGCTCAGGCGTCAGGCAGCGCGGCCAGTCCGGGGAGTTCACGGCCTTCCAGGAACTCCAGCGTGGCGCCCCCGCCGGTGCTGAGGTGGCCCATCCGTTCCGCCACGCCAGCCGCCTGCGCCGCGGCCAGCGCATCGCCGCCCGCCACCACCACGAAGGCTCCTGAAGTCGCCAGCCCGCGCGCGACGGCCAGCGTGCCTTGGGCGAACGGTTCGTGCTCATAGACCCCCAGCGGTCCGTTCCAGACCACCGTGCGGGCCTCGGCCAGCACCTCCAGGTAAGCGTTGGTCGTAGCAGAACCGATGTCCAGCGCCATTTGATCGTCAGGGATTTGATCGGCCGGAACGACGGTCGTGGCGGCGTCGGAATCGATCGTCCGGGCGGCGACCGCATCGTCGGGTAGCACGATTCGGCAGCCGGAAGCCGCTGCGGCCGCTCGTACGGCGGCCACGGTCTCGGCTTGTCCGGGTTCGACGAGCGACCGCCCCAGTGCGCCGCCCGCATTGGCCACGAATGTGTTGGCGATGCCGCCTCCGAGCAGGAGCGCGTCCACCTGCGTAGCAAGCCGTCGCAATACGCCGATCTTGTCGGAGACCTTCGCCCCGCCCAGGACGGCCACGTAGGGACGTGCCGGACTGCGAGTCAAACGATCCAAAGCCTGAATCTCGGCATGCATCAACGGCCCGGCGGCCGATGGCAACACCCGCGCGACGCCCACCGTGCTGGCATGTGCCCGGTGAGCCGTGCCGAAGGCGTCGTTGATGTAGACATCGGCCAACCTCGCCAGCGCGGCGGCATGCGAGGGATCGTTTTGCTCCTCGCCCGGATGGAAACGGAGGTTCTCCAGCAGCAGCACCTCGCCGCCGGCCAGACCCTGTGACAGGGCTTCCACGTCGGGGCCAACGCTATCCGGGGCCAGCGCCACGACGCAGCCCAGCAGTTCGCCCAGGCGTTCGGCCACGGGGGCCAGGGACAGCGCCGGATCGATCTGACCCTTCGGTCGCCCCAGGTGCGAGGCCACGACCAAGCGCGCACCCCGTGCCCGCAACGCAGCCAGCGTTGGCACTATGGCCCGCAGGCGCGTGTCGTCGCGAATCCTCTCCCTATCCAGCGGCACGTTGGCGTCCACGCGCACGAACACGTGCCGGCCGCGAACCTCCAGCGCCTGGCTGCCGCGTTTCACGGGCCACGTCCTGTCGGAGCTCCCCTACGGGGCGGTCCCAGAATCGAGTTCGCACGCCGGCTGGGCGACAGGCGAGTCGTGGGCCGCCTCCGATGTTTCACGTGAAACATTGGGCGGGGACAGCCGTCTCAGACGTTGGCCGGCGCTCCGACGCGCTCACCGATGGCCATCGCCACATCGCCGATCCGGCAGGCATAGCCCCACTCGTTGTCGTACCAGGCCGCGACCTTCACCAGGTCGCCGCCGATCACCATCGTCGATCCGGCGTCCACGATGGACGAGCGGGTGTCGCCCTTGAGGTCGATCGAGACCAGCGGCTCGTCCGACACGCCCAGGATGCCGTCCAGCCGCCCGGCCGCCGCGGCGCGCAGCGCGTCGGTGACCTCGCCTTCATCGACCGGACGCTCCAGGTGCGCCACGAACTCGACGATGGATACGGTGGACACCGGAACGCGATAGGCCGCGCCGTGCATGCGTCCGTCGAGCTCCGGGATCGCCAGACCGATCGCGCGTGCGGCGCCCGTGCTGGCCGGCACGATGCTCATCGCGCTGGCTCGCGCTTCGCGCAAATCGCTGATGGCCGTGTCCACCAGGCTCTGCGAGGACGTATAGGCGTGAATCGTGGACATCAGCCCTTTGCGCACGCCGAACTCGCGGTGCACGACGTCCAGCGGCGGCGCCAGGCCATTGGTCGTGCACGAGGCGTTGCTGACGACGTGGTGCGCGGCGGGGTCGAACTGATCATCGTTCACGCCCAGGACAACGGTCAGGTCGGCATCGCTGGCCGGCGCGGAAATCAGCACACGTCCCGCGCCCCCGTCCAGGTGCGCCGCGGCCCGCGCGCGCTCCGTGCCCACCCCGGTGGACTCCACCACCAGGTCGGCGCCCAGGTCGCCCCAGGGCATCGTGGACCAGTCGCGCACGGAGTAATACGGGATTGGCGTCCCGCCCACGACCAGCCCACCGGCCGTGGCCTCCACGCTTTGACCGAAGCGGCCGTAGTTGCTGTCGTACTGCAGCAGGTGCGCGGAAGCGCGCAACTCGGCCAGGTCGTTGATGCCGACGACCTCGGCCTGGGGATGGCGCTCCAACAGCGCCCGCAAGGCCAGGCGGCCGATCCGCCCAAACCCGTTGATTCCGATTCGCACGGTCTTTACTCCTCGGTGTCGCAGCGTAGGGATTGACTGGCCGTCATGGCCGCCCCGACCGCTTCCGATCACCGTCAAGTTGCGACAACGGCGGTCAACGTAACTGGCCGTCGCCGCGCGGGCGGGGTATCGGGACGACGCAGCCGGGCGCTGATCTTACGCGACGGGCGTTCGCGGTGGGCGGCCGGCTGTTCACCCCTGGGATCTGCACAGGACCGGATAAGCCTCCCTATCGCTGCGTGGCCTAAACTCCAGGGTGGCCGGGCGCGTGGTGGCGGCCGCTGGACCCAACGACAGGAGCGTCTGCACGATGACCTGTCGGGCGCCCGCGCCCCTTCGGACTTGAACCCATGACCACCACGTCGCCGCCCAAGTCCGTACCGTCCCTGGCCGCGGTCATGCAACGGGCGGGCGGAGAGAATTTCCCCGTGGCGTCTCGGCTGTTACCCGGCCACCTGCGACGACACCTGCACAACATCTACGGCTTCGCCCGCCTGACCGATCAACTGGGCGACTACGCCGAAGGCGACCGGCTGGCGTTGCTGGATTGGCTGGATGGCGAGGTCGACGCAGTCTATAGCGGCGGCTTGCCCAGCCACGACGTGATGCGGCGCATTGTTCCGACGGTGCTGCGGTACTCGATTCCCGAGACGCCGTTCCGGGCACTCATCAACGCCAACCGTCAGGATCAGACGGTCAAACGCTATGCGACCTACGAGGAACTGGCCGCCTACTGCGAACTCTCCGCTAACCCCGTCGGCCACCTGGTGCTATACGTCTTCGAGGCCGCCACGCCGGAGCGAATCTGGCTCTCGGACATGATCTGCACGGCCTTGCAACTGACCGAGCATTGGCAGGACGTGGCCGAGGACTACCAGATGGACCGGGTGTACCTGCCGCTGGAGGACCTGGACCGCTTCGACTGCTCGGTTGACGCGATCGCCCAGCGCCAGCCCACGAGCGAGTTTCGGCAGTTGATGCAGTTCGAGGTGGACCGCGCCTGGGACCTGTTCGATCGGGGTGCGACGCTGGTGCGGACGCTGCCCGGCGTACGTGGGATGGCGATCGCGGCCTTCATCGAGGGCGGGCGGGCGGCCTTGCAGGCGATCCGCCTCGCCGACTACAACGTGCTGACCGAGAGTCCTCGGCCAAACGCCCGCGCGAAGGCTCGCGCGGCGCTGCGGGTGTTGCGACTGGCGCTGGACTGGTAGCTGATGGACGCGGCTGCGGCCTACGCCCACTGCGAATACATCACGCGCACACAGGCCGGCAACTTCTACTGGGGCATCCGGCTGCTGCCCAGGCCGAAGCGACGGGCGCTCTGCGCCGTCTATGCGCTGGCGCGCGAGATTGACGACATCGGCGACGGCGACCTGCCAACCGAAGCCAAGGCGAGGGCGCTGGGCGCGGCGCGTGAGCGGCTGGCGGATATCAGGCCTGATGCGGAGGAACCGGTGATGGCCGCGCTCGGGCACGCGTCGCGGCAGCTACCCATTCCGCTGTCGGCCTTCGGCGAGTTGATCGACGGCGTGGAGATGGACGTACAAGGCACGACCTACGAGACGTTCGATGACCTGGTGGTGTATTGCCGCCGGGTGGCGGGCACCATCGGCCGGCTGTCGCTGGGCGTGTTCGGCGCCGAGAACATGGATCGCGCCGCGCCGCTGGCCGATGCGCTGGGCGTGGCCCTGCAGCTGACTAACATCCTGCGGGACGTTCGTGAGGACTTCGAGAACGGGCGGGTGTATCTGCCGCGGGAGGACCTGGAGCGGTTTGCGTGCACGCTGGATCCGGACGCTCCGCCCAGTCCCCGGTTCGCGGAGATGATGCACTTTCAGACCAGCCGCGCCGGCGAGTGGTTCGACGAGGGACTGCGGCTGCGGCCGATGCTGGACCCGCGCAGTTCGGCCTGCGCCGGAGCGATGGCGGGCATCTACCGGCGCGTGTTGCGGCGCATCGAACGGGACCCGGCCGCCGTCTTGCGGGGCCGGGTGGCGCTGCCGGCCTGGGAGAAGGCGCTGGTCGCGGCGCAAAGTCTGGCGGGCGGGTGAGCGGCTCGCCGGTTGTGGTGGCTGGCGGCGGACTGGCCGGGATCAGCGCGGCCCTCGCGCTGGCCGACGCGGGTCTGCGGGTCACGCTGCTGGAAGCGCGCGGACGCCTGGGCGGGGCTACCTACTCGTTTCAACGCGACGGTCTCTGGCTCGACAACGGCCAGCACGTCTTTCTGCGTTGCTGCACGGCCTATCGAGCGTTCATCGAGCGCATCGGGTCAGGCGACCTCGTAACGCTGCAGCGTCGACTCGACATCCCGGTGATTCACCCCGAGCGCGGCGTCAGCCGCCTGGCGCGCGCGGCCCTGCCGGCGCCGCTGCACCTGGGACCGAGCCTGGCGGCCTACCGGCATCTCAGCCGCCTGGACAAGCTGCGCATGGCGCGCGCGGCCGCGGCGCTGGCGCGGTTGGACCTCGGCGACCGAAGCCTGGACCGCGAGACCTTCGGCGGCTGGCTGAGGCAATTCGGCACGTCGCCGCGAGCGCTGGAAGCGCTCTGGGATCTGATCGTCCTCCCGACGTTGAATCTGACCTGCGACGAGGCCTCGCTATGGCAGAGCGCCATGGTGTTCCAGGTTGGGCTGTTGACCGACGGGCCCGCCGCCGACCTGGGCTACACGACGGTGCCGCTGGGCGAGGCACACGGTGTACGAGCGGCGGCATCGCTGGCGGCTTCCGGCGTCGAGGTGCGACTCAACTCCGCGGTAGCCGCCATTGAGCGTCCGGCTGGTGAAGACGTCCGCGTGCGCGTTGGCGGTGAGCGCATCGCGGCGTCGGCGCTGGTCCTTGCCGTGCCGCACGAGCCGGCGGCCCGACTGGTGCCGACGGAGGTACATGCGAACGCCGAGAGCTTCGCCGACCTGGGGCACAGCCCGATCGTCAACCTACACGTGATCTACGACCAACCCGTCATGGACCACGCCTTCGCCGCCGGCGTGGGCACCCCGGTGCAGTGGGTGTTTGACCGCAGCGACGCGGCGGGTTTGACTAAGGGCCAGTGTCTGGCCGTTTCGCTTTCGGGCGCCACGGCGTATGCCGCGCGCCCGACCGAGGAGTTGCGCGCGATGTTCCTTCCCGAACTCGCGCGGCTGTTCCCCAGGGCCGCGGAAGCGCGCGTGACCGCGTTCTACGTCACTCGAGAGCACCGCGCCACCTTCCGACCGTCCCCCGGCAAGCTGCGGCTGCGGCCGCGGGCGACCACCGCCGACCCGCGCATCGCGTTGGCCGGCGCGTGGACCGATACCGGCTGGCCGGCCACGATGGAGGGCGCGGTGCGCAGCGGCCGACAGGCGGCCCGTAGCGTGCTGCTGGCCCTTGGCCGCGAGCGGGATCTACCGACAGCCGCATGAGCGTTGAAGTTTCCGCGCGCCCTAACGCGCTGGCCAATGCCATCGAACGGGCGCGTCGTCACCTCCTCGGCTTGCAGCATCCCGAGGGCTGGTGGAAGGGCGAGCTGGAAAGCAACGTCACCATCGAGGCCGAGGACCTGTTCTTGCGCCGCTACCTGGGAATCCTGGATGCCGGCACAACCGAGCGAACCGCCCGCTGGATTCGCTCGCGCCGCCAACCCGACGGGACCTGGGCCAATTTCCACGGCGGCCCGCCCGATTTGCACACGACCACCGAGGCCTACGTGGCACTGCGCCTGGCCGGCGACCAGCCCGGCGACGAGATCATGCGGCAGACGGCCGCCTGGATCCGGGAGCAGGGCGGCGTGGAGGCGACCCGCACCTTCACCCGCTTCTGGTTTGCGCTCAACGGCTGGTGGTCCTGGGACGACGTACCGGCCATGCCGCCGGAGGTCATGCTGCTCCCACCCTGGTGGCCGCTCAACATCTACGACTTCGCCTGCTGGGCGCGCCAGACCTACGTGGCGTTGACGATTGTCCGCTCCCGCGAGCCTGCGTGCCCCGCTCCGTTTCCGATCGACGAGCTACGTACGCATTGCATGCCGCCGATGGACCAATCGCTCTTGAGCTGGACGGGGATCTTCAACCAGGTCGACCGATTGCTCCGCTGGTACCAGAAGCGTCCGATTGGCTGGTTGCGCAAAGCGGCGCTGAGCCGCGCCGAAGCCTGGATCGTACGGCGACAGGAGCGCGATGGGTCCTGGGGCGGTATCCAACCGGCCTGGGTCAACTCGATCATCGCGCTGACGCTCCGCGGCTATCCGTTGGACCACCCGATGATCGCGCGGGCCCTGGATGGCCTTGACACGTTCACCATTGACGATGGCCATACACGTCGCCTGGAAGCCTGCCAGTCACCGGTGTGGGACACCGCGATGGCCATCGAGGCGCTCAACGACTCCGGCACAGCGGGCGACGATGCCCGGCTCATTCGAGCGGCTGACTGGCTGCTGGACCAGGAAGTCCGCGTGAAAGGCGACTGGAGCGTCCGGCGACCCCACCTCGCGCCCTCGGGCTGGGCCTTCGAGTTCGCCAACGACAACTACCCCGACGTCGACGACACCGCCGAAGTCGGGCTGGCACTGCGGCGGGTCGACCATCCCGATCCCGACCGCGTCGACGCCGCGCTGGTCCGCGCACGGGGATGGCTGGAAGGCATGCAATCCCGCAACGGCGGCTGGGGCGCGTTCGACGCCGACAACACCAACACGCTGTGCCGCCAGCCGTCGTTCCGCGACTTCGGCGAGGTCATCGACCCGCCGGCGGCGGACGTGTCCGCGCGTGCGCTGCAATTCCTGGCGCAAGAGGACGCCCTGGACACCGAAACGGCGCGACGAGGCCTGGCCTGGGTGCGAGCCGAGCAGGAAACCGACGGCTCCTGGTTCGGGCGGTGGGGCGCCAATCACATCTACGGGCTAAGCGTCGTGGTTCCCGCCCTGGTCGCCGCGGGGACGCCGGCGAACGATCCGGCGCTCCGTCGCGCCGTCGCCTGGCTGGAAGCCCACCAAAACGCCGACGGCGGCTGGGGCGAGGATCTGCGTTCCTATAGCGACCCGGCCTGGATCGGTCGCGGCGCCAGCACCGCTTCCCAGACGGCCTGGGCCTTGCTGGCCCTGCTGGAGGCGGACGACGAGTCGCCGGCCATCCAACCCGGCATCGAGTACCTGGTTCGCACCCAACGCGAAGACGGGAACTGGAACGAAGACCTCTACACCGGCACCGGCTTTCCGGGCGCCTTCTACATC
Source organism: Chloroflexota bacterium (assembly GCA_009839425.1). Classification (GTDB taxonomy): domain Bacteria; phylum Chloroflexota; class UBA11872; order UBA11872; family UBA11872; genus UBA11872. Next base: position 18,300 of record VXPS01000061.1, read on the forward strand.
AACTATCACCTCTATCGGCTGCTATTTCCGTTGATGGCCCTCGGACGGTACGCCAGGAAAGTGGGGCGGGACGAGGACGGCATGTGACAGCGTCACCGCGCCGGAGACCCAGTCCAGAGATCTAGTTGGCGTAGCGAAGCGCCCGTAAGCTAGTGGCATGAGCAACGTTCAATCCCTGCACACTAGGTGGCTGCGCGATCCCGCCTATCGAGAGGCGCATGACGAACTCGCGCCAGGATTCCGGCTTGCCCGGACCCTGATCGAGGCGCGTACCAACGCCGGGCTGACTCAGGCGCAAATGGCCGAACGCATGCAGACCACCCAGTCGGTCGTGGCCCGCCTCGAAAGCGGTCGCGCGCACCCGTCCACCCGCACGCTCGAGAAGTTCGCCCAGGCCGCCGGGCTCCGACTCAAGATCAGCTTCGAGCCAATTGAGGGCACAGCTTGATCCGAGCCTGCATGCGAAGCAACGACCCAACTGGCGGATCAGGAGGCCCGGTCGCCGCCTGACGACCACTTCCGGCCGACCGATGGGCCAGCCGGAGATCTGGGTAGCTCACGCGGCACCGAAAGTCCAGCTGACGAATCCGAGGACCGCGCCAGGGGCTGCGATGAGCAGATCACGGCCATGCTTGACAACGTCTAGCGTCTGCAGCCGAGCGGGCTTGATCCCAGGTTGCGCCGGGTACAGGGGCGCAGCCTCTCAGCCGAGGAGTGGTAGCTGGCCTTTCAGGCCCCGGAACGACACTCCGAATCTCAGCCGCCGGCAGTATCGTCGTCCGATCCGTGCATCATCCGACGCTGGCGCCTGCTCGTTTTGCCTGATTCCCTGGAGTGCCCATTTGCGCGTCGGCCAGAGTTCACGGCTCTGGACGCCTGCGTACTCCCGTCGTAGGTTTGACGGCCGCCTCTCGAGGTGAACGATTCTTCATGGGCGTTCCGCTGCGACAGAGCCTGACGGTGGGGTGGTACCTCTTCCGTCAGCGGCTGCAGGGGCGGGACAAGTTCCCACTGATCGTGGAGTTGGAGCCGCTCTACGCTTGCAACCTGGCCTGCGAGGGCTGCGGCAAGATCCAGCATCCAACCGAGACGCTGCGACGGCGCATGCCGGTGGAGCAGGCGGTGGCCGCGATCGAGGAGAGCGGCGCGCCGATGGTCTCCATCGCCGGCGGCGAGCCGCTGATTCATCCCGAGATCGACCGCATCGCCGAGGAACTGGTGCGCCGGCGCAAGTTCGTGTACCTGTGCACCAACGCCATCATGCTGGAGCAGAAACTCCACCTGTTCACGCCCTCGCCCTACTTCGCGTTTGCCATTCACCTGGACGGTCTGCAGGAGCGGCACGACCAGTCCGTGGCTCGCGAGGGCGTGTTTGACGTCGCCGTCTCCGCCATTCGGGCGGCGCAGCAGGCCGGCTTTCGCGTGACGACCAACACGACGTTCTTCACGCACGATTCCGCGAAGGACGTGCGCGACGTGCTGGACTTCCTGAACGACGAACTAGAAGTCGACAGCATGATGATTTCGCCCGGCTACGCCTATGAGAAGGCGCCCGACCAGGACCACTTTTTACCCGTCGATCGCACCCGTGCCGTCTTCAGCGAGGCCTTCGCCGACGGGCGGCGCGATCGCTGGCGCCTGAACCACAGCCCGCGGTTCCTTGATTTCCTCGAGGGCAAAGTTGACTACCAGTGCACGGCCTGGGGTATCCCCAGCTACTCCATTTTCGGCTGGCAGCGGCCCTGCTACCTGATGGCCGACGGCTACGCCAAGTCTTATGCGGAGCTGCTGGAAACCACCGACTGGGACGCCTACGGCCGGGGCAAGGACCCGCGCTGCGCCAACTGCATGGCGCACTGCGGGTATGAGCCGACGGCGGTGCTGGATACGGCGTCGTCCGCCAGGGAATCGGTTCGCGCCCTGGCGGGTGCGCTGCGCTAGGGCGCCCGCCTAGCCAAACCAGCGCTCAAGTCGTCCGTACAGGCCTGGCAGCGTGGCCTGCAACCAGATTGGAATCCGTAGCCAGCCTGGAACCACGACCTCCGACTTGTCGCGGGTAATGGCGCGCACAATGGTCCGCGCCACGCGCTCCGGCGGCAACGGTCGCGGCCACCTCCGGTCGTAGGGCGCGCCGCGTCGTTCGAAGAAGGACGTCTGAACTGCGCCCGGAAGGACGACGGTCACTCCCACGCCCGTATTCCCCAGCTCCGCATCCAGGGCGCGGCTGAAGACTGCCAGCGCGCCCTTTGATGCGCTATAGACCGTCTCGTTCGGCACGCCCAGACGGCCGGCAATCGAGGCCACATTTACCACCCGCCCGTGCCCGCGTTGCACCAGACCGGGCAGCACCGCTTTCGTTAGCGCAATCGGCGCACGCACGTTCACATCCAGCAGCCGGTCGATGTCCTCCGCGCCGTGCTCCGCCAGCGGCCCGTAGCGCCCGGATCCGGCGCAGTTGACCAGGATGTCGACCGGCGGCAGGTCGGGCAGCGAATGTTCCACGAATCGCTCAAGCTCGTCCGCGGATTCGAGGTCGACCTTCAGAACGGTGGCGCCGGTGGCCGCCGCGAGCGAGCGAAGGGCCGGCACATCCCGGCCAAGCCCGACGATCTGGGCGCCGGACCCAGCCAGCGCGATGGCGACGGCACGCCCGATCCCGCTGCTGGCGCCCGTAACGAGGGCGGTGGAACCGGCGATATCCATGCCAGATAGACGTCAGGCAGCTCGTGCGACGGGGGCGCAAGTATTGCGCGAATCCCCGTTCAACGGGCACTATCGATTAACGCCCACGGCTCGGGTGTTTGCAAAGGGGGAGTGTGGTGGACCGCATGCTTGATGGGATTGCGGATCCATCGGATCTGCGTGCAATGACGGACGCGGAGCTCGACCGCCTGGCCGAAGAGATTCGCCAGGTCATCATCGATACGGTCGACGCTAACGGCGGCCACCTGGCCAGCAATCTCGGCGTGGTCGAGATCACCCTGGCGCTGCACCGCGCGCTCGAAAGTCCCAGGGACAAGATCGTCTGGGACACCAGTAATCAGACCTACCCGCACAAGCTGGTGACGGGCCGCGCCACGGATTTCCCAACGTTGCGACAGCCCGGCGGCTTGTCCGGGTTCGCCGCGCGCGAAGAGAGCCCGCACGACGTGATGGGGGCCGGGCATGCCGGCACGGGCGTGTCGGCGGGCGTTGGGATTGCCGTCGCCGCCCAGCTTCGAGACGAAACGTCGGCCACCGTCGCCGTCATCGGCGACGGCTCCTTTACATCGGGCGTGGTTTTTGAAGCTCTCAACCAGGCCGGCGACCTTGGGCTGCCGTTTGTCGTGCTCCTGAACGACAACGGTATGTCGATCTCGCCCAACGTCGGGGCGTTGAGCCGCAACATGGGCCGTGGACGCGAGACCTGGCAGCCGGATGACCCCGAGGCCCAGGCACGCTTTACGGCGACGCAGATGGCCACGCAGCCGACCGAACCCTACGCCGACGCGGCCGATTTCTGCGCGGCGTTCGGATTCGAGTACGTCGGGCCGGTGGACGGCCATGACCGACCGGAGCTCGAGAACGTCATTCGCGACGCCGTTGAACGCCGCCGCCCGGTGCTGATTCACGCTTTTACGCGCAAGGGCAAGGGTTTACCGGCGGCCGAAGACGATCCGGTAACGCTTCACCAACCCGGCACCGCGCAGGCGGTTGGGGCCGCCAACGCCACCAGCTACAGCAAGGTATTGGCCCGCACCCTGACAGACCTGGCCCGCGAGGATGACCGCATCGTGACTATCAGCGCGGCGATGTGCGAGGGCACCGCCCTGGCCGACATGCAGCGCGAGCTGCCGGAGCGGGTCTTCGATGTCGGCATTGCCGAGGGCCACGCCGTGGCCATGGCCGCCGGGCTGGCTACGCAGGGGCTGCGGCCCGTGGTCTGTATCTACAGCACCTTCCTGCAACGGGCCTTCGACCAGATTGTGCACGACGTAGCCATCCAGAACCTGCCGGTGATTCTGGGCGTGGACCGCGCGGGGATCGTGGGCGACGATGGTCGTACGCACCACGGGGTGCTGGACCTGGCGTACTTGCGCGCGATCCCTAACTTTGTCGTCGCAGCGCCCAGGGACGAGGACGAATTGCGTCACCTGTTCCGCACGGCGTTGGACAGCGACCGGCCGTTTGCGATCCGCTATTCGCGTGGCTCAGGGGTCGGTGTTCCGCTTCTCGGGCCACCGCGCGTGCTGCCGATCGGCCGGGCCGAAATGCTGCGCGACGGCTCGGACGTCGCTCTGTTGGCCGTTGGCTGGGGCGTCGAGCCGGCCATGGAAGCCGCCGAGCGGCTCGAGCGGCTGGGCGTCCAGGCCGCGGTCGTCAACGCACGCTTCGTGAAGCCGCTGGACCGAGAGCTGATCTGCGAGCTCGCCGCGCGCACCCGCTGCGTCATTACCATCGAGGACCACAACCTGATGGGCGGCTTCGGTAGCGCGGTGGTGGAGTTGCTGGCCGACAACGACCTGGGTGACGTCCAGATCCGTCGAGTCGCCATGCCCGACATGTTCCACGAGCACGGACCGGCTGACAGCATTCGAGCCGCTCACGGCCTTAGCGCGTCCGGCATCGTGGACGCCGCTTGCACCCTCACCGACCACGCGGTCGCGGTTCGTATCGACGCGGGACGACTGATCGTCGGATCCTGAGGCGGGACCGCTGAGCACACGGCCGTCGGCGACGATTCCGGCACCAGAGGTCCTCGACCGCTATCGCGAGCGTATCGACGCGGAACTCCACCGCGCCGTCGCAGGGCCCGACCTGCCGCTGTACACCATGGCCCGCTATCAGCTCGGCCAGGTCAATGCTGACGGATCGCCCGCCACCACCGACCGTGGCAAAGCCGTCCGCCCCACGCTGTGCCTGCTGATGTGCGAGGCACTGGGCGGCGATCTGGAAGCGGCGCTCCCAGCGGCGGCCGGATTGGAACTCCTGCACAACTTCACGTTGGTCCACGACGACGTAATGGATGACGATGAGACACGCCGGCACCGCCCCACTGTCTGGGTGGTCTGGGGACGCGCCCAGGCCATCGATGCCGGCGACCTTCTGCACGTGCTGGCGACGCTCAGCGTGCTGCGAAGCGGAGGTAGCAGCGCCTCAGCCATGCTGGCCAAGGACGCCACCGAAGTGGTCACGCAGGGATGTCGGCTGGTAACCGAGGGTCAGCACCTGGACATCGCGTTCGAGACGGCCCCGAAAGTCGCTGTGGCCGACTACCTGGACATGATTGCCCGCAAGTCGGCGGCATTGCTTGCAGTAGCTTTTGAACTCGGGGCCATCTTTGCCGGCAACGACCCGGCCACGCGGGACGCCTGCCGCGCCTACGGCCGGGAACTGGGCATCGTCTTCCAAATCCGCGACGACGTGCTGGGCATCTGGGGCGATCCCGCGGTTACCGGGAAACCGGTGGGGGCGGACATTCAGAAGCGGAAGAAGACCCTACCCGTCATTCACGCACTCGAATCGTCCGCAGGTCCTGACCGGGCGCGCCTCCGTTCCATGTTCAGCGACGACAGCAGACCGCCCGACGTGGAATCAACCATGGAGATTCTGGAACGGGCCGGGTCTCGAAGCTTCACGGAGGAACAGATTCGCAAACACGGGAACCTGGCCAGCCTGGCGCTGGCGCGGCTTCCGGTGAACGCATGGGGTCGCCGCAACCTGGAGGCGGTGGCAACGTACATCGCAACGCGCGACCGCTAGGTCAACAGCGGGACTCGTGCGAGAGGCTTGTGCCCCTCGTTAGTAACGTGCTGCGGCCAGCGGCGTCGGCGTCTTCTGCGAGGCTTCCTCGTACAGTTGCACCAGTGCATCGGCGAGAGTCTTCGAGTCGTGGTGGCGCGGATCGTTGTGGTCAACCACGTCGGCCATCACGGCCTGCACGCCCGTTTCCAGCAACTCAACCTGCACTGCCGGGTCACATTCAACGATCCGCGACCCGCTGCCCGGCTGCACGCCGAGGTTGGTGTTGTTGTTGACCAGCGTGTACTGAAAGAGGCCCGGCCCGACGTTTGAGGTAAGCGAGGTCACGTGGTCAGCCAGGCTGTAGCCGTCGGTTTCCCCAGGTTCAGTGGCGACATTGCAGACATAGACCTTCACCGCGTTTGACGCGCGCACCGCGGCGGCGATGTCGCCGACGAGCAAATTGGGCAACACGCTGGTGTGCACACTACCCGGCCCCAGCACAATCATGTCGGCGGCAAGCAATTCCTTAACCGCTTCCTCGTTGGCCGCCACATAGCGGGGCTCGATCAGGACCCGGCGAATCGGCTTGCCGGCGGAGCGAATGCGCGATTCGCCGCGCACGATGGACCCATCGGTCATCTGGGCCGCCAATCGCACATCGGTCAGGGTGGACGGCAGGATGCGCCCGCGTATCCGAAGCACCCCGCTCAAATCGTTGACGCCGCGCTCGAAGTTGCCCTGGTTCAGATCGGTCATGGCGGCTATCAGCAGGTTCCCCAGACTGTGCCCCTGCAACCCCTGACCGCGGCTGAAGCGGTATTCCATGACGTCCTGCATCAGCGACTCGGAATCGGCGGATGCGCCCGCGTATCCGAAGCACCCCGCTCAAATCGTTGACGCCGCGCTCGAAGTTGCCCTGGTTCAGATCGGTCATGGCGGCTATCAGCAGGTTCCCCAGACTGTGCCCCTGCAACCCCTGACCGCGGCTGAAGCGGTATTCCATGACGTCCTGCATCAGCGACTCGGAATCGGCGAGCGCGGCCAGGCACTGGCGGATGTCTCCAGGGGGCATTAGGCCCAACTCCTCGCGCAAACGCCCGGAACTCCCACCGTCGTCGGCCACCGTCACTACGGCGGTAATGTTGTTGGTGTAGCCCTTCAGACCGCGCAGCAACACACCCAAACCGGTTCCGCCGCCAATGGCGACGACCCGCGGCCCGCGTTGCAGGCGCCTGTTCTGATAGAGAATCTCGGCCAGGTCGTCCTTTGGATCCACCACGACCGATAGAACGCTGCGACCGAGCAGGAATGCGCCGGAGGCCGCGATGACCAGGCCCAGCGCACCCACGGTCAGTTCGCGCACGGGGTGGGCCAGGAACTGAAGGGTGACGTAGTAGACAACCGTCCCCGCCGGTCCGGGAATATCGATCGTGCGATAGACGAAAGCCAGGAACATGGCCATGGCCAGCGCCAGGACGACAGTGCCGAGAAAGATCAGCAGCAGATAGCGTTTGACGCCAATTCCAAGCGTCAGCCAGCGACGGGAGCGCATCTAAAAGCCGTGAAGTCCGAAACTCATGCCAAGATTGGCCCGCCGTGTGCGCGGATACCAAGACGAGCCAAGTGCGTGACTGAAGCCGTAAGGCATTGGCCGAAAGTATATCCCCGCGTGGCGGCATGCGGACCGGCGGGGCACCGTGCCTGAGGCCGCGGACATCCGCATCATCGCCATGGACCTGGACGGCACGCTCGTCAAGGGCCAGCAGGGCATTACGCCGCGTGTTCGCCGGGCGATCGACGATGTACGCGCCGCAGGGATCGAAATCACCATCGCCACGGGACGAATGTTCCGCTCGGCCCGGCGCTTTGCCGCCGACCTGCAGGTCACGTTGCCGATCATCTGTTACCAGGGATCCCTGGTGCGGGATCCGGTGACCGGCGTGACACACCAGCATGAGGTGCTGCCGACTCATCCGGCCCGGGCCGCCGTGGAGTTTGCCCGCCAGCGCGGCTTGCACGTGAATGCCTACATCGACGATGAGTTGTACATGGAAGCCGACACGCCTGAGGGCCGCTTCTACGCTGCCAGTTCCAACGTCCCCATTACCTTCGTCGATGATCTGGCTGTGGCCGTAGCGGCCGGCAGCACCAAGCTGGTGTTCGTGATGGACGAAGACCGTGTGCTAGACGCGGTTGCTGACATGGATGGCCGCTTCGGCTCAGCCGTCCAAGCCACCCGTTCCCATCCGCGCTTCGCCGAGATCGTTCGACGCGATGTCAACAAAGGTACGGCGCTCGCGCGCGTCGCCACGGTCGCCGACGTGCCGCTTGAGGAGACGATGGGGATTGGCGACAACCTGAACGACCTGGACCTGGTTCGAACTGCGGGCATCGGCGTGGCCATGGGCGACGGCGATCCCCGCGTGCTGGCGGCGGCCGACTGGATTACCGGCAGCTACGAGGATGACGGCGTAGCGCAGGCTATCGAGCGGCTGCTCAACGGACGGGCGAGCCACCAGGGATAGCCGCAGGGGCCAGGTGCTCTCAGGCCGACGGCGTGAGCAGCGAGTCGGCTTCCTGCTCGGCCGTGTCCGAGGGCGGCACCAGCGGCAGGTCGATAATCATCTCGGTACCTTCGCCTTCCTCGACGTCAACCCTGATGTGACCGCCGTGCTGGCGCACGATGTCGCTGCACATGGCAAGGCCGAGTCCGGTGCCTTGACCGGTCGGCTTGGTCGTAAAGAAGGGGTTGAAGATCTTTTCCACAACGTCCGGCGGCATGCCGCCCCCGTTGTCGCGGATGCGGACTTCAATGTGGTCCTCATGCCGACTCGTAGCCAACCAGACGACTGGCATGAATGGTTCGTCCCCGTCGTCCGCCTTGGACGCTTCGCGTCGCTCGTCGGTGGCGTAACAGGAATTGGACACCATGTTCAGGAATACGCGGCCCAGATCCTGGGAAACAACGTTGAGCTCCCCAACGGTGTCGTCAAAGTCCCGCTCGATACTGAGCTGAAAGTTCTGATCGGTGCCCCGCGCGCTGTGGTAGGCCAGGCGGGCGTATTCGTCCACCAGCTGGTTGATGTCGGTGGACGATCGGTCGCCGGAGCCGCGGCCCATCGACAGCATGTCTTGCACGATACGGTTGGCGCGATCCCCATGCGACCGGATGCGCTGCAGGTTGTCGGTCAAGTCCTGTGAGACCTCCTCGATAATCTCGCGGTCCGCCTCCGGCAGGCTGTCGCCGCTTTCTTCCAAGACCTCCTGGAATTCCTCCAGGAGCTCTTCGGAGGCTTCGGCAAAGTTCTTCACGAAGTTGAGCGGATTGCGAATCTCGTGGGCCACGCCGGCTGTTAGTTCACCCAGCGCCGCCAGCTTCTCGCGCATCACGATCTGATCCTGGGCCTTCTGCAGGTCGCCCAGCACGCTTTCCAACTGCTCGTTCTTGTCCTGCAGTTCTGTCGCCAGTTTTTCAACCAGGTTCAGACGCTGAACCTCCAGCGCGTGCCGGCGGAAGACCTCCAAAGCCCTGGCCATGTCGGCCACTTCGTCGCGGCCGCTCATCTCGACTCGAGTCTCGAGATCGCCACCGGCCATGCGGACCATCCAGTCGGACAGCATCTGCAGCCGGCGCAACAGGAAGCGGCCAACGAAGAGCCAGGCAATCAGCAGCGCGCCGCCGATGCTGATCGCGCCGATTACCAGCAGCAAGAATCGGCCCGTGGCGATAGTGTCCGTCGAACTCTGGGTCGCCTCATCCGCGCTGGCGCGCGCTGCGCTCACGAGGCCGTCGACCTCGGCCAGCAGTTCAATGGCCTGGGCCCGATTGCCGGCAAGCAGATCCTGTTGGCGCTCCAGCAACGAGAGCTCCTGTTCAAGCACATCAAAGCCACTGGGATCGCCCGTGCCAACCTCGAACAGTCGATCGAAAAGTGGGACCAGGTCGGCGTGAAACGGGGATGCGGCCAGCCCGTTGAGATTGCGCTCGATGCGGCGACTGGAGGCCTCGAACCGCTCGCGCAACGGCTCGATCAGGGCGGGGCTGGACAAGGTGAAAGCGCTGGCCAGCAGCTGGGTGGCGATGTTGACGTCCGACTGCAACTCCGCCAGGCGCCGGTAGAGGTTGAGTTCGGGCTCGGAGAAGTACACCTGGCGGATCGGGGGGTCTTCGTCCAACGTACGCAAGCCCGTCATCGTGTAGAACAACTGATCGTCGAGAGCCGGAACGATCACACCCTCCAGGCTGCTCCGCAGGTCCTCCAGTTCAGTGCGTAGGGCCTGTCGCCTCGCGTTCAACTCAAAAAGATCGAACCGCTCGAGCTTGATGGTGTTGATGTTGGACAGCAGCGTGTCGGCAAAGCGTCGAAGGCGCTGGGTTCGCTCCGGGTCGCCGGTGCTCCGATTCAGGACCGTAAAGAGAACCTCGAGATCCTGGCGCGAACTTTCAATGCTCTGGGCGACGTCGTTCACCTCGGCGGCATTTGCGGCCGCCGCCAGCCGCGGCGCGGCCGCCACCAGCGTGCTGCTGTACTGGGCCACGCCGAAGGCGGCGGCCAGTTCGGGCACGCTGCCTTCGTTGACCCGGCTCTGCGCCTCGCCGACCTGCGTGAACGATGCCAGGCCGACCACGCTGGCGGCGATGGTCAGTGCGACGGCGCCGCCAATGCCGACGTACAGCTGCGTGGACAGGCGATAGCGGGCTTCCAGCAGGCGACGCAATCGAGCCAGCATGCTCACATGCTCGACAAGCTGGTGACGGCGCGATATCGACCGTCCGCGCCAATCACTGTGAGGAACACCGCGTCGGATCCCTGGTTGTCCGCGCTATCGAATCGCAGCTTGAAGCCATCGATCTCCTCGGCGCTGCGCAAGCTGTTCAGGAAGCAATCACGACTGAGTTCGGGTCCGCACCGCTCCAGGCCCAGGATGGTCAGGCGGCCGGCCAGATAGCCTTCAAAGGACACAAAGCCCGGAACGGCGTCCGGATCGAACGCGGCCAGCGCTCGGTGGTAGGCCTGCACCACGGGCAGCGACGTGTCCGTGGGGAAGGGCACGACCTGGGTCACGAACACGCCGGCCCCTTCCGGCCCGAGCTCCTGGGCCAGGGCGTTGCTGCCAACGAAGGAGATGGTCATGAATACGGGAATGAATCCCAGGTGCCGCGACCACGCAACCAGGGCGGCCACTGGCTCATATGCGCCCACCATGATTACGGCTTCCGGCTGGCCCTCGCGCAAGTCCAGCAGCGCGGTTTTCACGGCCGTGGTGTTCCGCGGATACACGCCAACCGCGGCCAGCGTCATGTCCCGGCGCTCCAGGGCGGCCTGTACGCCGTTATAGCCGGCCCGCCCGTAGGAATCGTCTTGATACAGCAAGGCGATGCGCGTAATCCCCAGGTCGCTGGTCAGGCGATCCACCATCTCCTCGGTTTCCTGGTTATAGGAAGCCCGCAGGTTGATCACGACGTTGTGGAGATCCTCACCGCGCAGGAACCCCGCGCCGGTAAACGGCGCCAGATACGGCGTATCAGTGAATTATTCAAAACTCACAGCCCACGAGACCATTATGAATGATCGGAAACG
>VXPS01000322.1 GCA_009839425.1 Chloroflexota bacterium
ACTTCGGACGGCGCCAACGCGTACCCAAGGGCCAGCAACTGTGGCAGGTCAACGGGCGTTGATGGCTCGCGTCCAGCCTCAAAGTCGGTAATCACGCTCACGCGCACGCCGGCCTTGCGTGCAACCTGCCGGGTCGTAAGACGGCCGGAGCGACGCTGTGTTCGTAGCCGTTCGGCCAGGAGCCCGCGGTCAACGTGGACGTGCTCATCGTCGGCGTCGTCCTGGTCGGGATTGAGCGTGGAGTTGACGGTGCGCGAGATGGAGCGGATGGCCGACTCGGCCACGCTGGCGATGGTTTCTTCGGCAAAGCGGCGGCGGGTGCTGGCCATGTCGTCCGGCACGTAGCCCGCCAGGACCAGCAGTTCGCGCGGATCGACTTCCAGCCCCTGGGCCAGCGTTACCAGCGTGGCGACGGTGGGACTCTTGTAGTCGCCGCTCTCAAGCCGCGAAAGGTAGGAAGGAGCGAGGCCACAACGCGCAGCGAGCGCCGCCTTGGTGAGGCGACGCTGCTCGCGGAGCTGTCGAACGGCGTTGGCAAAACCCATAACTGGGGACAGGCAATATAGCTAGCCAGCCCGCTGCGTCCAAACCCGCCGCCGCTTGACGGCGCCCAAACCTGTAGCGGGCGGATTGGCGCGCGCACTGCGGCGCACGGCGCGCGGCGCGGTTGGTACGCCTGGCCGGAAACGGTAACAATCCGCTGTGGGATTAACGCAGGCACAGAACGGGAAGGCAGCGCAATGGCGGACATCGTTCGACGAGCCGACGTCGTGTGGCGAGGAGACTTGCTTCAAGGAACGGGGACGTTCGATGTGGGAAGTGGCGCGCTGACGTCCCAGGCCGTGAGCTGGCCGGCGCGCACGGAGGGGCCTGGTGGCAAGACCAGCCCGGAGGAACTGCTGGCCGCCTCGCACGCCAGCTGCTACGCCATGGCCTTCTCCCACACGCTGGCCGAAGCTGGACATCCGCCGGAGGAGCTGCGCGTGTCCGCGTCCGTGACGTTCGAGCCGCTCCCGGCCGGAGGATTCAAGGTGGGCAGCAGCTCGCTGAGCGTGGAGGGCGTCGTCCCGGGACTGGATCAGGCAGGGTTCGCGGACCTGGCCGCGCAGGGCGAGGCTGGCTGCCCGATCTCCAACGCCATCCGCGGCAACGTGGACATCTCCGTCGAGGCGACGCTGGCGGGCTGACCCGATGAGCGACGGCCGCGCCGAGCTGACGCAGGCGCTGGAGACGCTGCTGCGGGCCATCGGCCCCCCGCCGGGCCCACCCGCAGAACTCCAGGCCGCGCTGCGCCACGTGGACGGGCTGACCCAGTCCCTGGGCCCTGACACCCCGCCCCAACTCCGCCACTTCCTCCAACGCCGCAGCTACGTCAAGGCCCTGGAGTACCTGCAGGGCGGCTAGAACGCCGAGCCTGAGGGAGTCGGGCGGACGTTCCGGTGTGCCCGGCCGGGAAGCCTGTCGTCTGTGGCGTTCGTCGGTGCGTCGCGTGATTGACGACGCGGAGCGCGGCTGATAGAACAGTTCAACGGGTTCCAGGGCGGAAGACCCGCGCCCAAACTGGCCCAAGCCTGAGTTGAGACGGGCGGACCTCAACGCTGGCGTTCTGATAGGGGAACCGAATGTCCGCCGAAACGACCGCCGAAGCCCTCACCCGCGCCGAGTTGCGCGAGGAGTTGGATCGTAGCCTTACGCACTACGCGACCAAAGCCGACCTGAAAGACCTTGAGTTGCAACTGACGACCGCGATAAGCACGGTCCAAATCCGCCTGATGATGTGGACGCTATTTCTGGTGAGCGTTGCCACCGGCGTCCTGATCGCGGTCGACAAGCTGACAGGACCCGTAACCGGCGGCTGAGCGGCGGGCCAATCGGTTCCTGCGCGGAGCTGACCTCCAGGCGAAGTCGCGTCAGCTAGCGCACGTCCGCCGCGATCTGGTCGACGAGGCGCATGGTTTTGGCGGCTTCGGCGAAGTTGGTGAGGGGTTGGGCGCCGGCCTGGATGCTGTCCATGAAGTGCTGGCTCTCCGCATGGAAGCCCGAGACGCGGTGCCGGACGTCGCCAACCAGGTCGGCTCCCCGTACGAACTCAGGGGTGGTCGAGTCGTCGCGGTAGATCATGCCCTCGACGCCGTCCTCCCAGTAGGCGGAGACGTCGCCGCCGTGGATTTCGAAGGTATGGCGGCGGGCGCCGGCGCGGCGGCTGGCCAGCAGGACGCCCGAGCAGCCGGTGGAGAACTCGATCAGCGCGGCGTGCACGTTCATGTAGGGGCGGCCCAGCGAACGGGTGTGGGCGTTGACCTCAACCACCTCGCCGCCCGCCAGGAAACGCAGCGCGTCGACCGCGTGGACGATGTCCGAGTTCAGGTGGCTCACGGAGCCCCGGTAGAAGCCGTACTGGTCGGGCCAGGTGTCGAACTTGTGGAACCGCGCGGCTGCCATGTGGATAGGTCCCGCGGCCTCCACGACCGACTTGCAGTGGCGTAGCAGGGGGATGAAGCGGCGGTTGAAGCCGGTCATGGTCAGGCAGCCGTGCTGTTCGGCGTACCAGGCGAAGGCTTCGGTCTCGTAGGTGGAAACGCCGGGCGGCTTCTCGACGAAGACGTGCTTCCCGGCCTGCAGGCAGTCAATGACGATGTCGTGCAACAGGTGCGGCGGCATGACCACGTAGACGGCGTCCAGGTCCTCGCGCTCCAGCATCTGGCGATAGTCGGTGTAGCGGCCGGGCACGTCGTACTGGTCGGCGGTGGCGGTTAGCTTGTCCTCGTCCAGTTCCGAAATCGCCCGCAGGTCCGTCGCCTCGATCTCGTCCAGCGACGGGTAATGCACCAGGCTCGCCAGGTTCCCCGCCCCCACAAATCCAACCTTCACCGGATCACTCATGCGGCTCGCCCTTCTGCGTCTCAGCGCTCACGGCCCCAGGCCGCGCTGATCGTACGCCCCCGAGACGTTTGGGGGTTTAGGGGGCGGTGGCCTGGATGAGGGCGCGGAGGTAGCCGACGCACCAGGCGCGGGCGCGTTCGCGGGCTTCGTTGTCGCCCAGCAGGCCGGGATAGTGGTCGGGCATCACGAAGCCGTCGAACCCGACCTCGTGCAGGGTGCGCATCTGGTCGGCGGCGTTGTAGTCGCCCTCGTCCTGGAAGACCTCTTCGAAGCGCGGAATGATGCCGCGAACATTGCGGAAGTGGATGTTGAAGAGCTTGCCGCGCTCGCCAAACCTGCGCAGGGCGGCGGGCATGTCCTCCCCGGTCTCCTGCATGGTGCCCAGGCAGAACAGCAGGCCGACGTTGGGGCTGTCGTAGCGATCCAGCAGCTGCGCCAGACCGTCGGGATTGATGAACGGCTGCTCGACGCCGCGGTAGAGGGGCAGGGGCGGGTCGTTGGG
>VXPS01000211.1:0-15829 GCA_009839425.1 Chloroflexota bacterium
GGCCGCCGTCGCGCGCCCCGAACCCGGACGACCCGCGGCCCTCGTCGGCGCCCGCAAGCCACGACGTCATCGCCGCCAGGCCCGCCCGCGCCTCCGCCTCCGCACGCCGCTCCCGCTCGGAAACGGCGTCGTTCGCCGCCTCGGGCGCCGCCGTATCGCCGCCGCCCATCGACGGCAGCGCCTGGCCCGCAAGGCTCGCCTGCGCGCCCGCCGCGCGCGGGGCGGTGAGGCGCGCCTCCACCGCATCGAGCACCTGGCCCGTCACCGTGCGGCCGAACCGCGCCAGCCACGCCTCGGGGATCGGGTCCGAGTTCTCGATCGTGCCCGTCGCCACGCCGTCGTCGATGGTCGCGCCCTGCGCGTTCGAGAGCGTGAGCGTCATCGTCTCCTCGCCCTCGTCATGCGCATCGTCCAGCACCGGCACCCGGACCGTCTTCAGGGTCTCGCCCGCCGCAAAGGTCAGCGTGTCCGAGACCGCCGCGTAGTCCTCGCCCGCCACCGCCGTGCCGTCCGAGGTCGCGTAGTCCACCGTCACCGGCACCCTGCGCGCCGGCTCCTGCGTCACCACGAACTCCAGCGCCGCCCCCGGCCCCTCCCGGACCCGCGCATCCGCCACCGAGAGCTGCGGTCCGACGATCGTCGCGGAGAGCGTTCCCGACAGCATCCGTCCGTCGCCATGGCATAGCGCCTTCGCGTCCTCGCAGTCCTGCGTCGGCGGCAGCGACACCGCCACGTCCCGGAACGAGCCCGGCTCGACCCAGACCTTCCATTGCCGGTTCTTCTCCGGTCCGTTCGGATTGATCCGCCGCACGTTCGAGATCCTGCCCCGGCTCACGCTGAACGCACGTTGGACCTTCCTGAAGCCCAGGCCCCGCACGTCCTCGCTGAAATGCAGCTCGAAGGTGAACGCCTTCGAGCCGTTGTGCCGTTGCGGCATGTCGACGAACGCGGCCGTCAGCGGTACGCGCGGGGCCGGATCGACCGTGGCGTCACCACCCGTCTCTACCGGCACCTGCAGCAGCACCGAGCCCGCCAGCGGCTTGCCGTCCGCCGTGCAGATCGCACCCGCCGCCGCGCAATCCCCGGTCGCCGTCAGCGCGATCGAGATGTCTTCCGAGGCTCTCGGCCGCACCGTGATCTCCCAGCGCCGGTTCGGCTCGGCCGCGTTCGGCTCCAGCCGCCTGACACCGCTCACCCGCCCGTTCGTCACCGTGAACGCGGAATCCCTGAGCGTCCTGTAGCTCAGACCCCGCACGTGCTCGCTCAGGCGCAGCTCGAAGGCGAACGCGGTCGCACCGTCATGGCTCGCCGGCGCGTCGTGGAACGCCGCCGTCAGACCCGCCGCCGCTTCGCCCGGGCTCGTCAGCACCGGCGCCGATGGCGTGCCGAACACGGTCTTGCCTTCGACCACGCCCGCGATCGCCCGGACCTGGAAGGCGTAAGCCACGCCGTTGACCAGATCCTCAATCGTGTGCGTCATCGCCTCCGCCGCCGTACTGTCGACGGTGGTCCACTCGCCCCAGTCGGTCTCCGCGCTGTTGACGTCGAGCGGCCCGTAGCGCACCTGGTAGCCCGTGACCGCGTCCGCGTGCTCCGGCGGCGCCGTCCAGGTCAGCGTCGCCGCGCCGTCGCCCGGCTTCACCTGCAGGCCCGGCGCGCCCGGCGCCTGCGCCGCCGGGGCGGGCACAACCGGGTTCAGGTTCTCGCAGCGGATCCACACGTCCTCCCGGTGCACGCAGTTGTGCGCATGGGGCTGGGCGCCCGCGTGGTAGCACTGGTCCGGAATGCTCGCCCCCTTGCCGCAGCTCAGGTCGTCGAGCCAGATCTGCCCGCTGCCCGCCACCGGCGAAGCGTCCACCTGCGTCGGCGGCGCCGCCCCCGGCCCCCAGCACGAGTTCCGGCCCCTCCTGTCGGGACCCGGCGGCATCGTGGCCAGCGACAGCCACTTCCGGAGGCTCGTCTGCATTTCCACGCTGTGCGTGCTGGTTTGGGAGTTCCACCTGCACTGGGGCGTGTTCACCGTGAAGGGGTCCGGATTGGGGCCGACACTGCCCGGGTCCTGTGCGTGCAGCGCGGCGCACACCGCCGCCGGGTTGTCGGCCGGGACCCCGCGGCGGTCCACCCTCCTGCCCACCGTGTTCCAGCGGTCGTCGCACACCGTCCCCCAGCGCCCGTGCAGGTAGATCTCCAGCCGGCCCTCCCACGGGCCGGGCCCGTCGGCGAGGCGAAGCATCCCCTCGCTCTCGACCGTCTCGTCGTCGTTCACCCGCACCGCGAGGCTCGCCGGGGTCACGCCCGTGCCGCTGTGCGTCACCCGCACCGTCTCGTCGTCGTCGTCGGCGTCCTCGACGCCGGTCACCGTCACCGTCTGCGGCGTCGCCCAGTTCGCGGTCGTGAAGGTGAGCAGCGCCGGGTCCGGGTTCACCACCTCCACCGCGCCGGTGTCCGGGCTCGTGATATCCACCGTCACGTTCGCCGCCGGCCGCGCGTCGAGCGCCACCGTGTAGGTGCGCTCCGCCCCCTCGCCCACGTCCACGCCCGGGGGCGTGAAGACCAGGCCGGGCTGCGGGGTCTCGTTCGGCACCACCTGGCCCGTCAGGAGCGCCGCGTCGTTGCCCGCTGCGTCCTCGACGGGACTGCTCCCGGGCGTGTAGTCGAGCGTCACCGCCTGGCCGCGCCCCACCGCGACCGCCAGGGTCAGCGTCACCGTCCGGCCGGACACGGCCACATTCGACACCGCGACCCCGGTGCCGTCCGCGCGCACCGTGTAGTCCCCGGGCGCGGGCACCGAGCTCTCCTTCAGGTCCTCGTCGTAGGTCAGCACCAGCGTCCGGCCGTTCACCGTCGCCGTGCTCAGCACCGGCGCGGTGGTGTCGCCCTGGCGCAGGCTCACCGAGACCTTGTCGCCGACGTTGGTGGCGTGCCAGACGAAACCCGGATTAGAAAACCGATATGTATGGGTAGTCGACAAGTAACCATCCGCCGGGCCCAATCCATAGGTACGGCTGCCAACCTGAAAGATCCAGGATTCCGAGGCGGGGCGGGGGTCGGCCATGAAGGAAAGCTGGAGTACGCTGCCGCCGACGACGATGGTGTCGATTTCGTAGGCCGTGCCGTTGCGGGTGAAGTCTACGTCCGACAGGTCGCCGCCAGCCGACGAACTGAATCCATTCACAAAGGACAGGTCCCCCACCGTGAGGCACGCCTCCCAGAAGGCGTCGGCGGGCTGGCCGGTCGGGCAGGCGGGGGCGTTGTTGGTCACCGCCTGGCCGGTGAAGGTCGCGACCTCGTCGCCGCCCGCGTTCTTGAGCGGGTTGGTGCCGGGCTTGGTGTAGTCGACGGTGACGCTCGTCTGGCTGGAATCGAGCGCCACCGCCAGGCCGAGCTTGAGCTTCGTCGCGTCCCCGCTGACGAAGGCCGCCGACTTGATCGCCGGCCCCGCGGTCCCGCCGACCTTCACCGTGAACTGCCCCTTGTCCGGCACCGAGTCCGTCGCCAGCGCCTCGTCGAAGGTCAGCACCAGCTCCTTCGGCTTCGCCGCCGTCACCTCCGCCGAGGTCACCGTCGGTGCGGTGGTAGTGGTGCTCGCCGGGCGCAGGCTCAGCGCTACGGTGATTTTCTGACCCTCGGTCCAACCCACGCTGGAGACGTCCCACCGCCAGTTACTGGAGGTGGAGAAGTAGGTCGCACTGCTGAAGTCATGGGTGTTCGAGCCGATGTGCAGCCTCCAACTCCCCGCGACGCTCTGGGGGCCCGCTCCGTCTCCTGTGAACGAAAAGAAAATACGTGACGAGTGGTCAGGGGAGTAAAGAGCATCCACCGTGAGCGCGCCAACCGACGTATTGGACAAGGCACCGACGGAGCCAAAGTATCCCGTGGTCAACAGGGCCTCACTTCGTCCTATCGTCAGGCAGGCGCTCCAGAACGCGTCGGAGGGCTGGCCCGAGGGGCAGGCGGGGGCGTTGTTGGTCACGTCCTGATTGGTGAAGCTCGCGACCTCATCGCCGCCCGCGTTCTTGAGCGGGTTGGTGGCGGGCTTGGTGTAGTCGACGGTGACGCTCGTCTGGCTGGAATCGAGCGCCACCGCCAGGCCGAGCTTGAGCTTCGTCGCGTCCCCGCTGACGAAGGCCGCCGACTTGATCGCCGGCCCCGCGGTCCCGCCGACCTTCACCGTGAACTGCCCCTTGTCCGGCACCGAGTCCGTCGCCAGCGCCTCATCGAAGGTCAGCACCAGCTCCTTCGGCTTCGCCGCCGTCACCTCGGCCGAATCCACCTCCGGGGCTTCGGTGTCCAGGGCCACCTGGAAGACAGGCGAAAGGCCGTATACCCGTAAATTACTGCTCGGGTCAAAGCCTCCGCCACCATCAAGCTGCCTGCCCTGTGAGTTGGCGACTCCGAATGTCGGCATGGAATCGCCCAGCGGAGTGTTCTCCGTCCCATCGTCTTCGCAGCCCGTCCATACGGTATTGCCCGGCGGGTTGGTTCCGCGTTGCGACGTGGGAGAAGTCGAGTCCCAGCTTCCGTCGTAGAAATCCTCGTAGTCGTCGGCGACCTTGCTGCCGTTCAGCCAGTAGATGGGGACACCCTTGTTCGAGCTCGTGTATGTCGTCTCCGTGTTGTCCCGGGCGTCCTCCGACGACGTGCAGGCCAGTGCCTTGAATTGGGAGCTGAACCTCCGGATCTGCGCATGCCCCGACGCCACGGAAGTCTGGACGTGGGTGTCGTAGTCGCCGATGCTGGAAGAGCTGCCGGAGCGCGCTGACGAGGTGACGATCAGCAGACGGAACTGCTCGCCCCCATCGATTCCTGAAGGCTTCAGGCCCCAGTCGGCGGGAACCTCCGTCTGTGCCCCGGCCTCACCGGTGAAACCCCCAGTCACGCCCGCGGCGAGCAGCGCCGCCACCGCAAGCCGCGCCGCGGCGCGCGGAAGGCGCGGCAGGAAGCGGGAGAAGGAACGGGAAGACGCAGGCCCCGCCCGGCGGCGGGGGCGCATGCTCAGGCGGCGGGACGGGCGCTCCCGCCGGGCGAATTCGGGCGCGGGACATGGCGTCAGCGACGCGGCGCTGAAGGTGACGCAGCGAACCGGGCCCCAAACCGCGAGCGCAGTTCCGGCTTCCGGCTTGATGCCGCCGCACAGCGCTACGTCCCCGACAGCGCCCACGCAACCAGTCCGCATCATCACATCTCCCCCACTCCAATACGGCGGCACCCGCTCAGGCTTCCCCCTCGGCAGCCCCGGACCCCCGGAACTCCGCCTTGTGAGACAACCCGTGTGAGACAACCCGTCCCGTTCGGGGAGAAACCTCGCCGTGCCCCCGCCGCATGGTGCGCGTACCATTCGCAACGGCACTATCGGCGATTTTTCATAGTGTGTGCGTATTCATTTTCGTGTATTACATATTTCTTGAGCGGTTTTTGGCCCCGATTCGCCGCCTGGACGCTTGCCGGAGCGTGCCGGAGGCGTGTCCGGCCTTGACCGCGGACCGGGTCCGGAGCCGCAACCAGGGAGGACTGAAGCTTGACCCCACCTGCCGCACCGAACCCGGAAGCCGCGGCGCTGCACGCGCACATCTCGGGCCTCACCGCGGCGATCCTGCGCATCGGCGAGAGTCCCGACATCCCCGCGGTGCTGCGCGAGGTCGTCGAGAGCGCCCCGGCGCTCACCGGCGCGCGCTGCGGCGTCATCGCCACCCTCGGCGAGGACGGCATGCCGCTGGACGTCGCCACCGCCGGCTTCGCCGCCGAAGAGGAGCCGGCCGTCGCCGGCCGGCTGCCCGATGCGCGGCCGCTGTTCGAGCAGCTCGGCGCGCTCGAGGCGCCGCTCAGCCTCCCCGACCTCCCGGACCATGCCCGCGCCCTCGAACTGCCCGCCGACCCGGCGCCGTGCGCCTTCCTGGGTGCGCCGATGCGCCACCGCGGCGAACGGGCCGGCGTCGTCTTCCTCGTCGGCAAGGACGACCAGGCGGAGTTCACCGACGAGGACGCGGAGTTGCTCGTGCTGTTCGCCGCGCAGGCCGCCGCCGCGGTGGCCAACGCGCGGGCCCACCGCGCCGAGCGGCGCGCCTGGGCCAACTTCGAGACGCTGGTCGAGACCGCGCCGGTGGGCGTCGTGGTGTTCGATGCGAAGACGGCCGCAATGGTCCTGGCCAACCGCGAGGCGCTGCGCATCACCGAACCCCTCGGCGACCCCGGCGACACGCCCATGGAACTCTCGAAGAGGGTGATCCCGCGCTACGCCAGCGGGCGGGAGGTCACCGTCGAGCAGCTCGTCCAGCGCGAGGAGCTGCGCGCGGCGGAGATGGAGCTCGCGGTCCCGGACGGCCGAAGCGTGCGGGTGCTGCTGAACGCCACCCCGATCCGCTCGCCGGACGGCGAGATCGAGTCGATGGTGGTCGCCATCCAGGACATGGCGCCGTTCGAGGAGCTCCAGCGGCTGCGCGTCGAGTTCCTCGCCATGGTGAGCCACGAGCTGCGCGCGCCGCTGACCTCGATCAAGGGGGCGACGGCGACGCTGCTCGACGCCACGCGCGCCCTCGACCGGGCGGAGCTGCGCCAGTTCCACCGCATCATCGCGACGCAGTCCGACCACATGGAGCGCCTGGTCAGCGACCTCCTCGACGCGGGGCGCATCGAATCGGGCACGCTCTCGGTCGACCCCGAGCCGATGCAGGTGGCCGCGCTGGTGGAACAGGCGCGGACCACCTATCTGAGCGGCGGCACCGGCCAGGCGATGCGCATCGACCTGCCGGAGGACCTGCCGCCGGTGATGGCGGACGAGCGGCGCATCGCGCAGGTGCTGAACAACCTCTTCTCCAACGCCGCCCGCCACGCCCCGGAATCCACTCCCATCCATGTGAGCGCGATACGCGATCGCATCGAGGTCGTGATCTCGGTCGCCGACGAGGGGCCGGGCATTGCACCCGATCAGCTGCCGCACCTGTTCCGCAAGTACGCCGACTTCAGCGACCGGGACCGGGAGCATCAGCCCGCCGGGTTCGGCCTGGGGCTGGTCATCTGCAAGGGGCTGGTGGAGGCGCATGGGGGCCGCATACACGCCGAGAGCGCCGGCCCCGGCATGGGCACCCGCTTCACCTTCACGCTCCCGGTCGCCGGGGAAACCGCAGAACCGGTTTCGGGCCGCCTCGCGGGCGGGCCGCGCACGTCCCATGCCGGCCGTGAAGCGCCGCCCGTCCTGGTGGTCGACGACGACCCCGAGATGCTGCGCTATGTCCGCGACACGCTCACCGAGGCGGGCTATGCGCCGGCCGTCACAGGGGACCCCGAGGAGGTGGCCGGACTGATCCGGGCCCGGAAGCCGCACCTGGTCCTGCTCGACCTGAAGCTGCCCGGCACCGACGGCATCGAGCTGATGGAGCGGATCCCCGAGCTCGCCGATCTGCCCGTGATCTTTATCTCCGGCTACGGCCGCGACGAGACGATCGCGCGGGCGCTCGAGGCCGGCGCCGCCGACTACATCGTCAAGCCCTTCTCGCCGACGGAGCTCACGGCCAGGGTGCGGGCCGCATTGCGCCGCAAAGCCGAGCCCGATCCCTTCGTACTGGGCGAACTCGCGATCGACTACGAGCGGCGTCGGGTGAGCGTGGCCGGCAACCCGGTGCGGCTCACCGCCAGGGAGTACGAGCTGCTGCGCGTCCTGTCGGTGAACGCCGGACGTGTCGTGACCTACGCGACGCTGCTCCGCCAGGTGTGGGAGAACGGCGACCGCGACGGCGTCGAGCCGGTGCGCGACTTCGTCAAGAAGCTCCGCCGCAAGCTCGGCGACGATGCGGCGAACCCGCGCTACATCGCCAACGAGCGCGGCGTCGGTTACCGCATGCGCATGCCGGACGAGGCATAGCGGCCCGCGGGCAATCGTGCCCGCACCCTGCCGGTCGCGACCGATCAGTTTCGACGGCCGGTTCTGCTCGGCCTGGATTACCGGACATCACCACACGAAGGCAACGGCACACGATGCAGAACATCAGGTCACTGCGTAAACGCCTCGTCACGTCTACGCGCAACTTCCTTCACCGGTTGCGCGCGCGCACCGCCCAAAAACTGATCTCCCTGCTCCAACACCAGCCGGACCGCGTGTCATTCCATCCGACGCGCATCCTGGCCTTAGTTGACGCTACGCCACCGGAATGGAGGTTCCACGCGCTGGGCATTTTCGCGCTGCTGGGTTCCTTGATGGTTTCGTGGCGGTCTCATGATCCGACGACGGCACTCGTGGCGCAGTGGGGCCTCTTTGTCTCGTTCTGCCTGTTCGCGGCCGGCTTCGTCACGTGGCTGGTGCTGGCCCTTGCCGGAACCTGGCGAACACCGGTAGGTAAGCGCGCAATCCTGTTGGGTCACGCAGCTATGCTGCTGGTCTCGGTTCCGCCTGCCAGGATGCTGGTCGCCACTTCCCTTGAGCTCCCGCCGGCCGACTTCGACTTCACAGTTGCCTGCTGCGCACTGCTGACCTATCCAGCCGTTGGTTCGCTGCTCGTGGTAGCGTGGGTGTTGATCCGTTACGCGATCGTTCGTCTGGCCACGGCCATCTCGCCCCAGGATCGGTCCCTGGTCGAACGCGCCGTGCAGCTGGTCCTGCGCTGCATGTTTTCCCGTCCGATGGAGCGAGCCAGATCCAGGCACCCCGGCGAAATGGCTTCCTGGGCCCTGCTCCCGCACCTGGTCGGATGCCTGTTCCTGTTCGTGTCCGTGTTCGTTGTCGTGGACAACGGTCTGGACTCCTGGATCAAGCCCGGCGTGCGCAACATCGCGTACTGGTCTGACTACCACTACCTTCCGAAATACCCCGGTGTCGACCCGGCACGACGAGCCAAACTGCACCGGAACTCCTTCGTTTCCTATGCGACACGCGGCTCGGCCTGGGATGTCGACATCGTTGTCGAGCGCCTGAGGCAGTGAAGGTTCCGGGCGGCGGATTGCCAGGGGTGGTCAGCGGACCATGGGGAGCGGTGCCGCCCGGCGCGACGGCGGGTGCTCGACCCGGTTCGACCGCAACCAGCGGGCGCGGCGTGAACTCGGCTGCGATGCCGCGACGCCCCACTGCATCACCAACGGCCGCGGCGTCAGCCACCGCGTGTCGATGCCGGGAAGAATCAGGGAAGCGAGCCCTGGCTACGCGGGCCCGCGCCCGCCGGTCGCGACCCCCGGTGCCCAGGGATCGGTCGACCGCGACAGCCCAGCCCGACCACTTCTGCAAGCATGCCAAGCTCAAACGGCTGCATTCCAAGTGGAGCGTGGACACAACCGAACTCGTCGCCCGTGTACACACTTGCGTGCGCACGCGGGGAACTCCCCATCGCTCTACGCGCGAGCGGCATGTCCGGCGCGCCGTGGCTGCTCGTCCGCGATCTCCCTGAGCGCCGCGTGATGCCTCGGCCGCGCAGGCACCCGGTCCGGATGTCTGCGTGGCGCACGGATTGCAATCGTGTCTGTCGGCACAGTTCGGTCGGGCTCGCGCCCGTACCAGGGTGCCGATGGAAAACCTGCGCGGAGGAAGGTTCAGTCCTCAGATCGCCCGCCAGTCAGCCCCTGGTGGGTGTTCGTGTCGACCTTTTGAGCTCTCACCCACGCCGTCACGTCGCGCTGTCGGTAACGAACCCGGTTGGCGATTCTGCAGTAGTCCGGACCAGTCCCGGCACGGCGGTAACGGTCAAGCGTCCGCATGCTCACCTGCAGCATCTCGGCAACTTCCGCAGGACTAAGGAACCGATCGACCTTCATGGCTGACCCCTCTTTCGACTCACCGAGGCGTTGGGACGCCATGGTCGCCGACCAATTTGCAAGCAAGTGGGCCACGATCCCGATGGTGGCAACGCCCGTTTCACCTTGGTCAGCACCAGCCGTCATCGCCGCAGGACTCGTGACCGGCACCGTGCACCGATGGAAAACTCACGCAAACGGCCGGCTCCTTGCATACCGGGTCGGCTCGGAACTGACGTGCATGGGCGAAGATCTCCCGGGAGACCCGGCCCAACATCGTCTGGATCCGACGGCCGTCCCTGACGCCGGACATTAGACGATCAATCGTATTTTCTGCGTATGATTTAGAGCTCCTTACATGTTTATTCCGTGGCAGCGTGTCTCCCTGCATCGTCCCGACGCTGAAGCTTAGCGCGGTGAGGGCCAGGGACGAGGGTCCTCTGGTGTGGCCAGCCGAGTCCTCCCGGCGACGGTAGTCGGACCCCAACGACCCTGAGCCGTGTGGCTGACACCGGCAGTTCCCGGACCCGCCCCTTCGCGTACCCAGGCAACGCCCCGCACGGCCAGAAGCCTGCCCCGACTTCGCGCGGTCGCCGCCGTTTCCGAAGCTCGAACGGGACGCTGCCACGGTTCGGAAGTGTCACAACCGGTACGTTTGCAACAAGAGCGGTGGCAACGCCCCTGACCAGGCCACCCTGACCACGGCAATTGCAATGTGGCCTGACGTTGGCATTCCCGGGCCTTCTAGAGTTCTTTCTGAAGCTCGAGCCGGACCTCACTGCGACTCAGGCTGTTGCGGATCCTGCCGAGGCTGTCGCGGGCATCCGAGAGCAGGTAGGCGACCCGGACGAGCAACAGCAGGTTGACGATGAGGATCGCCAGGATCATGACGAGGATGAGGTTGGTCATGCGAAGTCCTTCAGCACGCGAGAGAGCGGCACGCCGGGCCGGATCGGTCGGCAGGCGGGCGTCGTCCTGCGCCCGCTTGCTCCCGGGCGAACAATCGGAGGGAATTTCTGGCGCTTGCGGATGCGCCCATGTGGGCAGTCAGGCTCATGGTTGTGCCGCACCAGGTAGAACACTGCCGCGACTATGGCCAATGTTTCGTATCGTGTGCGTATTGGATTGGTCCATTTCAGCAGTGTTTCCGAGGTTTTCGGGGTAGCTTCAGCCTGCAGGTTCGATGCGGGCCTCCGCCACGCTATGGACGTCCCGCCCCGGCTGGGAACCAACCGCGACGGGTCCGGGTGGTTGGTCGCCAAGTCCGGGTCGCCGGCTTCGACGCGCACGAACAGGCCCCTGGAGTCGACTAGGGGACGGCCACTGCTTTCGGCACGGCAGTCAGGTCAAGAGCCCCCGGATCCAAAAGATCGGTGGAAACGCGCGCTCGTGGCGTGACCTGCTCCCCGGAAGTTGGACCACTGATTGCGAGAAAATTCTCGGACAGGTTTTCATGGACCCATCGGGGAAGAGCCCGTGAAGCGCTGAAAATTTAGCGAGCATTAGATCGCGTTCATCCTGCGCCAGGCGGAGGAAGGGACGCGGGTCAAGGAGGCAAGCCGGAAGGCAGGGATCTCCGAGCCGAAGTATTACCGATGGCGCAAGAAGTATGGCGGGTTGATGCCCTCCGAGATGAAGCGCCTGAAGCAGCTCGAGGAGGAAAACCAGCGCCTGAAGCGGCTGGTCGCGGACGTGGGTCTCGACAAGGAGATGCTCCAGGAGGTCGTGCGAAAAAAGCTCTGACGCCGGCGCGGCGGCGGGAGCTGGTCGACGAGACCCGGCAGGTCTGGCAGGTGAGCATCCGGCGCGCGTGCGCGGTGCTGGGAGCCGGCCGGTCGAGCTACCACTACGCCGCGCGCCGGCAATCGCAGGCGGTCCTGAGCAAGCGCATCCGCGAGATCGCCGAGACCCGGGTGCGCTACGGGTATCGCCGGATCCACGTGCTCCTGCGGCGCGAGTGCTGGCCGGTGAACGTGAAGCGGATCTAACGGCTCTACACCGAGGAAGGCCTGCAATTGCGTCACAAGACGCCCAAGCGCCGGGTGGCGGCGAAGCTCCGGGAGGACCGCTGCCCGCTCGCGGCGCCGAACGACGTGTGGGCGATGGACTTCCTCTCGGACCAGATCTTCGACAGGCGCAAGATCCGCATCCTTACCATCGTCGACGCGTTCAGCCGGCTCTCGCCGGCCATCGACGTCCGGCCGCACTACCGCGGCACGGACGTGGTCGAGACGCTGGAGCGGGTGACCGCGATCCACGGCACGCCGAAGACGATTCGCCTGGACAACGTGCCCGAGTTCATCAGCAAGGCGCTCGATCTTTGGGCCTGGCTCAACGGCGTAACGCTCGACTTCTCGAGGCCGGGCAAGCCCACCGACAACGCGTTCATCGAGTCGTTCAACGGTTCGTTCCGGGCCGAGTGCCTGAACGCCTCCTGGTTCCTGAGCCTGGCGGATGCCCGGTCAAAATGTGAAGCGTGGAGAACCGATTACAATCAGTTCCGCCCGCACAGCTTAATCGGCCAGAAAACCCCGATCGAGTTGGCAAAATCCTCAGGGCGGGCATGCCGGCCCTGAGGCGGATCAGCCGCGATTTTCTCGCTCCAGGTGGTCCAGCGTTGGGGGCATGTCCAACCCGCTCGGCACTAACATTGCGACTGGACCAATCGATCGGGGCTGATCACTCGCCTTGCAACTGCGCTGCGACTTCGTCCATCTTAAGCATTAGGCGCGGATTGAGCAGATGTACTGACATCGACAAGGAGAGCGAGCATGACCTTCCTGAAGATCCTGGCGGCCGCGCTGGTGCTCGCGACACCCGCCCGCGCGGCGCAAGGCGTCAGCGACGACGAGATCGTCATCGGTTCGGTGAATGACCTTTCTGGCATCTTCGCCGCTGTCGGCGCGCCCGCCGTCACTGCCGCCCGGATGCATTTTGACGCGGTTAACGCGAACGGCGGCATCCATGGCAGGACGGTTCGCTTCGTCGTGGAGGACAGCAGCTACCAGATGCAGAAGGCGCTGCAGGGGTACAACAAGCTCGTGAACCGCGACCGGGTGTTCGCGATGTTCCTGTCGCTGGGAACCCCCATGAACATCGCCGGTTTCAAGCTGACGACGCCGAAGAACATCCCGAACGTCTCGCCGCTATCCGCCGCGCGGCAGATGCTGGACGAACCCATTCGCCTGCGCTTCCTGGGCTCCAGCACGTATTACGACCAGCTGCGGCTGGCCACGCGGTACATGGCTGAGCACCGAAATGTCGCCACGGTCTGCACCATGTACATTCCGTCCGATTTCGGCATCGAGGTCCAGGAAGCCGTCCGCGACGAAGCCGCTGCCGACGCCGCGGTGACGTACGTCACGGAGACCGCTCACAAGCCCGACGAGACGGACTTCGCCGGGTCGCTGCAGAAGCTGCACGCCGAGGGCTGCGAGATGATCGCCTTGGCGCTCGGCATCCGCCAGTTGATCGCAGTCCTCGGGACCGCGAAGAAACTCGGTTTCAACGACATCAAATTCGTCGGTTCCTCTGGATCCTTCCATGCCCTTCTCGCCGAGGTGCCCGGCGGTTTGACCGAGGGCCTGTTTGCCGCCGCCGGCTGGGCCGATCTGGCCGCACGGGCCGACCAGCCGGAACCGGCCGCGTTCATCGCGGCCTACCGCGAGGCGCACGGCGAATTCCCGGGCACTGGCGCGCTCCTCGGCTACTCGTCCGCGACCGGACTGACCAGGGCGCTGGAGAAGGCGGGGCGTGACCTCTCGGTCGACAGTTTCCTCGCAGCGATGGAGAGCCTCGACTACTACGATCCGATCGTCGACAACCACGTGAGTTATTCGGCCGATGACCATCAGGGCTCCGACGAGGTCATCCTTTCAGTGATTGAGGGCGGAAAATGGAAGGAGATCGCCCGGCTCAAGTGACCGGAGTCGGGACCGACGCCTGTCCTGGTCTTGACGTGCTCCTCGGAGGTGGGCCATCCATTGCGAGAAAATTCTCGGATATGCGTTTGCCCCCGACGTTGGGGGCATGTTCAAATCTTCCGATTGCTCACCTCAGCGGTGGACCAATTAAAGAGGGGCAGGTCACATCCGACGCCTCAGAACTGGCAATCAATAGGTAGTTCCGGATGACAGCCCTTGTTGCGTTTTCCATGGTTCGTCGGAAGACTCGCGAGATGACTTCCTCCGATCGAAGCTCATGCTCGTTTAGTGCTCCAGAAGCTCGTCCTTCAACGTTGCAGAGAGATGCGGTCGGCTTGATCTCGCCGAGCACCCTATGAACCTGGTCGTCTTCGACCTGGACGGAACGCTTGTCGAATCGGAATCGTTCGAGGGTGAACTGTACGCTCGGGCGGTACGAACCGAGCTGGGGATCGCTATCGATACCGATTGGTCTTGCTATCGCCACGTGACGGATAGCGGAATTCTGGATGAAGTCCTAGACCGGTCGAGGTCAAACGCAGATCGCTCCATGGCACAGGCGGCAGTCATGCAAGCCTTCACGGAGTTGGTGGCGGACCATGTGGCTGCCCACGACGGACTGCTGCCGGAGATTCCGGGTGCCAGCGATTTTGTCAATGCGCTTATTGAGCACCCAGGCGTGCAGGTGGCGGTAGCCACCGGAGGGTGGAGGGAGACGGCGCTGATCAAGCTGCAGGCGATCGGGATCGAGCCGGGGCGCCTGCCAATTGCCTCCTCCTCTGACGCTATGAGCAAGGCAGACATTATTCGCGTTGCCGAACGCCGAGCCTTGCCAGAGGGAGGAGCAACTCGAAGGACGTACGTTGGCGACAGCTACTACGACTTGGAGATGAGCCGGCAAGTGGGCTACGAATTCATGGCAATTGGGCCTGATGTCGTGCATAGACAGAGCCAGTCGGACTTTTGCAACGCCGAGTTAATTCTTGGCAGCTTGGGTTTGCGCTGCTGATTACTGAAAGAACGTCGGTGCATATCCCGATTTCGTCCGTCACCGGATATATGATTTCGTCCGTCACCGGATATATGACAGCGACTTTCTCGCTGCAGGTGGTCCAGCGTTGAGGGCAGGTCAGACGGCCTGCCCCATGAGCTGCAAGGCCACCTGCCGGGCCGCGATCTCGATCGCCTGGAAGTCGTCGAGATCCCCGACACCGATCAGGTGTGCGACTTCGGCCTCGACTTCCGCCGCGATCGTGGAACCGAGCCCCCCTTTTTTTGCCGGCGCGGCCGGCTGGTTCGCGTCAAGTCGCACATCGCAGATCCGGTCGCTGGTCTCAACCAGTTGCCGCACCAGCCCGCGAAGCCGCGGCACTCTTCGTGTACAGCGACAAGGTAAGTGAAGCGTAAGGCGACACCCAGATTTACGAAGTGTCGTCTGGTCTGCATCGATGTCCCGGTGGACGATCTGCCGGGAGAGAACGATGGGCCATCTCGATCGAGAGGCACGCAACGCGATGGCAATATTGCTGGAACGGGGTCACACGAAGAGCGACGTGGCTCGTCTTCTGGGTGTCAGTGAGGGCACCATTCGTTATCACGACCGCCGGCTGCGGGGGGGGGAGCGGTGGACGGCCGCTCGCGTCAGCAGGGGGCGGCTGCGGAGCATGCCGCGGCGATCGCGCACTGGCGGGAGCTCCAAGGAGCGAGGGCGATCAACCTGGCGGCGCTGCATGCGTGGCTGGTCCGCGAGCACGGGTATGGGGAGAGTCTCCGCTCGGTGCATCGTCACTGGAAGCGGACGTATCCGGCGCCGGCGCTGCGGGCGCGGCGCCGGGTGGAGACCCCGCCGGGGGCGCAGGCGCAGGTGGACCGGGCGCATTTCCGCGGTGTGCGGGTGGGCCCGGAGCCAGTGGATCTGGTGGCGTTTCACACGGTGCTGTCGTGGAGCCGGAAGGAACCGGTGGTTTGGGCCCTCGGCAAGGACATGCTTGCATGGCTGTCCTGCCACACGGCCGGCTTCGAGCGCCTGGGCCGGGTGCCGGTGACGGTACGGGTGAACAACGAGAAGACGGCGGTGGCGCGCGGGGCCGGCGGCCGCGCCCGGGGGGGGGCGGCCCACCCCCCCCCCCCGCCAGACCCCCCCCCCCCCCCGCCCAACCACGCGGTGAGATGAAAAAAAACAGCACACCACC
>VXPS01000211.1:15839-29460 GCA_009839425.1 Chloroflexota bacterium
CCCGGACCTTCGGGCCTATTATTTTGTTTTTTTTTTTTTCTCCTCCCCCCCCGCCGCCTCCCCCCTCCCCCCCCGGGGGGCGCGGGGGGGCCCCCCCCCCCCCCCCCCCCCGCGCCGGGGGACGGATCAACCGGACCTACCGCCGGTATGCCCGACAGCTGAAGTTCCACATCGATCCCTGCGCGCCGCGCCAGCCGCAAGCGAAGTCGAAGGATTCATTTTGCAACTCCCCCGTTTTGTTGTGACAAGCCCAGGTCGGAAGGGCACTCGAGGTCGGTTTCGCGGCCGGCACCGGTGCTGTTGGGCACCTCTTTGTACATGGTGAAGTGCCGCCCCCCGACCTTGAACCGACAGGCCTCGATTCCACGCTTACGATGCGCCC
Source organism: Chloroflexota bacterium (assembly GCA_009839425.1). GTDB lineage: Bacteria > Chloroflexota > UBA11872 > UBA11872 > UBA11872 > UBA11872. Next base: position 16,222 of record VXPS01000211.1, read on the forward strand.
GCTGGCGCACTGTGCAGGGGTGGATTCCCGTGGATGACGCCAGCTCGTGCTCGCCGACATAGCCCTGCTCGCGAAGCCTAGCCCGATGCAGCTGGGTGCGACTGTGTCGGTATTGCCAATTTTTGGCCATTGCTGAAACCATAAGCTGGCCGGAATCCGCGCGGTCAAAGCCCGAATCACGACGCCTATGGCGTGGCAGCGGGGAGGCGGCGGGACAATCACCTGGTCAATACCGCAGCTCTCAAGAGGACACCCTTGTCAAGCAGCTCCGATCACCCACGTTCACGGCAATCAGAATTCTTTGGTCTTCTCCGGAGCGTTTCTCAGCTCTATCCGAGTACCTCGGGCGGCGTAGCGTACTAGCGAGTGGTTTGGACGCCGACAATCGCGATTCACTACCTGTTCACATAATGGAAGAATCTATCATGTGGTCTGAGAACAGGACACCAACGCGATGCTCCGTCTTGTGAAGTCCAAGTTGCTTCTTGGAAATGGCAAATTCGATCTTGGCACGAACTGGGTCAGTTAAGCATGACAATATGTAGTCGACAAAGTCAGTGACAACAGCGACTTCTTGTTCGACTTCGTCCAGACCAACGGTCGTGCGTTGGGTTTCGAAGGCTCGATGCCACATCGATTGGTACTCACGAAATATTGGAACTTTGCCCCAAAAGAAGAGTTCATTGAACTGGAGCTTGTCGATTGCAACATTTCCGTGTAGCAGGTTGTTCCGCTCGTTGACAAGTGAATGGTATTTCCCGCAGGCCGGATGGGAATAATCAATGGATGTCGCAAACCCATGGCAGTTCTGCGATAGCCCTTTGACGCGAATATCGAATGGTTCCCGGAATCTGTATGCGCGGAGTCGATCGTCCATCCTTTGCTCTCGACGCATAAGCACATAGAGAAGTAAGTTTACGAACGCCTCCCCCATGATCGGTAGCATTGAGCGGATACCGAAACAGATGCCGAATGCTTGGTGAAACCTTCTTCCAGCGTCGTTCCATTGCGTTATGGCTATCTGCCTTTGGGCGGGATCCGTTATCGACAATATGCGCGGGACTTCAGAGAGTTCGCCGATCCGCAAGGACTTAAGCTCATCCAGCAGTACGTTGACCGTCTGGTGTACTCGGTGGTACGGGTTCACGAATTCGACCCAGTGCTCAAGGGACTTTCTGCAACGCGCCATGAGAGCGCCATAATTCTTGAGATCCCGTTTGATGGAGCCAATGAGTGCTTCCTTGTGGAAATCGTCTACGTCGAAGTCACCAATGAGATAAATGTTCGTGTGATAGTTCGCACCCTGAATGTCCATGAGGCCGCCTGGGCAGCGCAAGGTCCAATTCCAATGCACTAGGTTGTCAGAATGATCCCCCCTAAGAAAACTGAGCAGGCCGTTTGGGGCACCGAATCGCGCAAAGAGATAACAGAAAAGATCGACCGGACGTATCTCATTCTCCATGGAAATGGAGATTGAAACCGTTGGCCGTTTCTCTGAGGACAGAATTTCCACGATTTCCTTGGGTGGCAAATGTTCTAAATCATTGATTAAGCTATCGCTGTCAGCCATTATTTCCGAGATCCTTTGGTCCTCGATTCTCAAATGAGAGCGCTATGATCGTTTATCTCCGACACGGCCGGGCGATCAGCGTGCAAGTGGATTTTGCCTTCTCTGAGGGCGAGCCACAAACTTGCTGGCTCGTGATCAGACGTTTGACCGTAGTGACCGTGTCGGCATGGCCGACCACATGATCGATGGCGGTGAGATGAGGAAAATGAGGAAGCTCGTTCTGGGGTGCTCCTGCATAGCATCCTTCCTATTACTTTTTGCTTCGACGGACAGTGAAGCAACGGAAATTTCAGAGAGAGCGTTGCTCGGCCGCACGATGTGGTCTGCGTTCGAATGCGGAGCGTTCGGAGAAAGCAGCGGACAACAGCAAGAGGCGGAAAGACTCTATTCGCATGGTATCGGGGCAGGTAGGCAATTTCTTCAAGCGATTCGTGCGGGCAGCCCAACGGAAGAAGAGCTGAGGCAGAGCACTCCTGTAGGGGTAATGTTGCGCTTGGGCGGTGACTCGGATGATTTCATAATCGGACGAATTTTTGAGGCTGCCTTAGAAGAAGCGTTGGCCAAAGTCTGGTACGATGCGGACGATATGCATCGGACTAACCCGAGGCCTGAAACGTTGCGAAAGTTGGAAGCAGAAGCGAGCTACGGAAGTTCCAATTGCGAACTGATGGGGCATTAGTGCTTGGGCACAAGTCGTGTTGACCTGCCCCCGTTGAATTGGTCCACCGTTAAGGTGAGTGAACAGCCGCGATTTTCTCGCTGCAAGTGGTCCAACGTTGGGGGCAGGTCCATACCCGTTCAGCACTAACATTACGAGTGGACCAATCGATCGGGGCTGGTCACACGGTTCCCGTGCGCGTAGAATGTGACTTTGCGATATAATCCCCGTTATCAGGCAGATTTGCATTCTAATCGGTAGTTATGTGCACCGATGTCTCACGCAATCGTGATGATAGCCTCTGTAAAACCTGAATCACTGGTCGGGGAGTTCGCCCGGCGACTGAACGACGGCTATATCGAAATCTACAACGAGTTCAGTCTTCAGCATGAATTCGGAATCTTTCTTCGAGAGAAAAATGTAGCAAAACTGATCCAGTTCGAAAGGAATGTGTCCTATTTTCAGTTTCCACGATCGTCGTTTACGAAAAAGGAGATAGATATTACGTGCTTTGACACATCCCGGATCCAGTTACGGTTGGCGGTTGAACTCAAGTACCCGAGAGCAGGTCAATTTCCGGAGCAGATGTTTAGTTTTTGCAAAGACATTGCGTTCTTGGAAGAGCTCAAGATGGCGGGGTTCTCAAGCTGCCTCTTCCTTGCGGTAGTTGAACAGCGACCCTTCCATTCCGGGCGTGCCGATGGCATCTATAGGTACTTTCGTGGTGGTGAGCCGCTGCATGGCAAGATCGTGAAGCCAACTGGAGCGAAGGATCAGGAGGTATTGATTGAAGGGAAGTACGTCATACGATGGAAGGAACTGAGAGATGGTCGCAGGTACACTTGGATCGAGGCTAATCCTGACACATAATCCTGCGCTCCAGCCGACAGCCAACCCGCTGCGCGGCTTGCCCGCGGCTGAGCTTGGTCGTTAGGCGTCATAAGCCACGCAATGCCTACCTACAAGCGTTCCGCAGTCACCTCAAAGGGGGGCATCAACTTCGTTCGATCTGTTGTCGAAGATGCAGGCTCTCTTTTCATCAAGATCGAGCAAGAAAACGACCTCGGAATCGACGCCCTATTCGAGTTCATCCGAGATGAACGCCCGCTCAACAAGCAGATTGCGGTTCAGATTAAGTCTGGGGCGTCATACTACAACGCCGAGACCGAAGCGTGTGCGTTTCCCATCGGAGGCCATCGCTCCTACTGGTCATCCCATCCCTTGCCAGTTTTTGGCATCGTTTACGTCCCGTCGAGGAAGGCGGCGTACTGGGTGAACATCAAGCACTGTCTGAAGGCGAACGTCGACGCTGCAACGATACGTTTCCCAGCCACTCAGGCGAATCTCTTCACCGCCGGAACCTTCACTACCCTATTCGTACCGGCAGTACTAGGGGAAGTACCGCAAGTTACGTATTGCGACGCGCTCGGTCTAGCCAACTCTCAGAGACCGTCAGAAATGTACCTGGGACTTCTTGTGCTGTTCCGACGGTATCCAAACGATCATGCCGTGTGGGACCGGTTGATCTCATTGTTCAGGAGTTTGCCCGTTTCCGACATTCCGCCCATCTGGATCGACTGGCTTGCCCATATTCCTGGGCATGGTGACATTTTCTACCACGACCAAGCACCGAATGAAGACATCAAGGCCTATGTGCGCGACAAGTTCGCGCGGTTCGAGTGCGCTGAGATTGTGAAGCTTCTGGAGATGATCGACCCAGAGAGCCAGATCGGCAGGGGTACCGTCGGCCAGTCGGTAGAGGCCATTATCTCCTCATTGCCACGGGCAGAGAAGTTACTCCGCCAGGTGATCTCGGCTACGAGAGCGCCCATGGCGGTCCGCGAGTCGGCTGCCCTCATCTTGGCGATGAACAAAGGAAGTGCAGCTGAGTCAGAGTTACAGTCGCTTCACAATGCAGGGTCTTGGTACGCTGGGGAAGTGTTCGCATACGTGAAAGAACACGGCAGTATCAACCCGTATGCGTGACGACACCTAACCAGTGCATCGAGCCGACCACCTGCCAGCGACGCTGGCAGGTGCCTTTCGCGCTACGCATTTCGGCGGCGGCTCATGCACAGCGTTATCAATTCAGAGACCACAATTCCGGGGTAATGTTCGCGTCAGGGTGAGGTAATTGAGCCCCCTTCGCCGGCAAGTCCGCGCCGCGAATTCGCCGCAGACGCTTCGTGAAGCAGGGCATCTTGAAATGACCAGCCCCGATCCATTGGTCCACTCGCAATGTTAATGCCGAGCGGGCATGGACGTGCTCCCAACGTTGGACCACTTGCAGCAAGAAAATCGCGGCTGATCCGCCTCAAGGCCAGCATGCCGGCCTTGAGGTTTTTGCCAACTCAATCGGGGTTTTCTGGCTGATGGAGCTGTGCGGGCGGAACTGATTGCAATCCGTTCTCCACGCTTCACATTTTGCCCGGGCATCCGCCAGGCTCAGGAACCAGGAGGCGTTCAGGCACTCGGCCCGGAACGACCCGTTGAACGATTCGATGAATGCGTTGTCGGTGGGCTTCCCCGGCCGGGAGAAGTCCAACGTGACGCCGTTGAGCCAGGCCCACAGATCGAGCGCCTCGCTGACGAACTCGGGCCTGTAGCACATTCGGAAGGAAGCAGGGGTTGCGGCCATGACCGCCTGCGGGCGGTCATTGTCGAGGCGAATCGTCTGCGGCGTGCCGTGGAGCCCGGTCACCCGCTCCAGCGTCTCGACCACGTCAGTGCCGCGGTAACTGGCCCGCACGTCGATTGCCGGCGAGAGCCGGCTGTAGGCGTCGACGATGGTGAGAATCCGGATCGTGCGCCCGTTGAAGAGCTGGTCCGAGAGGAAGTCCATCGCCCATACCTGGTTGGGCGCCGCGGGCGGACGGCGGTCCTCGCGGAGCTTCGCCGCGACCCGGCACTTGGGCGTCTTGTGGCGCAGTTGCAGGCCTTCCTCGGTGTAGAGCCGGTAGACCCGCTTTACGTTCACCGGCCAGCCCTCGCGCCGCAGGAGCACGTGGATCCGGCGATACCCGTAGCGCACCCGGGTCTCGGCGATCTCCCGGATGCGCTTGCTCAGGATCGTCTGCGGCGGCCGGTGCTCGGCGTAAGGGTAGGTCGACCGGCCGCCCGATGCGCGCCATCATCCGCGCGCGCTCGGTCAATCGAATTGCCGGCGGCGGATGGCCAGAAATACAAACTCCAGAGGAAGTGCCGTAATGACAGAGAACGGAAAGCCAGCAACAGAAAACACAAGAAAACAGGCGGTGCGCCGTCTCACATACACCTACGGGGGACTATTCGCCGTAGCAGGAGTGGCCAGCGCGGCGACCTATCGGCTCATGGCAACGGGCGTCACTATGCCCCCAGGAACGACAACAGCACTTGCAGCCATCATCATTCTCTTGGTGACAGGAGGAGGATACACCTACTTAACAGGTCAACCGCGCCTGTACAATTTCATCTCCGTGAGCATTGCAGCTGGAGGCGCAGTCACACTCGCGATCATCGCGTTCGCAACCCGCCACGGCTGAAGATGTCGAAGGCAACCAACATGTAGATTCCAGCTCACCCAGCCGAAATCGTGGAAAGGGGCGGGATTCAGCCGACCAATGCCCGCTAGCGGCCGATCTCCCCGGCCTCGAAGAGAGCCACGGCCGGTGACCTGCCCCCCGTGAATTGGTCCGCCGTTAACGTGAGTAATCCACGAGCTGGACCTGCCCCCAACGTTGGACCACCTACAGCGAGAAAATCGCGGCTGATGCGCCTCAGGGCCGGCATGCCCGCCCTGAGGATTTTGCCAACTCGATCGGGGTTTTCTGGCCGATTAAGCTGTGCGGGCGGAACTGATTGTAATCGGTTCTCCACGCTTCACATTTTGACCGGGCATCCGCCAGGCTCAGGAACCAGGAGGACCAGCCGTGAACGCCGCTGACAATTCGCGAATGAACTCACGGAGGACCTCGCGTGGTCGGTCGCCAAAATGACACACACGGGGAACTACCTCTTCTTCGAGCAGAGTCCGCACCGGTACGATGTGCGAGGCTTTGAACCTTCTCTCTACGCCTTCGCCCCTCAGTTCGGAAACCGATACATCTGTACCGGAGTTTCGGGACCATCCATGGCGCATGATGTAGAAGCCCGCTTCTCCCTGCCAAAGCAGGTCGCCCGGGCGCAGTTCTTCTATGGCAATTTTCTCGCGGATAGAGTCGGGTGACATATTGCTTACCGCCGACTCGAAGCGGCGCAACGCGTGCCCTCGCTGCATCAACTGTTTCCACTCGGCTTCTGCGCAGACCATTATCTCTTCCGGACTCAGCCTGGGCTCAGCCGTGTGCGTAAGCAGGATGCCAAGTTCCGCCGCCAACTCGTCCAGATCTTCGCTGTGCCATAGCCACGGCATGCGCCCGACCGCCAACGCGGCCGCAAGCTTGAACCTCACAGTGGCGAAAGATTGTTGTGCGCCATCAGCCGGTACGGCGAGATACCAACCGATCAGCGCGGCCGAGAGTTGTGCCGACCGCATGCTCTTGATGAACTTGTCACGATCCTCAGACGTGTCGAATAGGAACTCCAGCCAGCCGGCATTACGCCGATGCGCTGACGAGAAAAACAAAGATGACCAAACTCTCCTTGTAAGGTCCAAAAAACGTTCGCGTTCAACCCAACCTTTCCGAAGTCCGACACACAACAAGGTAGAAGCTACTTTGAGATCTGCAGCTAAGTGCTCTGGCCCACGCTCGGACAAGAACTCCGCACTCGTCAACGCCGCCTGCAACTGATCCAAGAGCTGCGCGATGCGGCAACTGTCTCGTTCAGTAGGGGCCACGCTAGAACCCGGCGTCGAAGGCAAACGCTCTGGGCGATCAACGATTTCGTCGTCCTCAGATTTGTTTTCGTCATCGTTGATGTCGGGCTCGTCGTCTGGCTCTTGCTGCCCTGCGCCAAACCATCGCAAGAGAAGCCTCTGCAGCGATAGGACATGTCCGTCCTCGCTGACGCCTGTGTAGGGATCGACGGCATTGAGCTTCGGTGCCCGATAGCTGGCCGAAAACACATCAGCTGCAGTAAATTCCTGTAGCTCATCGGCAGTTCCGCGCCCTGAATGCTGCCCAGATTCGGCCGCCCGAACTGGCGGCATGTAGCTCAAATGCCTGCACAGCACCTCCAACAGCTCGGCCCACCCGTCGGCGCTCCACGCTCCCGGCCTGATACGTGCGCGGATGCTGTCAGCCAAGTTCCTCCCTCTAGCCGTGGCCCGCAAGTGCTTCTCGAGATCGATCCAGGTCGGCTCCGATGAAATCAGTTTGCCTTCGACCATAGCGCGGAGCTTCACCGCCTTCGGTTCATTCGCGCAGGAAACGCTCAGAACTCCCGCGTCCATCGGCATGAAATCCAACGCGAGATCGTCAACCAGACACTCAGTTACGGAAACATCCTTCGGCGCATATCCGACCAGCAGGTCACCCGATTCAAACCTCGCCGCAAGTACGCGTAGATGGGTGGCCCCTGGATGGTCATCGGCATCGCTGAACGGTCTGCCGGCGAGCACGACAGACGTAGAAGACAGCCGAAGTTCCCCGAGCAGGTCCTTCTCAAACGCCGCCAGTGTCATTGCACGTCTTGTCATCAGTTCGGCGTTGCCGGCCTTGCCCGGCACGGTCAGGGCCGCCCGGGAGCAGTTCGCGCTTCCCGAAAAGACAATGACCTCGTTTTCGCGGCGAAATCCGTAGAACTTTGCGTGCACGAACGCCGACCTTTCTTCGTTTTCAGCGTTTTCGTGAGTGAAGTCGATATTCTGGAGGCGAGCTATAGGCGCTGTGGCTATCCAAGCTTGTTTCTGAAGCGTGGTTCGCCCTGCCTGACAAAGGACCGTTGTACGGTTTGCACCAACTCTTGTCACGAGTTCTCGGAGGGCACTTCCTTCGTCATCGAAATAAGGGGCGCAGATGAAGAGTTCATCAACGGGGTCCGGGCCGGCTGAATCTAGCATCTGCTCGATGAGGGCTGGTCCCGATCCGACCCGTCCGATCAGCACCTGGTCATTCGTGCCCTTCGCAGACAGCCACGTCTTGCTCTTCGGGGAGAACGCATCGTCGATTTCGGCCTTGACGGCACCGGGAAGGGCGATCCGCTTGACTACTTCGGCAAGATAGTCTTGGAACGCAAGGAACGGTGCCGCGCCGTCACGCCCGCTTTCAAAGTGAGTCCAGATCTCGGCATTCTCGCGCCAGCCTCCGAAGGTCAGGTTCCCGCTCCCAACGAGTAGTGTCGCCGCCTGCTCTCCAGACAAGAGAATGGCTTTCGGGTGGAACCGGAATCTCGGACCCATGTCGACTGGAACCACTCGGTACCGCACGCCGAGACTCGTCAGCACATTCTTCTGGTGAGCGAAGCTCTCTGCAGCACATCCGCCGTCAGCAAAAGCGGTAATGGTTGGTTGGCCACAGCGACTGAGCGTGGAAAGCACCACCGTTTGCAAAAACACGAAGTCGATGTTGTGAGTCATGACCACTGCGTTGGTGATCTCCTTTGCCGAGGAAATCACTTTCAGTACATCGCGTCGCATTCCCGCTATGACCCTGCAGCCATACGACGCCCTCTTTCCGTCAAGCTGAAACTGGCACCCTGACGATCGAGCATTCCGAGATCGGCCCACATGCCCAGGACGTTTTCCAACCGATCTCCGCTACGCCCGGGAGCAACCCGGATACCAGTAGGCCTAAGCAGCGCACCTTCCGGATAGAAGCGTAACGAGCACTGCTGCCCCTGACTAATTTTTCGAAGCGTCGTTGAGAGATGCGGCTCGATCACCACTTCGACGAGCAACTTTCGCAGCACTGTGCGCAATGAACTTCCGTGCTCGACATCAAGCAGACTGAACGCACGTTCGAGATAACTCCCACGATTGGGAAGCTTGCTGCTCTCCCGAGCAGGCCCCGTCTGACGTCGTGCCGCAACCAAGATACAGACGGCAAGAAGCGCTTTGCACCATGCTGTCAGGTTTCGCGCGTCAGTTGAAGGCACGGATTGCTTCAGCCAAACGTCCGTTGCCAAACCCTCTTCTACGTCCTTGAGGGTGATATCCAACCAAGGCTGATTGATAACGAGGACTTCGGAGACCAATGGAGGTACAGCTTCACTTTTCGACCAATTGTCCAGAATGTCATCCACAGTTCCCTCTGCTAAATCCATCAACGTGTCTGTCAATGCGCCCAGCAGCAACTCCATCGCAAAGTGAACTCGTCTGCGAAGCTCATATTCGGCCCACGCCATAACAACATCATCTTCCGTGTCTCCTCGCGCAACCGACTTGTATGCGGTTGCGATGAGCTGATCGGAGGACATCGGAGTGGTGTCGAGCTCTCGGAAAGCCCAGCTGCTAGTTGCCAAGAACCGTCGGTACTTAGTTTTCACCTCAGCGTTGTTCGCATACTCGTGAAGGAAAGCATCTAGCAAGAGCTCACGTTCGGTCTCCTGTTCGTCGATAGCGTTCACCGAGAAAAACTGCGCCTCTGATCGAAGTGTCGATTCGGTCATCGTCCCACCGTGGAGGATTGCGGGTACCAGCGCAGAACCCTGTAGGGATATGCTCCGCGCTCGGTGCAGCTCTTTCCCGCGCGGCAATAGCCGTACCGGCAAGGCACCATCTCCGGTCTCCAGTATTCCGAACCAGCGGCACGGCATCACATATGTTCCATACGACGCACCGCCCTGGTCGTCGGGCAGACGTACGGTTCCCGCCGTGCCCAATTCACTCAGATGGTCTGCGAATATTTCCCGTCCCAGTACGCCGTAGGTGGCGCCATTCTGGTCCTCATCCGCTCGAGCGCGGGTAGCGGCAAGGACTACGAACTCGAGCCGACGAAGCATCCGGCGGAATCGGTCTTCTTCGAAGCGTGCCACTCCGCCGCCACGCCGCAGTTCCTCGTCGTAGAACTCGGCTATCGCCCACGGGAGAATCGACAAGTACCTGGCACGGAATGAAATCGTGGTTATGCCTGCCACCCACTGTCGCTCGATTCCCTGATCCAGCTGGCGCAGACCAAGGACATCAAGTCCTCGGATCATTGTGCGTTCCCCAGCGTTCCAGAAGTTCTGCATGGTTCCGGCGCCCCGCTTCAAACTGACAATGCAGCGTGTTCTTGTGGCTGCAAACGCTCTGCCGCAGGCAAGAATTTACTTTGGGGACTTATATACTTGGCTGCGCAGACGACCTGTAGCCGAAACGATACTCGCTCACAAGCGTGATTCCAGTTCGAGGATCTGGAATTACTAGATCCAACCAACAGCATAACTTAGTGCCATACCAAACGCGCCAATTGACACCCCTCCCAAGAAATGTGCCCCACAATACAATGTCGAATGAAATCGTGTCGGACCTGCTTGCGCTTCACGCGCCGAATACATGGCTACCCAACTCGCCAGTAGTGCCACAATTAACCCAAATGCGAACCCAAAGGTGCTAGATTCAAATCCCTCATTTGCATACACCTCTTGCAACGCCAATCCATTCAATATCAGTATTCCGTATAACGTCACTCCTTCCCAAAATCTGGTAATCTGCAACAATGTTGTCTCATCTCTACTGGACATATCTAATCTCCAAGTCGTTATCGTAATGGGGCCTACATGCCTAACCACGCATCACGGCTGATGACGACTGCAGTTCATTCAAACCCCGATATATTTGCGTCACAAACCCACCGACCGCCACTCTGACTAAATTGCAACCGGTAATCCTCTCCAGACAACTTAAACGGAATCCACAAACTAACTGTAATCAATGCCTTCTCTGTTTCTCGAACTTCTTTGACCCACGCTTCGAGTGCATCAGTATTCTTTGGCACATCTGACTCCAAACCAAACCCTTCTTGTTTGGATATCTTGAACTTCATAAACCTCGTTGAATGAAAATCCCGATCTTCAGATCTCGCCCATCCGATGAACGCAGCAGAATGTAGCAACTTGTTGCGCCGTGACATCATCTTGCGAAAATCCTTACATACTTGCTCCAAAATTGCCTTTTGACCACCCTCTCCCCACAAATCATATTCAGTTAACATTGCCTCAAAAACCTCAATCCAAGATGATGCCATCATCGTCTTATGGCCCGTCAAAATACTCACATACTGTTGCACATCCGAATTACCTGCTCCCGGAATCATGAAAACTATGCCATTGCGCAACCACAATTCGCACTGCGAGATCGACACTACAAACCGGCCGATCAATTCGTACTGCTTTGAAGTCTGAGTCTCAAACAACTCCCGGCGCGAACTTTCGTCCATCCTGACCTCCACCGTCTCTGCGACCTCCATCATATGGGGGTATCGATGGTGAACTGCCCCCGTTGAATTGGTCCACCGTTAAGGTGAGTGAACGGAGGACCTGACCTGCTCCCTGGAAGTTGGGCTATCCAAAACGAGAAAACTCTCAGATAGCGCATCATTAGTTCATTGATGCACTAATTCACACTCAGTGTCTCGGTCGCCCAATACGCCGTCCCCCCTGTAGGGCCCGGGCAACGAGTTCAGCCGGCGCAACCCGGCCCTTCCGGCGGCTACGCCGCGGTCGCGGGATGCGCTGGCCCGGCCACAGCAGATCCTCGAACGTCAGTGGCGCCCGCTCGATGCCGAGGCGCATCGCCGGTGTCCGGCCATCATCCCCGGTCTGCACGAAGTTGCTCACCGCCCGGAAGATCGTGAGGTACTTCCCCAGCATCTGCGGATCGTACGGCGCATACCCGTGCCAGACGGCGTTGTGGCTGCTCGACGTCCCGATCGGCCGCTCGAGGGCGCTGAACAGCCGCCGCGTCGTCATGAACACGTTGTCGATCCGGGCGAGGCCGGCATCGAGAAACAGGTCCGCCTTCCGGTCCTCGTCGATCGTGTCCCTGGCGGTCAGCCAGGAGACGGCCTTGTTGGGCTCGTTCATGGTGGGAACCGGGTGCACGATCCATTCGTCATTCCACTTGCCGTAGCTCTGCCCGGCCCGGATCCGCTCCTTCATCATGCGCCGCGCAACCTCCTTGCGGTCACCGCGCACGTCCGCCGGCAGCGTCGCCCGATACCGGGCCCGCGCCAGGTTGGCCTCGCGGAGAATGCGCTTCCGCTCGTCCACCGTCTGGAACTTGGTGTAGCGGACGTAGAACCCGTGCGCGTCGCCACGCGCGATCTCGTCCGCAAAGGTGCAGATGAAGGCGGCGCGGCTCATCGAGTCGATGTCCATGTTGGCCTGCACCCGCTCGACACCGGCCCCGGTCAGCATCCGGTGGACCAGCATCCAGTGCGCGTACGCCAAGTACGGCTCGTGCACCTGCATCCCCTTCCCCGGGGGCGGCAGCTTGTGGACCGAGTCGTCGTGCACCTGGAGTTCGACATCCTCGACGTCCGTGCGCGACGCCGCGTTGGCGTAGAGCGACCGGATCTGCGCAAGGAGCTCGATCCGGTCGTGCTTCCGGAGCCTTCGTCCGAGCGCCCGTCCGGCCTTGAGCTCGTCGCCAGGCAGCCAGTAACGCGCGTACTTGCGATAGGGCTCGGCCACGTCGAAGTCGCCGCACTTCACGGCGTCGACCGCGACGTCGAACGGGTCGACGCGCTCGTCGAGATTGACGTGCAGACCAAGGATGAACCGGTTGGCCGAGTCGACCGAGCAATAACCGCTCAGGACGACGTTCCGGCGATCGAGCCGGCTGGTCCAGTTCAGCGTGTAGTCCTGCCCGTCTGTCTCCAGGACGATGTTCTTCGAGAGCTGAATGTTCCCGTCGATCAGCGCCCGGTCCACCGCGCCCGAGTAGGCCCGGCAGCGTGTGTGGATGAAGTCGACGATCGGGTAGTACGCCCCCATGGACTTGAGCCGCACGCCGCGCCCCGTGCCGCGAACCGGCGACTTGTTGCCGATCCGGCTCAGTACGTCCGCAGCCACGCTCTGATGCTCCTCATGCAGGCGGACCGGAAGCGACACCAGCCGCTTCCGCCCGCAGGCCTTGCACTGGTAGTACCGACCATTGCCGGAGGCCCCG
>VXPS01000140.1 GCA_009839425.1 Chloroflexota bacterium
GCCCGGACGGCGTGGCCTCTGCGGCGTTCTGGATACTCATCCGCTCCTTGATCACACGCTCCATGCGGAGCAACCCGACACGAAACTGGTCGGCCAGTAGCTCACCCACCGCGCGCACGCGCCGGTTGCCCAGGTGGTCGATGTGGTCGGGCACGCCCTGCGTCACATTTAGGTGCACGATCTCGCGCACGATTGCGACGAGGTCGTTCGGCTCAAGCGTACGAATGGACTCTTCCGTCTCGAGTTTGAGGCGCTTGTTGAGCTTGTAGCGTCCGACGGGCCCCAGGTCGTAGCGGCGCTTCTCGAAGAACGTCTGCTCAATCAGGGAGCGGGCGTTGTCAACCGTGGCCGGATCGCCGGGACGCAACCGTCCGTAGAGGCGGATCAGCGCTTCTTCGGTGTTGACCACTCCGTCACGACGATCATCTTCGATCGTCGATTCGATGAACCGGTGCTCCGGATCGCTATCGACGTCCGCAAACGCTTCAAGCAGCGCCGCGTCCTCGCTCAGTTCGGGCTCAATGGCGCGCAGGAACGTAGTGACAGGCAGCTTGCGCTTGCGGTCGATCTTGACGTTCACCACGGACTGGTTGCTCGTCTCGAATTCCAGCCACGCACCCCGCTTGGGAATGAGCTTGGCGCCGAAGCGTCGGCGGCCCGTGGCCGGATCGATCTCGGCCGAGAAGTAGACGCCGGGCGACCGCACGAGCTGGCTCACGACCACACGCTCGGCCCCGTTGTAGATGAAGGTACCTTGGCGCGTCATGAGCGGGAAGTCGCCCATGTACACGACCATTTCCTTGATCTCGCCCGTCTGCTTGTTGTGCAGGCGGGCCCTTACCCGAAGCGGAACCTGGTAGGTGCGATCCTGCTCGCGGCACTCTTCCTCGGTGTACTTCGGCTCGTCGAACGCGTCGTCCGGTACCTCGAAGTGCAGTTCCAAGTTCTTCCCCGTGAAGTCCTGGATGGGCGAGATCTCGGCAAACAGTTCGCGCAGGTATTCGTTCTTGAACCGTTCGAACGATTCAAGCTGTGTCGAGACCAGGTGCGGCATACCCAGAATGCTCGGGACACGCCCGTAGTGCCGCTCGTCAACGCCCGAAGTCGTGCCGTTTGAACTCATGAATCGCCTACTCCTTCGTTCCTCGACGAACAGAGTCGATTGCGCCCACGTACGCCACAGCCGCAGCGCACGGGCTGAGCCCCCGTGTGCAGCCAATCGTGGGGTGGGCACGAAAATGCAGTGCGTTGACGTACGAAGGCCGCGGTCGTCAGAAAGCCCTGCGACAAGAACTGCGTCAGCGCGTCACATCCGTTTTCGAAAAGGTACCAGTTGGTCGCAAGGCACAGAAACCCAGCCCGCGTATGCCGGCTGGGTCGTAGCTCTTCAGTTGTCTCGCGGCCGTGCGGCTATTCGGACACCCCCAACGTTGCTAGGCATGGTAGCACACTGTGACAGGCGATCCAGACAAACTTCTGGCTGCCACGCACAACTGGGGTCGCCTGTTTTCCTTGACTCAGCTCTTGAGCTCGGAGCACGTGTAAGTCGCGCCACCGGGTCGTCCAGGCAGTTGCGAAGGCTGCTATCCCAACCGTCCGCTCAGAGCACGTCCGCCCAACACGTGCACGTGCAGATGTGGCACGGTCTGTGCACCGTCGCGCCCATGGTTTGTTGCAAGCCGATAGCCTGACGCGGCCAGGTCTTCCGCTTGGGCAACCATCACGGCCACCGACATCAGCCGTCCCAGCAACTCAGCGTCGCCCTTCAACCGGTCAACGCTCGCCACGTGGCGCCGAGGCGCTACGAGCACGTGTGACGGCGCCTGCGGGTTGATATCTCGAAACGCAACCACCTGATCGTCGCTATAGACGCTATCGCTCGGAATATCACCGCGCGCGATGGCGCAGAAAACGCAGTCCTCTTCAGTGGCGTTGGAACTCATTGGCTACGACCTCCTATGCCGTCCTAATTCTCCACGTCGATAGAGGGCGGTGACTCCTTGGTGAAGTCAAGCAGCCGCCACTCCTCGGCTGCCGCAACCGCTTGCAGGCTGAGTCCGAAGGGCTGCGCTGCCGCGATCACATCCTCTATACAAGTGTCGATCACTCCGCTAAGCAACAGCCGCCCCGCGGGCGCTAGCAGTTCGGCGTACTCCGGCATCAACTTCTTATGCACCGATGCCACGATGTTGGCCACGACCAGCGCGGCGAGTTCGGGCGCACCCAGACTCGAACTCGGAACGGTCAAGTCGATTCGACCGGCTACTCCGTTTCGCTGAATATTGGCGGCAGCCGCCGGCCCTGCCTCGGGATCTCGGTCGAACGCGTACACACGCGCCGCGCCAAGCTTGGCCGCGGCGATGGCCAGCACGCCCGAACCCGTCCCAACGTCGACGACGACGTCGCCCGGATCCACTGCCCCCTCCAACGACGCCAACGCAAGTTGGGTCGTCGGATGGTGCCCGGTGCCAAACGCCATCGCGGAGTCGAGGAAAATCGGAATCCGTTCAATCTGGTCCCGTGGCCGATCCAGCCAGGCTGGGACAATCAGCAGGCGGCGGCCGACTGCCAGCGGCCCGTAGTGCTCCCGCCAGCTCGTGCGGCAAGTGTCGGCGTCGACAAATGCCTCTGTTGCAGCGCCGACAAGGCCGTCTCCGGCAATTCGGAGCATCTCGAGCACCAGCAGCAGCTCATGGCGCGCCGCCGCCTGTCGCTCGCCGGGAGGCAGGTACGCATGGGCCGTTACCGGCCAGTCGCGCTCTGCTGATCGGGGTTGGGTCTCCACAGCAAAGGCTCGGCCAACCAGCCGCTGCAAGGCCACCGACACATCGTCCAGAGCTTCCGGCCGCAGGGGTACGCTGATCGCCGCCCACTGGCCATTCACCGAAATGCGGCTCGGATTTTCTCAACGAAGCTGCGCCCGCCCGAATCGCTGCCCCCAGGCAAAGTCTCGCGCAGGCCTTCAAGCAGCTCGCGCTGCCGCCGATTCAGCTTGGTCGGGGTGGCCACGTGCACGAAGAGGTAGTGGTCGCCCCGTCCAGATCCGCGCGGGCGCGGCGCGCCCTTGCCGCGTAACCGGATCGGTGTACCGGCCTGGATGCCGGCGGGAATCTTGACGGAGCCGGGACCGTCGGCCGTTTCTACTTCGAGATTGGCGCCCAGGGCCGCCTCGGCGACGTTGATCACGACGTTGCTCAAAATATTGTCGCCGTCGCGCTCCAGCACGGGATGCGGCTTGACTTCGATTCCGATATAGAGATCGCCTGGCGAGCCGCCGCGCGGGCCATGATTGCCCTCGCCGGTGAGTCGTAGTTCGGTGCCGGGCTGGAGCCCAGCGGGAACTCTGACCTTGCGCTGCACGGCTAC
>VXPS01000209.1 GCA_009839425.1 Chloroflexota bacterium
CGCGGCTGGCTGCTGCCAGCGGCCGTCGCGGTGGCGGCCGTGGCAACGGTTGGCGCGGTGGGGCTGATGGCGCTGCTGGATCGCGGCGTGACGTACGGCACGGCGGACCTCGGCGAGATCAGAGACACGGATGCGCCGGCCATCGGGGCCAACACGTTCCTGCACCGCGAGCCCGATCCAGGGAAAGTCCGACAGGAGCTGGGCGTGCTGCGCGCGGCCGGGGTGGGACTGATCCGCCAGGAGTTCAATTGGGCGGAGTTCGAGCCGCTGGACCCGGACGAGCGCCCCGATCTTGGTAAGGACGCGTGGGTCAAGTACGACTACATCGTGGAGGCGGCGCGGGACGCGGGCATCGAGATTCTGGCGCGGCTGGACCGCGCGCCAGCCTGGGCCACGCCGGGATTCGATCCGCGAGCGAACCCCTGGATGCAGGCGCCGCCGGCCGACAACGCGGAGTTTGCGCGCTTTGCCGCGGAAGTGGCGGCGCGATATCGGGGCAAGGTGCGGTACTACCAGGTCTGGAACGAGCCCAACCTGTTCGGCGAATGGGGTGGGCGCCCGCCGAATCCGGCCGAGTACCTGGCGATGTTGCGGGCGGTGGGCGGGGCGATTCGGGCGGCGGACCCGGAGGCGCGGATTGTGCTGGCGGGGCTGGCGCCGACGATCGAGACGGGTCCCGAGAATCTCAGCGACCTGCTGTTCCTGCGCCAGCTGTATCTGCTGGGCGCAAAGGGCGACTTCGACATCGCCGCCAGCATGTCCTACGGGCTATGGACGGGACCGCGGGACGTTCGCATCGACGATCAGCGGGTGAACTTTCCGCGGGCGGTGCTGTGGCGCGAGGCGATGCTGGAGTTTGGCGACGCGCAGACGCCGGTGTGGGCGACGGAGTACGGGTGGATGTCGCTGCCGGCCGGCTGGACCGGGGATCCGGGCATCTGGGGGAACCATCCGATCGAGGTGCAGGCGGCCTGGACGGTGGACGGGATCCGACGCGCGCGCGCCCAGTGGCCCTGGATGCCGACCATCGTGATCTGGGCCTCGCGCTGGCCGGAGGACCTGGACGCGCGGGATCCGACGCCATATTTCCGGCTAATGGACAAGGACTTCACGCCGCGGCCCAATCTCGAGGCTGTGCGGGCGGCCCTTGGCGGACCGGTGGCGGCAGGGGCTGGATTGCACCAGGAGACCCACGCCGCGGTGAGCTATGCGGGGCCGTGGCCACGGGTGCCCAGCGACCTGGCGTCGCTGAGGCTGCACCGGCAGACCGGGGTCGCGGGTGCGACGGTGACGTTTCGGTTCGACGGCACCGACGTGGGATTACTGACGCGGCGGGGACCGGACATGGGCCGGGTGCTGGCGCGGATCGACGGGCAGGACGCGCTGGCGGATGCGCTCCCACGGAATCCAGCGGGCGAGGCGATTCTGGACCTGTATGCGCCGAGCGTGGAGCCGCTGGCGCGGATCCCGATTGCGACGCGACTGCCGGCCGGGACACACACGCTGGAACTGACGGTGCTGGCCGAGTCGAACCCGGCGTCGAGTGGGGGCCTGGTGATCGTGGACGGGCTGCTGGTCGGAAATGCGCGACCGACGTGGCCCTGGCTGGCGCTGGGCGGGATGTGGGCGGCGGTTGGGGCGCTGGCGTTGTGGACGGCGCGATCGTGGCGCGGGCCGCGGCGGCTGCTGGCGCGGCTGTCGTGGTCCTGGATGGACCGGCGGGTTGGCCCGCTGCGACTGGGTGAAGTGGTGCTGGCGGTCGGGGCGGTGCTGTACGCGGTGCTGCCGGCTGGCGGGGTGGTCTCGGCGTGGACGCTGATTCGAGTGCTGCTGGCGCTTGGCATCGGCGTGCTGGCCGTGGCGCGGCTGCGGGACGCGGCGCTGGTGGCGGTGGCGGCCATTCCGTTTGTGGGGGTGATCGGGCGGACGGGGGTGTTTGACCGGCCGGTGGGAGAAGTCCTTCTCCTGGCGGTGGTGGGCGCATGGATCATGCGGGCGTTCTGGGGTGGGATGCCGCATCTGCCGCCACGGCGATGGCTGGTGGCGGTATCCGCGTTTGTAGTGGCTGGAGTAGTGGCGGCGGCGCTCGCCGATTACCCGAAGTTTGCGTTTCGCGACTTGCGCACGGTGATCCTGGAGCCGGCGGCGTTCTTTGTGGTGCTGGCTTCGGTGTTGCGCGAGCGCAGCGACGTGCGCCGAGTGCTGGCAGCGCTGGTTGCGGGGGCGGCGCTGGCGGCCCTGGTTGCGCTGGCGCTGATTCCGTTTGGCGCGGTGGTGACCGAGGTGTTTCCGCCGCGCGTGCGGGGCACGTTCGGGTCGCCGAACAACCTGGCGCTGGTGCTGGAGCGGGCCGCGCCGGTGGCGTTGGCCCTGGCGCTGGCCGCGGGCACGAGCACGCTGGTCAGCGGTTGGTGTTGTTGGGGCTGGGGGCGAATGGCGAGCACACGCGGGTTCTGGCTGCTGGCGCTCGCCGTGTTGCTGGTGGTGCTGGTCCTGACGTGGAGCCGGGGCGCGTGGCTGGGGGCGCTGGTGGGACTGGCGGTGGCGGCACGGCCGCTGTGGGCCCAGGTTGGACTCAAACGCCGCCTGGGGGCAGTGGCGCTGTCGCTGGCCGCGCTGGCGGGGATCGTGCTGGTCACGGGCGTTGATCGGATCGGCCAATTACTGCGCATCGGGGATAGCGGGGCGGTGTCGCGGCTGGCGATCTGGGACAGCGGCTGGCGGATGGGGCGGGACAGCTGGCTGTTTGGGGTGGGTCCGGACAACTTCCTGACGCACTACCGCGAGTACATGCGGCCGGAGGCGTGGCGGGAGCCGAACATCTCGCACCCACACAACCTGGTATTGGATGCCTGGGTGTCGTTGGGGCTGATTGGGCTGCTGGCGCTGATTGCGGTGCTGGTGCTGTTCTGGCGGGACTGGCGGAGGATACGCAGGGTTGGTGCCGGCGGCTCCGATCCGCTGGCCTTCGGACTGGCGGGGGCAATGGCCGCGGCGCTGACGCATGGGCTGGTGGACCACACGTACTTTCTGCCGGAACTGGCGGCGACGCTTTGGACGCTGGCGGCGGCGGTGGCGGCGCTGGCTATAGGTCGCGCGGCGGAAGCACCGGATGAGTCGCTCTGGGAGAGCGCACGACATCCGACGACCTAGCTGAGTCTCCGGGCCTCACTTGCCGATGCAGAACTTGGAGAAGATGACGTCGAGGAGATCTTCGGTGGCGGATTCGCCGGTGATTTCGCCGAGGGCGTCGACCGCGCCGCGGACGCCAATGCTGATGAAGTCTGACGGTTCGTCGTCGGCCACGGCACGGCGGGGGGGGGGGGGGGGGGGGGGGGGCGGGGGGGGGGGGGGGGGGGGGGCGGG
>VXPS01000034.1 GCA_009839425.1 Chloroflexota bacterium
GTATTTCGTATTCACGTTTGCCGCCATGGCCGGATGGAGCCTGACGAGCGTGCTCCGGCGACGTTCGAGCCGGACGTCGCGAACCACCGCCTGGTCGAGACGGACAATCTGCGCTGGTTCCCGGCGGCGTCAATTGGGGTCTGGGTGGCGCTCCTGTGCGGGACCGGACTTTCCCTGGCCTCGCTGCCCCCGGACGCCTACGGCGGCCTTTTTGGGAGTATCTTCGAGATATCAATGACTGCACTATCCATTCGCAGCCTTGGCCTGCTGATGTTGTTCCTGGGCTTGTTGCTGGCCGTTCGCGGCGCCCGTTCTGGCGCAGAATCGTC
This sequence comes from Chloroflexota bacterium, assembly GCA_009839425.1. GTDB lineage: Bacteria > Chloroflexota > UBA11872 > UBA11872 > UBA11872 > UBA11872. The sequence goes on from VXPS01000034.1 coordinate 330, forward strand.
GGCGTGAGAGAAGTCGTCCGCTCGCGCGCCCTCTGGGCCAGCGTCGGGTCAATTTCGCTAGCGGTAGTCCTGCTTATCACGCTCGCACCCGCGCGAGATATCACGCACACCGTGTTGGGCTGGCTGCGGGTCTCGCCGCTTGAGATTGAGATTGCGGCTGACGCCGTGTCGGCGCCGACCGAACCACCCGCGCCCACGCCCACGCTGGCCGAGGTTGTTGAACTGGTGGGCGTAGAGCCCACGACGACGATCCAGGATGCGACCTCGGCCGATCTTGCCGAGCTCCCATTTCAGGTCGTGAGCCTGGATCCTCCGACCGATTTCACCGGCACGCCCACGCACTCCGTCACGACCTTCGGAACGGTCACGCTGACGCTGGACACCGCCGATCTGGCTGCGTTATTGGCGCCCGGCTTCCCCTCGCGACGGCTCGCGCGTCGCCTGGAACCGGATGACGTCACCGTGGCTGGCGGCGCAATGGTGGTCAGCACCTGGGCGGCTGCCGACGACGAGGAGCCGCTCACGCTCATCCAGATCGAAGCCCCGCTCGTCAGCGGGCTGCCGCCCCGGGACCTTGAACTCCTGACCGAGCTCTTGGCACAGGCCCTGGTCCCGCCAATTCTGAGCCAGCAGTTCGACGTGCTGGAGATACCCCTGGTCCAGCTTGCGCTGGGCCTGGAAGTCGACGCTGAGTCTCTCTCCGACGTGCCGACACTCACAGACACGCCAATTGGTGATCAGGTCGTCACCTGGACGCGTGAGCGGTCTCAATTCGTCCTCACGGGGCCCCTGCCGGCGGAGAACCTGCTGCGTCTCGCGCAGACCGCGAAGGTTGAACCGTGAGCGACACCACGGCGATCAGCCTCGTCGGTGTCAGTAAGCACTACGCCGCCACTCGGGCGGTTGATGACGTCACGCTCTCCGTTGCCCACGGCGAGGTCTTCGGCTTCCTTGGACCCAACGGCGCGGGAAAGAGCACCGTCGTCAAGATGATCCTGGGACTCACCCATCCGACGGCCGGAGAGATCGAGGTCCTGGGGCAGCCGGCCGGCAGCCTTGCGGCACGGGCCGACGTCGGATACCTGCCCGAGACCTTCCGATTCCACGACTGGCTGACCGCGTCCGAACTCCTGCACTTTCACGCGCGCCTGGCCCGGGTGGACCCCAGCCTTCGCGCCGGCCGCGTGGGCGAGTTGCTGGAACTGGTGGGGCTGAAGGACCGGGCAAATGACCGGCTCTCCACCTTCTCCAAGGGCATGATGCAGCGGGTCGGCCTGGCGCAGGCGCTGGTGGGTCAGCCGCGCCTGGTGATCCTGGACGAGCCCACCTCGGCCCTTGACCCCATTGGGCGCCGCGACGTCAGGGACCGCATCCGGGAACTGGGCGAACAGGGCGTCACGGTCTTTCTGAACTCGCATCTGCTGTCCGAGGTGGAGCAGGTCTGCGACCGCGTGGCCATCATCGATCACGGCGCGATTGTGGCCGAGGGCAAGCTGGACGCGTTGCTGAGCGCCCAGGAAATCGAGATTCGCGCTGGGGATGGCGCCGAGGCCGCCGCCCGCCAGACCCTCGACCACGCTGAGGTTCGCACGCTCGATGGACGACTCCGCGTGCGCGTGGCCAACGATGGCGAGACGGCGACGCTCGTGCAACGCATCGTCGAAGCCGGCGTGCCCGTCTACGACGTCCGGCAGGTCGGAGACTCGCTGGAGGACCTGTTCGTCCGCGTCGCCGAACGGGGTGACGTGTGAGCACGCACCTGATCGCGTTCTTCACGCTTCGCGAGGCGTTGCGGCGACGCGTGGTGCTGGCGGCGGCGTTGCTGACGTTCGGTTACCTGGTGCTCTACGGCGTGGGCGTGTGGTTCGGATATCGCGATCTGCAGAACACCCCGGGCGGGCCGCCCGGGCTGACGGAAGGCGTTGTGAACCTGATGCTCGTCGGCGGCCTCTGGAGCCTCAACTTCATCGCCTCGGTGCTGGCCGTCTTCCTGTCCGTCGGGGCCCTGTCGGGCGAGGTGGACCAGGGCACGCTGCACGCCATTGCGGCGCGGCCGGTGCGTCGCAGCGAAATCGTGCTGGGGAAGTTCGTTGGCTTCACCTTGATGCTGGCGGTATTCATCGGTGTCTCGGCCAGCCTCATGATTCTGGTCGTGGCCGTCATCACCGGCCAGGTTGTCGGCGCCAGTTGGTCCGGTCCGTTCCTCATGCTGCTCGCCTCGATGCTGCTGATCGGACTGGCGCTGGCGGGAAGCTCCCGCCTGAGCCCGCTGCCGAACGGCGTCATAGTCTTCACGCTGTATGCGACAGCGCTGATCGGCGGCGTGATCGAGCAGATCGGCGACGTGCTGGAAAGCGCGGTCATGTTCAACCTTGGCGTCTTCAGCAGCGTCCTGGTTCCTACCCGCGCCATCTGGGACATGGCCAGTGCCCAGTTGGCCACCGGCGGCTTCGCCGGCGAGCTGAGTGCCGGCCCGTTTGGCGCCAGCAACCCGCCGTCTGGCTGGATGCTGCTCATCGCTGGGCTGCACCTGGCGCTGGCGCTTGGGTTCGCCGTTCACAGCTTCAGCCGTCGCGACTTCTAGCGTCGCCTAGAATGCGGCGACCTGGCACCGTCGCACCGCCCTTCAATGTCTACTGACCTTCGTATCGCGCTGATCGGGTGTGGGGCTCACGGCGGTACGCGCATGGCATCCGCAGTCTGGTCCACCGACGGCGTCGCTTTGAGCGCCTGTGTCGATGTCGACGCCGCGGCCGCTCGCAAGGCCGCGCATACCGTGGCCGAAGTCCTGACCAGCGTCGAGGCCCTGACGGCCGGCGACTATGCCGACGCGGCGGTGATCGCCGTGCCGCACGACGACCTGGTGCCCATCACCAACGCCTGCCTTGAATCCGGCCTGCACGTGTTGGTGGAGAAGCCGGCGGGGTTGAATGCGACCGAAGTGGCCGGAGTCGTCGAGACCGCCGGCGCCCGCGGGCTGACGTTCATGCCCGCCTACTGCCTGCGATTCAACGGAAGTGCGCACCCGCGCC
>VXPS01000032.1 GCA_009839425.1 Chloroflexota bacterium
CAAGTGGGCCATCGACAGCCTCGGCGTCCCCTTCAAGGTCGCCTACGACCTCTCCACCGAAGTTCCCAAGGCCTACGAAGTCTGGAATCTCTACGGTGACAACCTGGCCACCGGCTCCGCCTTCGTCATCGACACCAACGGCATCGTTCGCTGGAAGCAGATCTACTCCGGCATCCACGACCTCGTAACCGCCAACGCCATCGTCCAGGCCCTCAAAGCCCTCTAGCCCGCCGCGCCGTACAATCAGTTCCCAGCCGCCGGCTCGGCCCGGCGTGCGGGTTGCCACGGAGGCACTCATGAGCGATCAAATGCGCGCCGGCGTTGTGGGACTTACCGGAATCGGCCAGCGGCCGGCCGCCCAGGGAGCGGAACCCGGCTGGGGCACCGCCATGCCCCACTCCCATGTGGCCGCCTACCACCATGTCGCCGACACCGAAGTCGTCGCCGTCTGCGACCTTGACGAAGGCGCCATCGCCAACTTCAACGCCGACTGGAACGAAGCCCTCCCCGAGGTCAACACCTACACCAGCCACGTCGAGATGCTCGAAAAGGAAAACCTCGACATCCTCAGCGTCGTCACCGGCGACAACGTCCACGCCCAGATCTGCATCGACGGCGCCGAAGCCGGCGTCAAGGGCATCCTCTGCGAAAAGCCCATCGCCTCCTCCCTCGCCGACGCCGACCGCATCATCGATGCCGTCACCAAGGCCGGCATCCCCTTCCTCGTCGACCACTCCCGCCGCTGGATGTTTCCCTGGGTCCAGGCCGCCCAGCTCATCGAGCAAGGCGCCATCGGCGACGTCAAGCGCGTCGTCGCCAACCAGGGCGGCCCCCGCGCCATGCTCTTCCGCAACGGCACCCACATGTGCGACACCATCAACTGGTACGCCCAGGGCAACCCCACCGCCGTCTACGCCGTCAACGAAATCAACTTCGAGGACTACGGCCCCCGCTACGCCAGCGACGGCGGCCACGACCCCGACACCGACCCCGCCGTCAGCATCCTCATCGAATACGACAACGACGTCCGCGCCTTCTGGAACATGTGCAAGCCCATGCCCAACGTCTTTGATGTCGACGTCTTCGGCAGCGATGGCATCCTGCGCGTCACCCAGGAGCGGGCCACCCTCACCACCCAGAACGAATCTCGCGTTCTGGTCACCTCCGACATTCCCCACACCCAGTACACCCAGGGCCACATCGCCGGCGCCGTCGTCGAGCTCATCGAGCTCATCAACAACGGCGGCACCCCCACCTGCGGACCCATCGAAGCCCGCCAGGTCATGGAAATCCTCCTCGGCGCCCTTCAATCCTCCGCTGGCGGCAACGTTCGCGTTACCATGCCCATCGTCGACATGTAGCCTCACATGACATCCAGTTGCCTTCCGACGCCCCGGAAGGCGCCCTGCGCTCCCCCGGCCAGGGCATCTCGGGAGGGGCGCCATCCCACCACCATGGCGTCCCTCCCACTTTTCTTTGTTCTACTCGTCGCCCTCATCGCCTGCGGCGAAACCGCCACACGCCACACCGGTCACGACGCCGCGCAGCAACCTGTCGCCGCACCGGCTGAGCTGACCGAAGCCGCAAGGCAAGGCGAAACCGTCTTCAACACCCACTGCGCCCAATGCCACGGCCAGGCCGCCGCCGGCACCAACCTCGGCCCCACGCTCATCGACCGCATCTACCACCCTGGCCACCACGGCGACGCCGCCTTCCACCTCGCCGTGGTACGCGGCGTCCGCCAGCACCACTGGACCTTCGGCAACATGCTCCCCGTCCCCGGCGTCTCCGAGCCTCAGGTCAACCAGATCATCTGCTACGTCCGCCACCTCCAGCTCTCCGCCGGCATCTTCAAACCCACCGAATACCAACCCACCTGCTAACCCCCTCCGTCATCCCGGCGTCCTCAGCCGGGATCCAGTCTTATCTTGCGTAGGGGCGGCGTCCCCGACCCGCCCGTCTTCCGCGCACCAATCGACTGCCGGCCCCCCGTTCGTGGTGAGCCGGCCCGCCGTCTTCGGCGGCCCGTGTCGAACCACACAGCCCTCACCAACCAAGCCTTCGCGGGCAGGCCTCCCCGCCGCCTCGCCGCCCTTGTCCGCCGCCCTCGCCAGACTCGCCCGTCTATCAAGGTCGGTCCGCGTCAGTCAGCTTCCGCGGGCAGCAGCGGCTCGATCCTGGCGATCAGGTCCGGTATCTCCACCTGCACCGTCTGCCAGAGCACGTCCAGATTTATGCGGTAATAGTCGTGAACCAGCCGATGCCGCATGTTGATGATGCGGATCCATGGAACGTTCGGCGTGGCATCGCGGGTAGTGTCGCTAATTTGGTTCGCGGCTTCGCCAATGATCTGAACGGCGTGAGAAAGCGCCAGCACGAGTTGTCGGTCGCTGTCCAGATCCTCCCGAGTTCGGCCGTCCGCTATCGCCATGGCGTCGCGCCCCGAGTCGCGCATGTGCAGCAACCGGATGTCGTCACTCCCGCGCGTACTGCACCTCCGCCTCTTCCAATACAGCGGCACGGAAGTAGCGACTCAGATCCTCCGGCGTGCGGAGATCAACCTTCCGTCCCCCCAACAGGTCTGACAGCTCCAGTTCCAGGCCAGCCATCCCCAGCAGCCCTGGAACGCGATCCGGCTCAAACTCCACGAGCAGGTCGATGTCGCTGTCGGCCCCAAAGTCAGGCCGCAATGCCGAACCGAAGACAGCTGCCCAGCGAATGCCATGCGTCCGACAGAACGCCGCCAGCTCATCTTTGGGAATAGGAACCTGCACGCTCACGTCGCGGCAACCTCCTCATGCGGCTGAGACCATCAGAGCCAGGATCAGGATAGCCCGGCATCGGATTGAGTTGTTGCTTCGTTCAACAACCGGACCCTGGCCAGCCCAATTCCTCACTCTCGACTACCCTCTAACCACAAACCGCCTGCCACGACTAAACCTCATGCCGCCAAGACGCCCCAACATCCTCCTCTTCATGACCGACAGCATGGACGGCCGCGTCATGCGCCACCTCGGCCACCCCGCCGCCCACACCCCCAACATGGACCGCCTGGCCGCCCTTGGAACCTCCTTCCGCAACGCCTACTGCAACTCCCCCCAGTGCGCACCCTCCCGCGCCAGCTTCTGGAGCGGCCAGTACGTCCACCGCGTCCAGGCCTGGAACAACCCCGGCGGCCTCCCCATGGACGCCCCCACCTTCGGCACCCATCTGGAAGACGCCGGCTACGGCCTCCACGTCTTTGGCAAGACCGACTACCGCGTCGGCGGCCACTCCCTCAAAGCCCGCCTCACCGCCTGGCTCCGCTCCGCCAACATCAAACGCCCCCACAACCCCCGCCCCCAGGCCACCAC
>VXPS01000234.1:0-20521 GCA_009839425.1 Chloroflexota bacterium
GCCGATGGCAAACAGCCAGCCCCCCACCACGCGTCCCCGCATCTGATCCGGGACCGTCGCCTGCAGCAGCGTCAACTGAATGGCGTCGAACGCCGCGGCCATGGCGCCCACCAGCGTGACCAGCGTGATCGCAACTGCCAGGCTGGGACTCAGCGCCACGCCCACCAGACCAAGCCCGTACACCATCGTCACGCCCAGCAGTAGCCGGCCCTTCCGCCGGAAGTCACCCAGCAGCGAAAGCGCCACCGCTCCGCTCACCGCCCCCATGCCCGCGGCGAACTGCAACGTTCCCAGCCCCGACTCCGTGACCTGCAACTCGCCCCGCGCCATCGCCGGCATCACGGACTGGTAGGCAAAACCAAAGATCTCAACCGCAATTGCCATCAGCAGCAGCGTGGCCACCACTGGCAGCCCCGCCATCAGCTTGATGCCGTCTGCCGTGTCGCGGAAGACCATTCGCAATGGCGTCTGCTGGTCGCGAGTCGCGGGCTGCACACTCGGAATCAGCGGCACGATCGCGCCGCCAAGCAGCACCAGCACCGCCGCCGCCGCCAGCGCCGCGGGAATGCCCAGCAGCTCCGCCGTGATTCCACTGGCCAGCGCGCCAATCGCCCCCACGGCCAGGCTGCCCACTGCGTGCAGCGAAATCGCGTTCATCCGCACCTCGCGCGGCACCAGGTCCGTTATCAGTCCCTGCCGGCCTGGCATGTCGAACGAGTTGACCACCCCGCCCAGCGCGATCAGCAGAAAAATCGGCCAGGGATTCGAAAATCCCACCCAGGCGATCAGCGCCAGCAGCACCTTCAGCACCGCTCGAATCAAAGCCGTGATCGGCAACAACCGCGTTCTCGGATAGCGGTCGGCCACCGCGCCGCCCAGCGGTGCGGCGAGGATTCCCGGAGCGCTGCGCACGGCGAAGGTTGCCGCCGACAGCAGGATGGACTCGGTCTCCACCAGCACCAGCCAGCCCACCGCCAGCCGCTCCGCCCACGTCCCCAGCGCCGTCAAGGTCGAACTCAGCCACAGCACCCGGTAGGCCGGATAGCCGAAGGCCGTCAGCCCGCGCGACATTCTCACGAGAGTTCGATCACGTCCTGTTGGCCGGAGTCGGCGATACGGTTATGGTCGAGCGTCAAGCGACGCCAGTCCACATCGGCGGAGACAGCCCGCCGCTCGGACGGCCGCGTCCGACGCAGACGGAGGTTTGCAGCCAGGTGAACTCCCAGTCCCAATTGACGAGTCAGGAGCTGGAAGCAGGACTCGACCACATCCGCCAGTCACCGGCCGACGGCGGACCCCTCGAAATGATCGTCCAGCGACCTGCCGTCGAGCAGCGCCAGGTCGTGGGCGAGGGTGAGCTTGACGTGGAAGCCGGGCTAATCGGCGATAGCTGGCAGTCCCGCGGCAGCCCTCGCACCCCCGACGGCGGCCCCAACCTCGCCGCCCAGGTCACCGTCATCAACGCCCGCCTGATTGCCTTGTTGGCCCGCACCGAAGACCGCTGGCCCCTCGCCGGCGACCAACTCGTCATCGACATCGACCTCAGCGAAGACAACCTCCCGCCGGGTGCCCAACTCGCCATCGGCGACGCTGTGCTCGAAATCTCCGCCGAACCCCACACCGGCTGCGCCAAATTCGCCCAGCGCTTCGGCCACGATGCCCTTCGCTTCATCAGCACCCCAACCGGCCAGGCCCTCCGCCTCCGCGGCGTCAACACCCGCGTCATCCAATCCGGCCCCATCCGCCTGGGCGACCTCGCAACCAAACTGCAGCCCTGAGCAACCCACTGGTTGTCATCGCTGCCCCAGCCCAGCCGGCGGGAGCCAAGGTCCGTGGCAAATAGGCCTATGGGCATGCCGATCTTTCTCCCTCGCCCGCCGAAAACCTTTGCACAATCCCCTGGCCCTCGGATCTGCGGTCGCTCTCAACCCCTCTCCTGGGGGCGAGGGTCGGAGCCTGCCCTGAGCTTGCCGATTGGAGAATCTTGCTTTCTCTCCGTGCTCGATCCCCAACCAAGGCGCACTACCGAGCGAACCCAGCCTCTCACCTGCTCTGAGGCCGCAGCCCAGGAGCCCTTCAGCAAGGGTTGATTCCGTGTCGGGTACGGAACCGGCGCCCCTGATATTCACTTGTCGTCGGTACTCTGAAAGAGTACCATAGGCCCATGATTACGCAACCCCAACATCCCGATCCCGGCACTCAGGCGCCGGGCCGGTCGCGCCGTCGGGTGGCCGACCGCCCCGCCGTCTCGCCCTGGCGGGCCTGTTTCGTGCCAGCGCAAACCTGCCTCGCTCGCAAGTCCCGGACTGCCGATAGCGCCGCTGCGAATTGGGCGGAATTAGGCCCGCCGCGCCCTCAAGAGTTTTTTGGAAAAAACTCTTACGTGCGCACAAACCGCCCACCGATTGACTCCCGAACCCCACCCCGCCATAGTGCGGCAACACCCTGCTAGGGAACCCAAACCATGCAATACCGCAAACTCGGCGCCACCGGCCCGGAAGTCTCCGCCCTCGGCTTCGGCGGCTGGCCCATGGGCGGCGCCCGCTACGGCTCCATCGACAACGACCTGGCCGTCGCTGCCATCGGCCGCGCCCTCGACCTCGGCGTCACCCTCTTCGACACCGCCGTCGCCTACGGCCTCGGCACCTCCGAGTCCCTCATGGGCAACGCCCTCAAGGGCCACTGGGACGACATCGTCGTCGTCACCAAAACCGGCGTCGTCCCCCAGCCCGACAATCCCGACGTTTTCTATCGCGACTCAAGCCCCGACACCATCAGATCCCAATGCGAATTCAGCCTCAAGGCCCTCGGCACCGACTTCATCGACGTCTACCTCATCCACTGGCCCGACTTCGACACGCCCAGGGACGAAACGATGCGGGCTATGGAAGACCTCAAGTCCGAGGGCAAGATCGGCCACGTCGGCGTCTCCAACTTCTCCACCACCCTGATGGACGAGTGCCTCGCCGTCTCCCCGATCATTGCCAATCAGGTCGGCTACCACATGCTCGACCGCCGCCACGCCGACGAGATCATTCCCTACTGCGCCACCAACGGCATCGGCGTCATGGCCTACGGATCCCTCGCCCACGGTGTTCTCACCGGCGCCTTCAAGCCTGACCACCAGTTCGAAGAAGGCGACTGGCGCGCAGGCGGCACGGCGTTCGGCCTCCCGCTCTTCGACCCCGACTACCTTCCCGAAACCCTGGAGGCCGTGGACGAAGTCACCTCCGCCGCCGAGCAAGTCGGCCTCACCACCCCACAGCTGGCCCTGCGCTGGGTCCTCGACGAACCGGCCATCTCCACCGCCCTCGTCGGCTTCCGCACCCCGGACGAGGTCGATGCCGCCGTCGACGCCCTGGAAGCCGATCTCCCCGACGGCCTGATGACTGGACCTGAGCAGGCAACCTTCGAGGCCTACCAGCGCCTTCTCGCCGGCGGGGCACCGACCACTACCGACCAGGGGCCAGTCCGCCGAAACTAGCCTTCGACGACCACCGCTCCCAGCAGATTCGCACCGGCCTCCCGCAGGATCGCGCGCGCGCGGATCGCGTCGTCCCGATTCGTCCGCGCGTGCACCACCGCCAGCAGGACCCCATCCGCCTGAGCCGCCAGCGCCCGGCCATCCGGCACATCCAGCAACGGCGGCCCCGCCACGATCACCAGGTCGTGTGCCTCCGCCTCGCCACGCAACCAGGCCAGAAATACCGCCCCCGAAAGCAACGCCGGATCGCCGGCCCGGACCGCTTCAGCAGTCACAGCCGACAGATGCTCCGGCACGGTATGCGCTTCCGACTCACCTTCGTCGGCCGCGCCGTCGACGTCTGCATCCACCAGCAGCACCCGCCGGCCCGTCTGCGCCAACGCCGCCGCCAGGTGCGCTGCCACATGCCGGCGCGGTTCCTCGGAATGCGGACTCGTCACAGTCACGATGGCCTGCGTCCGCTCGTCCAGCGCCACCAGCGCATTCGCGCGCAACTCCACAAAGCCCTCGGCCAACGCCTCGCCATCTGGTAATTCCGCCAGAATCCTTGGATCAGCCACGTGAGGTCCGCGTCATCGGCCAAACCAGCCAGATCGCCGCAACGCCCAGCAACGCGCCCAGCACCGCGCCAATCGGCAACGCAACCTCGGCGCGCGGCCACACCGGCGCTCCCGGCGCCCGCGCGGCATCGATCACCGACACCTCGAGCCCGCGCTCCCGAGCATTCAGCCGCTCCGGCGTCGACACCTCCGCCACCAGCAACGCCGCCAATCCGTTCACCGTCGCGGCGGCTCGTGCGGCGTTGGAGTCTTCGGATTGAATCGTGACCACGAGCCGATCGCCATCGCCGTTCGTGCGCACGTTGCGGACGATCTCCCCATCGGACAGCCCCCCGCGCTCTGCCTCAGGCAGCCGCGAGGCGTAGGCCTCCGAGTCCACCCAGGCGGCGTAGTTGCGAATCAACCGTGCCGAAGCCTCGGCGGCCCCAAGGTCGGCAATCCGCGGCCGGATCGAGACGTCGGTCGATGCCCGATACACCGGCGTCGCCACCAGCACGACGATAAGCGCAATCACCACGGCCATGACGGCGGCCGCGGCTCCGCCAACCAGGTAGAGACGCAGCGGCGGCTGTTCCGGCGGCGACGGGCTGTCCGGCATCACCGCACCGTCCCGATCACCGTCGTATCCAGCAAGTCGGACACGTCATCCGCAAACAGCCGGTTCAGCCGCCAGTCAACCATCAGCACCACAAACAGGGCCGCCAGGAACGCGGCCAGGGTCGCCAATGCCGCATTCAGAACCACAAACACCAGCCGCGGTCGAGCGGCTTCGTCGGTCTTGTCGATCAGGCGCAGGGTTCCCAGTTCGCTCAGGCTGGGATACAACCTGGTCTGATCTTCGACCAGAAGTTTCGCCGCGGCGTCGATGATGGTCTGCACCGAACGGTCCTCCCAGCTCAGCTCAAGCCGCAGCCCTCGCGCCAGCGGAAAGACGTCAATAGTGCTGGCCAGCACTTCCAGGTCAACCGCGACGCCTTCCTCGGCCGCGGCCTCCACGACCTCGCGGAGGAAACTGCGACCCCGCGCCAGCCGGACCAGGTCGTCGATCACGACCGTGGACGCCTGCGCCCGGCTGTTCTCGATCCCGAACTGGCGATCCTCGCTGTCCGGCGGAAGTTCCAGCACCAGCAGCAACTCGGCCTCGGCTTCGTAGTTCACCGGACCGAAGGTCTGCCAGAGGAGCGATCCGACCAGCGTGGCAATCGTCACCGCGCCGATGAACCACCACCAGCGTCCAAGGATCCGGCCAACGCGTTCGGTCGACATCAGGCGTCGCGAACGGGCGGTCGGCCGTGCGCTCGGAGCGTGTCGTTCACCGCTTCCAGCAGGGCGCGACGGAAATGGTCACGGCTGAACCGGCGAGCATTGGCGATGAGGGTATCCGTATCGAAGGTCATCGTTTGAACCTGACGCAAGGCGGCCCCAAGCGATGCGACCGTCTGCTCGCGAAAGAGAATGCCAGTCTTGCCGTCGATCACCGTATCCAGCGCCCCACCTGAGCCGTAGGCCACGACCGGCCGGCCGGCAGCCTGAGCCTCGACCGGGGTGATTCCGAAGTCCTCGTCACCCGGAAACAGCAACGCTCGGCAGCGCGCCATTTCCACGCTCACGTCGCGGTCGGGCAGCCTACCAAGAAACCTGACCGTTGGCCCCGCCAGCGCCCGCAGGTCAGCTTCGCCGCGCCCGCTCCCCACGATCCGCAGCGGTAGCCCGAGTTCAGTGCAGGCGCGTACCGCCAGATCGATGCGCTTGTAGGGAATCAGGCGTGACACGATTAGAAACGCGTCGCCCACGTCGGTCGTGGGAGTGAAGCGCTCCACATCGACGGGTGGGTACACAATGCGGGACGGCCGCCCGTAGAAGCGCTCAATGCGTTCGGCCACAGCCCTGGAGATGGCAAGGAACTGGGTGACCCGCTGCGCCGCACTACGGTCCCAGCGGCGTGCCCAGGCCAGCAGCGGCGGCAAGAGGCGACGCGACCAGACCGGTGCTCGTTCGCCGGAAAGGTAGGTGTCCGGCATCCACAGGAAGCGTGTGGGCGTCAGGCAATAGCACACGTGCACCGCCCCTGGGTCTGGGCGGACCCCTTTGCAAAAGGCGCTGGAGTTGCTCAATACCAGGTCGGCGTTGGGAATCCGCACTCCACCGAACGCCAGCGGATAGAACGGCAGAAGCGCCTGGTGGTTGGTGCGCCACAGGGGGAAGCGCTGGAGCCAGGTCGGGCGAATGTCCAGGCGCCGAAAGGCCGGGTCGACCAGCGTGGGCTCGTAAAACGCGGTGAAGACCGGAGCCGACGGAAACATCCGGTGCATTTCCACCAGCACGTTCTCGGCTCCGCCCTGCTGGTTCAGCCAGTCGTGGACCAGGGCCGTACGTGGACCCGTCACCGTTGCGGATCCTGACCTAATACGCGCCACGTCCGCTCAGGACGGTCGGAATGGTCTGCAGCAGGATTCGCAAATCCAGGCCCAGCGACCAGTTGGACACATAAAACGCATCCAACATCACCATCTCGTCAAATCCCAAGTCGCTACGTCCACTCACCTGCCACAGACCAGTCAGCCCCGGCAGAACGTGCAAGCGGTGGCGCGCCCACTCGTCATATTGCGCCACCTCGGCGGGCACCTGGGCTCGAGGGCCCACCAGGCTCATGTGACCTAGCAGCACATTCAGCAGTTGAGGCAACTCATCCACGCTCATTCGACGAAGAAGCCGGCCCACGCGCGTTCGGCGTTGATCGTTCGGTGCCTTGAAGAGCAGCGGGTGGCGCTCGTTCTCAAACAGCTCATGCTTGCGATCTTCGGCGTCTTGCACCATCGAACGGAATTTGAACACCCGGAATGATTGTCCGTTGCGACCAATTCGGGTTTGGCGGAACAAGACAGGCCCAGGTGAGTCGAGCCGGATTGCGAGCCCGATCAACGCCCACAATGGGGCTGTGACTAAGACCCCCACCAGGCTGACCACGAGGTCCAGTGCGCGTTTCTGCATGTACCGAAACCCGGTGATCTCCGGCTCGCGCAGCGTCACCAGCGGAATCCCCGCCACGGGGTGAATGTCCATGCGGCCAAACTGCGCTTCGAGCAGGTCCGGGACGACGCGAAACTGCACCCCCTGGTGGCGGCACCGCTCGATGACCGGAGCGAGTTCATGCTGCACGCTCGAGGGGAGGGCGGCGTACACAACATCCACATGCTCCGATTCAATCACCTCGGCCAAGTCGTCCACCGTTCCAAGCCGTGCGAAGCGGCCGAACGCGGCACTCGATCCGTTGCCGTTGGAGTCCAGGTATCCGATCACTCGGTTCCCCAGGCTTCGATTGGCGGTGAGCTGCTGCATCAGGAATTTGGCGACCGCTCCACCGCCGACCACCAGGATGCGTTCGTTGTCATAACCGGCCCGGCGCAGCAACCCCAACCCCACGCGTCGCACCAACACCCAGACGACGGGAAATCCCAGGCCAAGGGTTCCCAGGTAGAGAAACATCAGTCGGGAGAAGAACACAGGGCGCGAGACAAAGAACACGACGATCACTGCCGCTGTCCCAATTAGCGTCCCGACGGCGATCCGGCCCAGGTCGTCCAAAAGAGAGGTGCCCCGGTGCCGCTGGTAGCGGCCCAAACTGGCAAAGCTGAGCAACGTGACGGGGATGAACAGCCCGGCGACAACCCAATAGGCGTCGAGCGGGGTGAATTGAAACTCATTGAGCGTTGGACCAAGGCGCCACGTGTAGCGGGCCGTATATGCAAGCAGAAACGCGCCAAAGAGCAGCGCAAGGTCCCCCACCGCAAGTACTCGCCGCGAGGCCAGGAATCGCCAGGCAACGTGGTGGTGGCGTCGGTGGGGCGCTGAGCGGGCATCCACGGCGGCCGGCGGTGTTGGCCGGGAACTGGGCACGCGAGTCAGCTTGGGTTGAGGGCGTGTCGATACAGACTGAGACATTGCTCGGCGGCTACCGTCCAATCGAATCGCTGGGCCTGCGTGAGCCCTAGTTCGCTCATTCGCGTGCGCCGTTCCGGCGACCGCAGAACGGCAGTCATGGCGGCGGCCAACTGAGTTTCATCGCGTGGATCCACGGTCAGTGCTGCGTCGCCCGCGACTTCGGGCAGTGAGGAACGGTTCGACGTAATGACCGGCGTGCCACTGGCCATGGCTTCCAGGACCGGGATGCCAAAGCCCTCGTAGCTGGACGGGTACACGACCAGATCGGCTGCACAGTACCAGTACGGCAGGTCTTCCTGCTTAACATAACCGATACGGCGAATCTGTTGGCGCACTGGACTTTCCGCCACGGCAACGTCGATCGATTCGGTAGCCCAGCCGCTGCCCCCAGCAATGACCAAGTCGCCAGTGAAACCATTACTCGCTACGAAGCCAAAGGCGCGCACCAGCACATCGACGTTCTTGCGAGGCTCCAAGGTGCCGACGAACAAGACGAACGGCCGATCAAGCCGGTTCTCTTGCCGAAACGCCTGGACGCCAGCTTCCGGACGTGGATGAAAATCCGCCTCGTGTCCCGGATACACCACATGCACTCGCTCTGGATCAACGCCCAGCAGTTCGACCACGTCATCCCTGGTGGCATGCGAGTCCGCTAGCACTGCCTTGGCGCGTCGCGCCGAGAGCCAAGTGGCCGCCGTCAAGTACCAGCGCCGGTGCGTCGGATGCGCCCCTGGCAGACGCATGAACGAAAGGTCGTGCACGGTCACGACGTGTCGTGTCGGGGCTGCTAGCGGGACGACATTCAACATCGAGTGAACGACGTCCAGCCGCGCCGCCGCGATATGGAAGGGCGCCAGGAAGTGTTCCCAAAGCACCCGCACGCTTGTGCGAGACGTGGGCGCCTTCGTCCGCAGGATCCGCGTGGGCTGAGGTAGTTCAAACGGCAGGCGAGGCACCTGCTCATTCAGCAGCAGGGTGAACCGGTACTCGCTCTGTAGCGCAAGCACGGCCTGAATCAGATTCGCCGAGTAACGGCTCGGCCCCGCATTGCGGTACGACGCATCGGTCCGCAGCACCAACGCATTCAACCCAACGCGCGACACGCGTCCCTCGTATTTCGAAGCCGGCAGTTTGGGGCTTTCAGAATAGGAAACGGCGCGCTAGCGAATGTGTGACTAGGCGACCTCGGAACATCTCCGGCTCAATCGCCACGCAGACTCCTGAGGGCAACTCGCCGGCAGAGCACGGTCGGCGCTTGGCTAGCGCGACTCATCATCCTTCCGTTTCGACGCTCGGAGAACGCGAATGTGCGGCGGCTGGGCGCCGCCACCAGCAGGGCAGCGAACCCCATGGCCGCCACCGCCCCGGTCAGAGTCTGATACGCCATTCCGACCGTATCGCTGTGATTGTCAAACGGCGCCGATCCATGCGCTGGCGAGTGCGCTCAATCCGACCCAAAAGCTCGTCGCCGCTCGGCGGTGTGCGCGCGCCGGTTGAGTTTCAATGCTGTTGAGCGTTGTCAATGGGATCGTCTGGCACTCCGTATATGTCCCAATCGGTCACAGTCACCCGGCATGGTCGCTGCCGCGATGGACGTGCAGATCGCACGGCGTGTGCGAAGTGGACGACAGCTGAACATTGTGCCCCATTCCAAATGCCGGAGATGGTTGAATCCTTGGTTTCCTTCCCGTACCACGAACACGACGTTCATCAGGTGCCGGACCACATGCGCAAGGCGCCTCGATGCATTCTCCGCCAGCGTCGCTTCGGATCTCCTCTGGGTCGTGCTGGCGATCGTCGGTTCGGCGCGGCTGTAAGTATCAAAGCAAACCCAAATGCCGCAACGGTTCCGGTCAACGTTTGATATGCCATACCGGTCGTTGTGCTGTGCGTGTCAAATGGCCTGTACCAATCAAACAACGTGCTGCGATAGCCCATGAAATCTCCGTCGCCCGCTGGTAGCTTAAAGGGGTTCAGCCAGAGTTCTGGCGCGTGGACGTGTACGTCGGATGGAAGCAGGCTGGCAACGCGGGGAGTGTGATGGAACCCTTCGGGTTTGCCCAGGACATAGAGACTACCCGCCGTCAGGTAGACGGCGGACGCAACGCCGATTGACAGAAGAATAGCGCGGAGCGTGACGCTACGCCTGACTGGGGCGATGAACGCTGTGACCCCGACTGCAGCGAGCGCCGCTACGATCGGTATCGGATAAACTCGATGACGTACGAAGTCCTCGATTAGCGTGACGCGCAATTCGGTCGTTCCGCTATTGACAATCGACAGCGAGATTATGATATTGAAAATTGCCGCACACGGTAAGGCGGCGAATGCCCAGTGGTGACGTGATGTGCGAAAGGCGCCAAGCAGGAAAAGGGCGACAATTATCGATATAATAAGAGGAAACCTGAAGTCGTTCAGGAGCAAGATCTTGCTTAGTCGAGGCAATGTGAATTCACCGATCACGCCGGAATTATGCATCAGAGAGTCGTATGAGAAAGCCTCGCGAGGTGTTGGCCACGGTTGGCCGATATGTACGAGGCTGTAGACGACAAGTGGAAGAAGTAGCGTGCCGAAGATCGTGCTGCCGGCGATTGCCCATCGAGACCGGGTGGCGAACAGAGACCCCAGCACGAGGATCCCGCCGTAGAGTGGGCCTTCGGGCCGCGTGGCCGTGAGCACGGCGGCTAATGTCCCAAGCGCAAGCAATGAATGGCGTGGATGCCGTGATGTGATGGCATGGGCGAACGCCCAAACGGCACCAGCCAGGAGGGCGATAAAGACTGGATCTGGTTCGGCAGATCCCAGGCTGTAAATCTGAATGGGAGGCAAGATCACGGCGAGCACGGCGAGAGCGAATGCAGGTGCCCTGCGAGCCCCCATAGCAATTGAGGCTCGGTAGATCAGCCATGGAAGCAAAGTGTTCGCTACGAACATCGGTGCTAGAGCGGCCGGATACGTGTAACCCAGCAATGCAAAAGCTAGCGTCAAGAACACGGGCATGCCTGGAAGCAGCCAATAGTCTCCCCAAAACGGGAACTCCAGCTTGGTGGCAAGGGTTTCAGCTGTGACCACGAAACGCCCCAAATCGTCTATCGTAACTGCGGAGTAAGACGCAGCCTGTAGTCCTCCAATGATGAAGAGCGTCAGTGTCGTGGTTACAGGTAACAGACCGCGTAACGAGATCCTGAAGCCATGCCATTGACCTACGCTTGTTGAAATGGACTCTGCCCGCCAAAGGGCGAAGGAAAGCACAATCAAACAGCCGGCAATCGTTGCGGCCAAGACTTGGGCGCCCGCAGACGTGGCGAGTTCATGTCGGGGAGCGGCGGGCACCGCCGTGATTATCGCCATTAAATATGCTGCGGCGTATGGGAATGAACGCCACGCTGTTCCCAGGGGTGTCCGTTGAACCGGTCGTGGCGGGAGCCGCGACAGCCCGCCGATCACTATCAGCCCGAGGGCAAAGCCGGCCAGTGCCCATAACGGGCTGAACGGTGAATCACCGGCTGAGGTCACGTGCAGGAGAACGGCGCTTGAGACGCCAACCATTCCGCCAAATGCCTGATCGATGCCGGTCTCTGATGCGTGGGCATAGTTGGCGGCTATCGCCGCGAGGAGCGGCACTGTTGCGGCAAGCACCCAGCCCAGGGCGCTGGACCTTGTCGTGAGTTGGGCCACGCCGTCGTTCGCGAGCACCGCGATGCTCATGCTCATGAGCGGAAGTACTGCCAGCAGGTTCACAATGGCAAATGCCAGCCAGGCACTCGGCGGCAGACGCCGGGCCTGGACAAGGACGATGGCGGCAAGGACGGTGGCCGTCGCGATGGCTGTGAGCGTCGGCGCCTCTGGTCGCAGCGGGTCGCCAACCACCAGGACGGTTCCGGTGACTCCACTGACCAGCGCGCTCAGCCCGACCAGGCAAATGGACGTAGCGCGCGTACGCACGAGTGTCGGCAATGACTCGGAACTGCTGAGCACTGTCAGTGCGATCGCTCGGCGCGCGTGGCGGCTCGGCAATTTTCGCGCGACGACTCAGCGACCGCGAATGGTTGGCATCCCGGATGATGTCGAGTGGCTTGACACGTACGCGACTCAGTCACGTTCGCGATGAGCCGGCCTCGGGCGGCAATCGGCACGGGGTGGCATAGCAACCCTTAAGTCAGAGCGGGGGACGGTCAGCAACCGTCCCCCGCTCTGGTCGCCGCCAGCGTGGCGGCTTGACAGGTCGTGCCGGTCCTTAGCGGATGGCTTCCTGTGTGGCGCGGTCGAAGAGCTGCATGTTGCTCATGTCCAGCACCAGGTCGAACGGATCGCCGATGTGAGCCGACGTTCGCGGGTCCACGCGGGCGATGTAGGACTCATCGCCGGCCAGCATGTAGAGGTAGACCTCGCTGCCCAGCGGCTCCGTCACATCCACGTCCGACGTAATCGTCGCGTCGTTCGGAATCTGGTCCGGCTTGTACTTCGGGTCGAAGATGTCTTCCGGCCGAAGTCCGAAGACCACGTCCTGGCCCAGGTGGCCCACGTAGGGGGCGCGCCGGTCAGGCGGTACCGGGACCTTGAAGGAGTCGGTTTCGACGTACATGTCGTCCGCCGTGCCCGTGAGCCGCGCGTCAAAGAAGTTCATGGCCGGGCTGCCGATGAAGCCGGCAACGAACATGTTGCTCGGTTCCTCGTAGACTTCCTGCGGCGGACCGATCTGCTGGAGCACGCCGTCGCGCAGCACGGCAATGCGGCTGCCCATCGTCATGGCTTCCATCTGGTCGTGGGTGACGTAGATCACGGTCGCCTGCAGGCGCTCGTGCAGCCGGATCAGCTCGGCGCGCGTCTGCACGCGCAGCTTGGCGTCCAGGTTGGACAGCGGCTCGTCCATCAGGAAGACGGCCGGGTCACGCACGACGGCGCGACCGAGCGCCACACGCTGACGCTGACCGCCGGACAGAGCCTTCGGCTTACGGTCCAGCAACTCGGCGATGTTCAGCATCTCGGCGGCTTCCTGCACCCGCCGCTCGATCTCCTTGCGCGGGGTGTGGCGCAGGCGCAGCCCGAACGAGAGGTTGTCGTACACGCTCATGTGCGGATAGAGCGCGTAGCTTTGGAACACCATCGCGATGTCCCGGTCCTTCGGCGCAATGTCGTTGACCAGGTCGTCGCCGATGTAGATGTTGCCGTCGCTCAATTCCTCGAGGCCGGCAATCAGGCGGAGGGTGGTGGACTTGCCGCAACCGGACGGGCCGACCAGCACGAGGAACTCGCGGTCCTCGACTTCGATCGATACATCTTGTACGGCGGTGACCTCGCCGAAGCGCTTGGTCACGCGGTCTAGGGTGACGCTAGCCATGAACTCACTCCTTCGTCTCTCTCATTGAGCCGCGACGCGCGTGAGGCCGCTGGCTCTTCGATCGTCGGCGCCATACCGACGATCCGGCGGGAACAGAACTGTTCGGCGAAAGCCGTTTCTCACCGAAAGAGCGGGCGCGGCCACCTGGCCGGCCCGGATTGCCTGAACATCCTCGATAGGCGTGACTCCCTCAGCGACGCCGCACCTGCGGAGCGGACGGTACCAACGGTGCGCGAATACGGTCAACCAGCGTCCGTGCGCCACCCTGACACGCTAGGACCTAACGACACGAGGGGGATTTCCCTAGCTGGTCACGTCGGACCTGTCAGTCGCGAGACGCGTGCCGGAGACGAGCCGCTCGTGCCAGCTCCGACCCGAAGGCGGCGGCGCCCAGCACGATCAGGCTGCTGTAGTAGAGCCAGATCAATAGCACAACGACGGTAGCCAGCGGACCGTAGACCGCGTTGAAGGTGCCAAAGCTGGCGACGTACCACACGAAGACGCTTTTCCCAATCTCGAATAGCAGGGCCGCCACCCCGCCCGCCAGCAGCGCCGAGCGCCGAGGCAGCGGCCGGGCGGGCAGTACCCCAAACAGCAGCGCGAAGATGCCCGTCGTTATGACCAGCGGTACCGCCACCGTCAGTGCTCGCAGCAGCGCACCTAACGTGGCCAGGGGACTGTCAGGACCCAGAATCTCAGCCTGGTGAATGACGGTCAGCCCGGCGGTGAGGGCGAGAGAGACCGCCAGCAGCAGTCCGGTCGCCGCGCCGACACCGAGATCGAGCAGCCTGCTTTGCACGTATCTCTGCCTTTGCCGCGCGCCCACGGCTGCGTTCAGGCCCCGTCGCAGCGCCGCGAACAGATTGGAGCCAGTCCAGAGCAGGCCGAGCAGGGACACCACGCCCACCTGGCCGCGCAAGTCGGTCACGGACTGCACCATGCTGTCAAGCAACGCTTCGGACCGCGGCGCGATGAAGCTGGCAACCTCAAGAATCTGCGCGGCCAGTTCGTCGGAGTCCACGAAGAACGACGCGCCGGCCGCGGCGACGGCCAATAGAGGAACCAGCGAAATGATGACCTGGAAGCTGATGGCCGCCGCGTACGTCGGTACGTTGTGACGACCCATCCGGCGTCCCGTCAGGATCGGCACGCTCAACCAGCGGTGTTGCTCAACCCAGGTCAGACCGCGCTGGAAACGTGCTGTCAGCTCCTGTGTTCGCTCGAGGGACGACCGGGCATGCCGGCAGGCTCGCCAGGCGCCGCGGCGCAGGAGACGACGGCTTCGCTCGCGCGTACGTATAACTCCTTGTCAGCCCATCGCCGCAGCGCTCATGCCGCCTTCGCCGCCACGATGGAGTGAATCCCCGGTCCGATGGTCCAGAGGCCCAGGTAGCTGTCGTTCCCCGCCTGCCAGCGTCTGGCCTCCACCGCCTGGCCGCCAACGAACGCTATAGCGTTGTCCCAGCCGTTGGGCAAACGCAGCGCCACCAGACCGTTGGTTCCCGTGTCGGCCCGAATGTCCAAGACGACGGATGTCGGGTCGACCGTCTGGACAACTTCGATCGTTCCGCCCCCCGGCCGCACCGCTCGCAGCCCGCCGCTGCGGTCCCCCAGCCGGCAGGTGATCCGGTAGCCATCGGTGGCGAGGTCCACGCCGAACAGCCCGCGAATGACCGCTTGCGCCATCGTGCCCGCGGCGCCGGCGAACTCGGGCGACCCCTGGCCGGACCGACTCGGAATGTGGAACCACTCATGCACGCCGTCAGCGGATTCCCAGCCCTGCGCCACGGCGTTGAGGTGGCCGACGGCCCGTTCGGCATGGCCGTGCTCGAACTCGCTAACAATCTGCAGGCCGCCCCACCAATCCCATACCGCCCCGTTTTGGTATTCCCCGCCCGCCATTCGGCGGCTCTGGAAGAAGTCGTCCGGGTATGGCGGCGAAAGCGTCAATCCCGCACGGTCGGTGCCCACGGCGGCTTCGGCCCTCGCCGCTGCCTCGAAGATGGGCGCCACCTGTTGGGGGGAAGCGATGCCGGCAAAGATCGACAGGACGCTGCTGATAGGGATTACCGCGTCCTCGTCAAACGGGTCGGTCCAGTCCGTGGCGTGTGCGTGCACCCGATAATGCCCGCGGTCCGGCTGCCAGAGTTGCGCATGGGTCTCGGCCTGCACCTGCGCCGCTCGGGTGCGCTGATTCTCGGCGTCAGCAGGCTGACCAACGGCCTCAAGCATGACGGCGTAGTCGTGCAGGGCCCGGAAGTGCCACGCCTGATCAAAGGGCGACAGCGTGAGTTCGTCGCCGAACGCCAGGTCGGTCGGCTCTGAGCCGGAGCTGCGCTTGACGTCGCCCCAGTCGGTGGTGTGACCGCGAAACAGAAGGCTGCTGTCACCCCAGCGTCGCTTTGCCCATAGATACCCTAGCGCGTCGCCCAGGCGGTCGATGACACGGCGCCCATCCACTTCGCTGAGGAGCCAATCTGCGCCTCCGAACGCTCGGTAATACGCAAATGCCGCATGCACTGCGCTGGTTTCCTCATCGCTGACCACCGTCGCCTTGTCCACCTCGCCTCGTGCGTTCAGTGTGGCGGCTACGGCGCCGTCCGACGGCGCAAAGCGGTCCTGGGAAGCTAAAAACCCTTCCACCGGCGTTTGCATGAAGTCTCGTGGAAGAAAGTAGGGCAGCGCTGGCTGGATAGTCGCCATGTCGCGCACGAAGATCGGTGCGTAAAGCGTGCCCGCTGAATTGCCCTTGATGGTGCGTCCGTGCCAGAGCAACTCGCGTGAGGTGGCTGACAGCGTGTCGCGAATGCGCGCCGCCATCCCGTTGATTGACGGAACCCCATTGACCCACCACGTCGTTCCTGTCGTGGAGCCAGTAGCGGCATTCGTCCCTTCGTCGCCCGAATGTGGCGCTGCCAGTGCCGGTCCGGCATTCGCCGCCAGCCAGGTGCCGGTAGCGCCCGCCAGACTCAGGAAACGCCGACGACCGATGCCTGTTATTGGCCGCGCCCAACTCGGTCGGCAGGGGACGTGGGGACGAAGCGTTGGCATGGGCGGAAGATCAAGCCTCAAGTGTGAGCGGCGGGTTGAGTTTCGCGCACCGCGCGTCACGCGTGGCGCATCCCGGCGTTGGTCGGTCGGAAAATCATACGTGCCAACGCGGTGCTAGGCTGCTCTTTGTGGCCCGATTGCTGATTCGCCCCCTTCTTGGGGCCACAGTGTTTTCGGTTGCTCTGTTCCTGGTGCTGGCCGGCGAAGCGCGCGCCAGCGAGCCTCAGGCGCCGGTTCCCGCCGCTTGCGCCTCCGACTTTGCTATCCCCAACGGCTGGTTCTATTCGCAAACCGGCGGCGAGGGCGTGGGATTCCCTGTATGGGACGACGGAAACGCCCGCTTTTGGAGCGCTTTCGAGGAATTGGGCGGGACTCCGGTCGTTGGGTACCCCATTTCGCATCGATTTCAACAGCATGGCTTCACGGTTCAGGCATTCCAGAAGCTGGTTCTGCAATGGGATCCGGCTGCAGACCGCGCCAATGCCGTCAATACGCTGGACAACCTGCACCAGGCTGGATTCGACTCCTGGTTGGAGTCGTTCCGGCAGGTGCCTGCCCACCAGGCGCTGCCCGCCGACGCCGGCCAAACATTCGACGTCGTCATCGCGAACCATGTGGCCCTGCTGGATGCCAACCTAGATATTCGTGCAGCGTTTCTGGCCGTCCCCAACTGGTTGACTCGTTTTGGCCTGCCCATCGCTTACCGGGACTTCGGCGCCGTGCGGGTTCTGCGAGCCCAGCGAGTCGTACTACAGCAGTGGACGACGGATACTCCCTGGGCGAAGGCCGGCGAGGTCATCTTTGCCAACAGCGGCGACATGGCCCGCGAGGCGGGCCTGTTTCCCGAATCGGCGATCACGCCCGGACCACCCGGCGCCGCGCTACCAACCGACCTGGACCTGACACTGGACCAGGGGCCGGCCGTGCAGGGCGCCACGGTTCTGGCTCAACTCGCCAATGGCCGTCCCGACGTTCGTCTGACCCTGGATGGCCGCGCTCTGCCGCTGGCTTGCGCAGGCAGTGCCTGGCAGACCCTGGTCGGTCTGGCTGCCGATGCTGAGCCGGGCCCGCGCCGGCTCCAGGTAAACGTTGGCGGGTTGACCCAGGTGCATGAGTTTCAAGTCGCCGCTGGGACGTTCTCGTCCACCGAACTCACGGTCGCGCCTGACCTGGCGCACTTGCTGGATCCGCAAATGGCTGCAGAGGAGCGTGCCTTCGTGCACACGCTGGTAGACCCGGTGAGCGGACCGCCGCTCTGGACCGGAATCTTTGGCATCCCGGCCAGCGGAACTCCCACATCACCCTACGGGCAGCGGCGAGTGTTTCATCCTGGTGCCATTTCCTATGTGCATGAGGGTGACGACGTGGCGGCGCCGTTGGGTGCGCTCGTTGTGGCGCCCGCCGCCGGACGTGTCGCTTGGGCCGGACCGCTGGCAATCCGTGGCAACAGCGTGGTGCTGGATCACGGGTTTGGCGTGTATTCGGCCGTGGTCCACCTGGAGCGTATCGACGTCGCTACCGGGGCGAGGGTCACGCCCGGCCAGGCGCTCGGCACCATTGGGTCCACTGGGCGTTCCACCGGACCGCATCTGCATTGGGAGGTGCTCGTTGGCGGCGTTGCGGTCGATCCAGCCGTGTGGACGTGGCGCGACTTTGCGGGCATTCGCGGCGGCACCGGCTACTTGTTGTTCGTCAACTCGGTGGAAGCGCGTCCAGACGCCCCTGTCGCTCCAGCGCCACCCGCTGCCAACCCGCCGTCCGCCGGCGAGATCGGCCAGCCGCCTAACGATGTCCCGGCTGGCTAACCAGTTCGGTTCACCGAGTCTCGCCCGGAGTCGCTAAGCTGCAAGCTATCCGCCGCTCCGCTCCATCCTCGATGGCCCTACCCTGGCTGGTACGTTTGCGCCGCCTGCTCCTGGGGGAGCCGTCGGACGAGCGCACGATCCGTACGGCGCCTACGCGCGCGGTGGCAGAGATTTGGATCAGCCTGCTGGGCGACCACGGCATCCCCGCGCGCGCCGTGCCCGCGCTGCCCGCCAGCTTCATGGGCGACGGCATCCAGCACAAGCTGATTGTGCGGACTGGAGACGTAGCGGAAGCTGAACGCATTTTGCAGGCGCTGTGGGACGCTGCCCGCCCGTAGCCCGCCATCCGTTGTACAGTGCGCCGTTCGGCTCGGAAACTCAGGGCCAGTTGAGGGGGACGCATGGCCGACCGCCGGTCCATCATTGTTGAACAGACGTACGTCATCGCCGCGCAGCCGGAGGCCGTCTTCGACGCGCTCGTCGATCAGGGCCTCTTGTCCGAATGCCTTGTGCCGCTGCAACGCCTGCGCCTCACACCGGGCTCCGGCGGACGCATCGGATTCCGCGACCCGGAACTGGGCCCGGCCATCGGGCGTATTGGCGAGTATGACCGGGGTGTGCGTTTGACCTGGCGCATGGTGCAAAACTGGCCCAGCGTGCTGTCGTTTGACTTCTTCCGCGAAGAAGATGGCGGCTGTCGGGTTGACGTGATCCAGTCCGGCTTCGGCGCCCTGCGTGGTGAGCGGCAGGACATTGACCAGGCATTCGCCGATCGCTGGGAAGCCTGGATGAACGCGATCAAGGAACGCCTCGAAGCCTGACCTGCGAAGGCTGCCGGATTCGAGGGTATTTTGAGCCGGAGCCTGGCAGGGGAGTGATCGCCGGGATGTCCCGGCCTCCGTGTCAGGACTGAGTACGGGGCGTTTGTGTTCTTGGGCGGGTTTCGGCTATCCAGGCCGCTAGACTCGCGGGTACACGCGCCCGTAGCTCAGCGGAATAGAGCACTGGTCTTCGGAACCAGGGGTCGGGGGTTCGAATCCCTCCGGGCGTGCCCGCGCACCATCGCTCGGCCATGCGGCGACAGCACGCCGATGATGGCGGCCCGGCGTGAAGTTAGGGCTTGGCGAACAGCCGTGCACGGTCTCTGACGGTGCGACCCACATCGGGCCCCCGGCGAGCCCAACCCATCGGTCTGGTGGCGATGGCTTGCACGGCCATTCACATGAGGTGATACTCGGTCTCACTAGCGTCGAGACTTGGTAGCACGACTATGATCGCCAGCGGTTCGGTCGATGATCGTGTCGACGACATGCTCCACCGATTGGGCTGTCGCGTCACGCAACCGCGTCGTGAGGTGGCGCGGCTGCTTGCCAGCAAGCGGGGGGCGTTTAGCGCCGAGTCGATCAACGAGGAGCTCCCCGGGGTTGGGCGCGCGACGGTCTACCGCACCATCAGGCTCCTCGCGGAGGCTGGGGTCTTGTGTAAGGCGCTGCTTCCCGACGGATCGCCCCGCTACTCCATCGACCATTCGTGGCATCACCACCATCTCATCTGCTCGTCGTGCGAGACGGTCGAAGAGTTTCGCAGTGCGGAACTCGAACGACTGCTCTGCGAATTGGGCGCCGAGATTCCGGGCCGAGTGCTCGGGCACCAGGTCGACTTCTACGTGAACTGTCCGGACTGCCTGCAAGAAGAAGGGGCCGATAAGGCCCGCTCAACCGCCGACAACGGAGGCTAGCGCGATGAGACTTGGGATCAGAAGCTTGGCGTCTATTGCCATGATTCTCTTGGCATTGGCTGCCTTTATCGCTTGCGGCGAGGACGCGGACGACGACGAAGGCTTGTCCGTCGTCGCCAGTATCTATCCGCTGGGCTACTTCACGGAACGAATTGGCGGCGAGCAGGTAACGGTCACGGTTCTGGTTAAGCCGGGCGTCGAAGCGCATGGGTTTGAGCCAACGGCCTCGGACTTGCGGACGATCGGGGCGGCGGACCTGGTGGTAATGAACGGGCTGGAGCTTGAGCCTTGGCTCGAGCGAGCCCTTGAGGCGCTGGAAGACAGCGACACGCGGGTTGTCCTGGAAGCGGCCGACGAATCCCAGGCGATCGAAGGGGGCGCGCACGGCCACGAGGACGAAGGACACGAAGAAGAGGGCGAAGGCCACGACCATGAGGGCGAGGGCCACGAGGAAGAAGGCGAAGGCCACGACCACGAGAAGGAAGGCGAAGGCGAGAAGGAAGAGGGAGAAGTACACGACCACGACGGACACTACAACGAGAAAGAGGGAGAAGGCGAAAAGGAAGAGGGTGAAGGCCACGAAGACGAGGGTCACTAATA